>DASUFV010000001.1:0-3051 GCA_036274415.1 Actinomycetes bacterium
CCCCGCAAGCCGGAGGCGGTCGAAGGATGGGACCGCGAGGTCAAACCCTCGTACGCGATCTAGTCCAGCATCGGCACGTTTCACCCCGCGCACGTTTCACGAGACGGAAATGTGGCTCTGCCCCCCGTGCGGTGGCGAACGCACTGCTCCTACGCTGATCACATGCCATCTGACATCACCATCCCGGACGCCCTCAAGCCCTCCGACGGACGCTTCGGCGCCGGGCCCAGCAAGGTCCGCAAGGAGCAGACCGACGCGGTAGCCGCGCGCTGGCAGTCGCTCATGGGCACCTCCCACCGCCAGGCAACGGTGAAGAACGAGGTCGGACGCCTGCGCAGCGGTCTGTCGACCTTGTTCTCGCTGCCGGACGGATACGAGGTGATTCTCGGCAACGGTGGCGCCACCGCCTTCTGGGAGGTGGCGGCGTTCGGACTGATCCGCGAGCGCAGCCAGCACCTGTCGTTCGGTGAGTTGGGGTCCAAGTTCGTGACCTCGGTCAAGAAGGCACCACACCTCGGTGAGCCCGATGTCATCACCAGCGACCCCGGCGATGCGCCGGAGTTCGCCCCTCAGCGCGGCCTAGACGTCTACGCGACGCCGCAGAACGAGACGTCCACCGGTGTGTCCATCCCCGTCCGCCGAGTCTCAGGCGGCGACGACGATGCGCTTACGGTGATCGACGCAACGTCAGGCGCGGCGGGCCTGCCGGTCGAGGCGACCGAGTTCGACGTCTACTACTTCGCGCCGCAGAAGTCCTTCGGAGCCGACGGTGGGCTCTGGGTGGCTCTCATGTCACCAGCGGCGCTGCAGCGTGCCAGCGAGATCAAGGAGAGCGGCCGCTACATCCCGCCATTCCTTGACCTGCAGACCGCAATCGACAACTCGGTGAAGAACCAGACGTACAACACGCCCGCGCTCGCAACGATCGTGATGATGGCTGAGCAGGTCGATTGGTTCAACGCCGGGGGTGGCCTGTCATTCGCTACGGGTCGTTCTGCCCGGTCGGCCGAGGCGCTGTACAGCTGGGCCGACAAAGTCGACTACGCGTCGCCGTACGTCGGTGATGCCAGCAAGCGCTCAGCCGTCATCGGCACGATCGACTTCGCCGAGTCGATCGACGCCAGCGAACTGGCCAAGGTGCTCCGCGCGAATGGCATCGTCGACACCGAGCCGTACCGCAAGCTGGGCCGCAACCAGCTGCGAATCGCGATGTTCCCGGCCATCGAACCCGCCGACATCGAGGCGTTGACTGCCTGCATCGACTACGTCGTGGGCGAGCTCGGCTGACCAGCCGCTAACGGCGTTCGTGCACGTTCACGTCCGCGAAAGCGCATCAGGAACGCCGCAGCTCCACTGATCGCGAGGATGGCGAGCAGTCCGAGCACCCAGCCCCACATGCCCTCGTCGGACTGAGACGAGGTCGGGGTCGCAGGTGCCGCGTCCGGTAGTCGAATCAGGTACAGAGGCTCGTCGACCCCCTCGGTTCCCACGAGGACGTGACTGTCGTCGGTGTAAGCCAGCGTCTCTCCCTGCGGTTGCAGCGGTAGTGGGTAGACGACCCCGGCATCGCCTCGGGTGCCGTCGGCGAGGAATGAGTGCGCGTCAAAGAGGAAGAGGGACGTGTAGCTGCGCAACGCGACCTGCTCGCCGTCAGGGGAGATGGCGCCATCGGTGAGGAACATCGGGGCGGGGCCAACGCGCTCCAACGTCACGGTCGACCCGAACTCGGGAACCTCGGGCGTGAGGTAGATCCCAGCACCCAACGCCTCTTTGGTGACGACCACGAGGCGTCCGTCGGCGGTGACCATGAAGGTCTCGGCATTGTGCGGTCCGTCCGGGTAGCGCAGCTCGATGCGCCGCCAGGACGCCTCCTGCTCGCCCAGCTGATCGGGCTCGGAGATCCGGTAGACGCGGATCGAGCTCCACTGGGCGTCGTTGTCGCCAATGTCGGCCACCCACAGCGCGGGGTCTCCCCCGTCGTCCTCGCCTGGCGCCATCGCCTCCCAGTCACGGTTGTAGACGCTGCGGAGCGCGAGCTCGGCCACGGTCTCGCCCTTGTCGTCGACACCGTAGACAGTTTGGCCACCTTTGCTGTCATTGATCAGCCAGACGACTCCGTCATGCACTCGACTGGCCACCATCCCGCTGGCCTCATCGATGGCGGGGTCGGTGATCGGCGCCAACTTCGTGGACGTGAGGTCGTCCGCGTTTCCTGGGCTGGGCTCAGCAGATATGGGTGCCGCAGCGAGCAGGCCTGCCACGAGCAGAACGGGGATCGTCATCACCCGGTGTGAAGCCACAGGCGCTTGGGGTGCGTTGAGTCGATTGAGACGCAGACCGGGACGCACGTCGGCGAGCTCGTCGGGCGACGCGATGTGCAGGTGCGGCCGCGGGCGTACGTGTGCGCGCACCTCGAGGCCTGAGCTCCGCAGTCTGATGAACGCCACGACGACGGCAGCGAGCGCAGACACGATGCCGCCCAAAGCGATGGACCACCTGGCCCCGAATGTCTCAGCCACCCAACCGACCAGCGGCGATCCGAGTGGTGTGCCGCCCATGAAGAGGAGCGTGTAGATGCCCATCACGCGTCCTCTCAGTGCTGGTTCGCTGTTGAGCTGCAGGTATGACTGCGCGGCGTTGATCAGGGTAAGGGCTCCGATGCCCACCAACGGCAACGCGATGACAAATGTGATGTACGTCGGCATGACTGCTGCGGTCACGCCCGCGGCACCGAACGCCAGGGCGGCAAGCACAACGAGACGAAGGCGAGGCGCGCCACGACGCGCCGCTGCCAGCGATCCGCTCAGTGAGCCGATCGCCAAGATGGTGGACGCCGCACCGAACGCTGCCGCGCCGAGCCCGAAGGTGCCGGTGACCATCGACGCGATGGTGAGCTGGAAGTTCAGCCCAAACGTTCCGACGAAGAACGCGATCACGAGCACCAGCACGAGGTCTTGACGCGAACGCACGTAGCGGATGCCGTCTCGGATGCTGCCCCGGTCGGCCGGCGTGTCGGACGGCGAGTCGGACGGCGAGTCGGACGGCGAGTCG
>DASUFV010000002.1:0-8836 GCA_036274415.1 Actinomycetes bacterium
ACCAACAGCCTCGAGACGCCGAGCGAGATGCCGACACCCGGATAGGTCACCTTGCCGTCGCTGGCAAGCGCGTCGTACCGCCCACCTGAGCAGATCGAGCCGAGGGACTCAAAGCCACTGAGCGTCGTCTCGTACACCGTGCCGGTGTAGTAGTCGAGGCCTCGCGCGATCCTTAGGTCAGCGACCAGCGAACCAGGTCGGCGCTGCTGTGCGGCGTCGACAACGGCCATCAGCTCTTCCAAGCCCTCGTCGAGCAGCGGGTGCTCAACTCCGAGCGCCCTGACCCGTCTTGCCACGCTGTCATCGGAGCCGGTGATCTCGGCGAGCTGCAAGGACAGGTCAGCCCCCGCGTCGTCGAGACCCGCTTCGTCCACGAGCAGGCGACGCACGTGATCGGCTCCGGCCTTGTCGAGCTTGTCCAGGGCTCGCAGTGCAGCGTGGTGGTCTTTGGCGCCTGCCGCTCGGAAGAAGCCCTCAGCCAGCTTCCGGTTGTTCACCTTGATCAGAGTGGGCGGGATCGGAAGCGCTGCGAACACCTCGCCCATGACCAACGCCACCTCGACGTCATGGTGAAAGGGCAGCGTGTCACGTCCCACGATGTCGATGTCAGCTTGCGTGAACTCGCGGTACCGACCCTCCTGTGGCCGCTCGCCTCGCCACACTTTCTGAATCTGGTAGCGACGAAAAGGAAAGTCCAAGCGTCCGGCGTGCTGCAGCACGTAGCGTGCAAATGGAACGGTCAGGTCGAAGTGCAGACCGAGGCGGTCGCCGTCTGCTGCGTCGACGTCCGCCGAGGCCTCCTGCAGTCGACCGAGGACATACACCTCTTTGTCGATCTCACCCTTGCGCAACAACTGGTGAAGCGGTTCGACAGCGCGCACCTCGATCGGGGCGAAACCATGCAGCTCGAAGACCGAACGGACGCGCTCCAGGAGTTGCTGCTCGACAATGCGCTGCGCAGGCAGGAACTCCGGGAAGCCCGACAGCGGGGCGATCTTGGCCACGCCTACAACCCCCGACCAGCTGCCGACGAGCTATCCGCTGCCTGGTCGTCGAGCAGTCCCCTGAGGAACGGGTTGCTTTCGCGCTCGCGGCCGATGGTCGTCGCTCCTCCGTGCCCAGGCAGAACGAGGATGTCGTCGTCCAGCGGCAGCACCTTGTCGCGCAACGACTGCAGCATCTGAGAGTGAGAGCCACCGGGCAGGTCGGTCCGACCGATCGACCCCGCGAACAGCACGTCACCGGACAACAGCGTTTCTCGCGGAGGCGATGGCAGCCCCCTCACGCCGTCCGGCGACCCGGGAACTCGGAACATCACTGACCCAGGGGTGTGCCCCGGCGCATGGGCGACAGCGATCTCGAGCCCGACCATCGACAGCGTCACGCCATCGGCGAGCAACGACACGTCGTCGGGCTCTTGCCACTGCAGTCGACCACCGAAGAGGTCGGTGCTCTCGGTCGACAGCCCCTTCATCGGATCGGCCAACATCTCGCGGTCGTCCGGGTGGATATATGCAGAGATGCCTCGCGACCCCGCCACGGGCACGACCGAGAAGATGTGGTCGATATGGCCGTGAGTGAGCAAGACCGCCACTGGCTTCAGCCGATGTTCGCGAAGGAGCTCGTCGACACCCGCCGACACCTCCATACCGGGGTCGACGATGACGCATTCCTCGCCTGGCGCAGGCGCCACGACGTAGACGTTGGTGCCGTACACCGCAGAGGGGAAACCGGCGACCAGCACTGAGGAACGGCTCCTTGGGTGTGCGGGGCGCGCGGACGCCCCGTGCGAGACGGTGACTGCCAGCCTATCGGCCTGTCCCCGTCCACATCCTGCGCTGTGCCTACCTACACTGGTGCGCTGCACCCCGAGCGACCACGAGACGAAGGACCCGGTGACCACTCAGCAGCAGCGCAGGGCGAAGGCGCGGGCCCGCCACGAGGCGTACGTCGAGCGGCAGCACGCCAAGGCGGTGCGTCGGCGTCGCCGCAACGTGGCTCTGGCCGCGGTGGCCGGCGTCCTCATCGTCGTGGGCGGTGGCTGGTTCCTGTGGTCGGTGACTGACGACGGCGACGCGACGGCAACCGACTCACCGACCGACTCAGAGACGGCGGACGACTTCACCTACGAGGCGGCAGCCAAGACGCTCCCGAAAGGCGCGCCGGCTGACCTGATCCTCGACACCGACCACGGCCCCATCACCATCACGCTGAACACGACGAAGGCACCGAAGAACTCCAACTCGTTGGCCTTCCTCGCCAGCCGCGGGTACTTCGACGACACCTCATGCCACAGGCTCACCACTGCGGGCATCTTCGTGCTGCAGTGCGGCGATCGTACGGGCACCGGCAGTGGTAACCCCGGCTACACAACGCCGGACGAGAACCTGCCCGATGAAGGCAAGAACAACTATCCCAAGGGCACCGTCGCAATGGCCGAGCCCGGCGGCGGCGAAGCGGGCAGCCAGTTCTTCCTCGTGTATGACGACACCACGCTGCCACCGGACTACACGATCGTCGGCGAGGTGAGCAAAGGGCTCGACGTCGTCCAGCAGATCGCGGACGCCGGTGTCGCAGCCGACTCGCCCCAACCGGGAGACGGGCCACCCGCCGAACCCATCACCATCACCGCCGCCCGCATCGAGCAGTCCACGTCATGATCAGCACTGGGATGGACCAGACACGGTGACTGAACAGTCGAGCGCCTCACCGCGACCCCGGCCGGCCCCGCCGCCCGGTGTCTCAGCGGCGTCCACTTCCCCCAGCCAGCCGTGGGGTCGCGTGGACGAGAACGGCTCGGTCTTCGTTCGGACGCCGGACGGTCCCGAACCCGAAGTCAAGGTCGGTGAGTGGCTCGCAGGTGACCCAGCTGACGGCGTTCGCTTCTACGAACGCAAGTACGCCTCGCTCGCCGTCGAAATCGACCTGCTGGAGCATCGCATCACCGACTCAGCGCTACCGGCCGATGAGGCCAAGGCCGCTATCGGCAAGCTCCGCGAGCAGGTCGATGAGCCGCACTGCATCGGCGACCTGGCGGTACTGCGCCGCCGACTCGACGGGTTGATCGAGACCGTCGACCAGCAGCGCGCCGCACGCAAGGCAGAGCGCGAGGCAGCCCGAGCCGCGGCGCGGGCTACTCGCGAGCAGCTCGTCGAAGAAGCCGAGCGCCTCGCCGAGAGCACGCAGTGGAAGGCCTCCGGCGAGCGGTTCAAGCAGATCGTCGAGGAATGGCGTCAGGCACCACACGCTGAGCGGGGTTACGAGCAGGAGCTGTGGAAGCGGCTCAGCCACGCTCGCAGCACGTTCGAGAAGCGTCGCCGCGCGTGGTTCGCGAAGCGCGACCAACAGCGCAGCGAGGCAGTCGGCGTCAAGGAGAAGATCGTCAAGGAGGCCGAGGCACTCGCGAACAGCAAGGACTGGGGTCCCACATCGACAGCCTTCCGTTCCCTGATGCAACGCTGGAAGGCGGCCGGCCCCGCCACCCGTGAGGCCGAGCAGGAGCTGTGGACCCGCTTCAAGGCGGCTCAGGACACCTTCTTCACCGCCCGGTCAGCGGTCTACAGCGAACGGGACGCCGAGCAGAAGGCAAACCTCGAGGCCAAGCAGAAACTGGCCGACGAGGCCGAAGCCTTGCTGCCCGTCAAAGACCTGGACGCCGCACGCGCGGCCCTTCGCTCGATCCAGGATCGCTGGGCCAGCATCGGCCACGTGCCCAGGGCGGACAAGCAAGCAGTGGAGCGACGTCTGCAGCAGGTCGAGCTGGCGGTGCGCAAGGCGGAGGACGCACGTTGGCAGAAGACCAACCCAGAGGCTCGCGCCAGAGCCGAGGCAACGATCGCGCAACTCACCTCGTCGATCGCCAAGCTCGAGGCCGAGCGCGAGATCGCGGCGACGTCCGGTCGCACGGCAGACGTCGAGAAGGCCGAGGCCGCCCTCGAGGCGCGCCGGCAATGGTTGGCCCAAGCAGAGAACGCCTTACAAGAGTTCAGCTGACCATCACCCGTTGGTGATGCGGTAGGCGTCGAACACGCCTTCGATCCCGCGCACGGCATTGAGCACGTGGCCGAGATGACGGGTATCGCCCATCTCGAAGGTGAATCGTGACATCGCCACTCGGTCACGAGTCGTGGTGACCGAAGCGCTCAGGATGTTGACGTGCTGGTCGGACAACACGCGTGTCACGTCCGACAGCAGCCGGGCCCGGTCGAGCGCCTCGACCTGGATCGAGACCAGGAAGACGCTGGACGCGGTGGGCGCCCACTCGACGTCCACGAAGCGGTCAGGCGACAGCGAGGAAACGTTGATGCAGTTGCTGCGGTGAACCGAGACGCCTCGGGCGCGGGTCACGAAACCGACGATGGCGTCACCCGGCACCGGCGTGCAGCACCTCGCCAGCTTCACCCAGACGTCGTCGACCCCCTTGACGACCACGCCTGGGTCTTCGCCGGTGCGGACCCGCGCCGGCTTGGTGGCGACCGTCGCCTCGGCGATGTCCTCGGTAGCACCCTCTTCGCCGCCCAGGACGCCCACCAGCTTGCGCACCACGGTCTGCGCGCTGATGTGACCTTCACCGACTCCGGCGTACAGCGAGTCGATGTCTTTCAGCTTGAGGTCGGCGGCAACCGAGAGCAGCGCCGGGCCGGACATGATGCGTTGCATCGGCAGCGCCTGCTTGCGCATCGCCCTGGTGATGGCGTCCTTGCCCTGCTCGATCGCCTCTTCGCGGCGTTCTTTGCTGAACCAGGCGCGGATCTTGTTGCGCGCTCTCGGCGACTTGACGAAGCCCAGCCAGTCTTGGCTCGGCCCCGCCCCTTCGGACTTGGACGTGATGACCTCGACCACGTCGCCGTTCTCGAGCACCGAGTCGAGTGGCACAAGGCGTCCGTTGACCCGCGCACCAACCGTTCGGTGCCCCACCTCGGTGTGCACGGCGTAGGCGAAGTCGACGGGAGTCGCTCCCGTGACCAGGGCCACCACGTCGCCCTTGGGGGTGAAGACGAAGACTTCTGTGCCGCTGATCTCGAAGCGGAGGGAGTCGAGGAACTCCCCTGGGTCGCTGGTCTCCTGCTGCCAGTCGAGCAGCTGACGCAGCCACGTCATGTCGTCCTGCGTGGACGCAGAACCCGACCCCTCCTTGTACTTCCAGTGAGCAGCAACGCCGTACTCGGCACGACGGTGCATCGCGTGCGTTCTGATCTGCAGCTCGACGGGCTTGCCCTCTGGCCCGATGACCGTCGTATGCAACGACTGGTACATGTTGAACTTGGGCATCGCGATGTAGTCCTTGAACCGGCCCGGCACCGGGTTCCACCTCGCGTGGATCACTCCGAGCGCCGCATAGCAGTCGCGCACCGAGTCGACGAGCACCCGCAGGCCGACCAAGTCGTAGATGTCTGCGAAGTCACGGCCACGGACGATCATCTTCTGGTAGACGCTGTAGTAGTGCTTGGGGCGTCCCGTCACCTCGGCGTCGATCCGTGCCTGGTGCAACGCCTGCTCGACGTCGTGCACCACGTTCGAGAGGTACTGGTCGCGGCTGGGTGCGCGCCGCTCGACCAAGCTGACGATCTCTTCGTAGACCTTGGGATACAGCGTGGCGAACGAGAGGTCTTCCAACTCCCACTTGATGGCGTTCATCCCGAGCCGGTGAGCCAGTGGCGCGTAGATCTCGAGCGTCTCCCGTGCCTTCGTCTGCTGCTTGTCCTCAGGCAGGTAGCGCAGGGTGCGCATGTTGTGCAGCCGGTCGCACAGCTTGATGACCAAGACGCGAATGTCGCGCGCCATCGCGACAACCATCTTGCGTGTGGTTTCGGCCTGTGCGGCCTGGCCGTACTTGACCTTGTCGAGCTTGGTGACTCCGTCGACCAACAACGCGATCTCGTCACCGAACTCTTCGCGCAGCTGCTCGAGCCCGTAGTCAGTGTCTTCGACAGTGTCGTGCAGGAGCCCGGCACACAGCGTCGGCGGCGTCATTCCAAGGTCGGCCAGGATCTGCGTAACGGCCAGCGGGTGAGTGATGTACGGCTCTCCGCTGCGCCGCTTCTGTCCGCGGTGACGCGCCTCCGCTACGGCATACGCCCGCTCGATCACCTTGGTGTCGGCCTTGGGATGAATGGCCTTCACCGATTTGATCAGCGGCGCCAGCTCGGGTGGGTGCGTGGTGCGGTGCCCGCCCAATCGTGCGAACGCGGCACGCACGCGCCGGGTTTGCGGTTCAGCGGGGGCTCCGGAGCCCGGGGCGCGATCAGTGCGAACGGCAGCGCCCGCGCGCACGCCCTCGTCACTCATCGGGACCACCGCCCTGCCGTACGGTCACGAGATCAGCACTCACCACCGGCGTCCCAACACCGGTCGCCATCAGCCAGTGTAGTGACGCGGACGCCGCGCGCCCCGTCAGCGCTTCCGCTTCGACTTCCGTTTCGGCTGGTTGCGTGGACCGCGGCTGCCTGACGGTTTGGTCGGTCGTCGCGCTGTTGAGGCTGCACCAGACTTGACGGTGGCAGGTGCAGCGCCACCGTCTGCGGATGATCCATCAGTGCCTGGGCCTGGCGGCTCGCCGGCAGCCACAGTCGCTCCGCGGTCGGCCGCTGCCGTACCACGTGGGGCTGACTCGCGTCCGGCCGCGCGCCGAGCCTGCACACGCTTGTTGAGCGCCTGCATCGCCGGCTCGCGCTCCTTGAGCTGGGCGACCACAGGCGTCGCGACGCAGATCGACGAGTATGTGCCGACTGCGATTCCGACGAACAGGGCGAGGGCGAGGTCTTTCAACGTACCGGCCCCGAGCACATACGCACCGACGAACAACAGGCTGGCGACTGGGAGCAGGCCAACTACTGAGGTGTTGATCGACCGGACCAAGGTCTGGTTGACCGCCAGGTTCGCTGCCTCGCTGTACGTCATACGACTCGTCGCCTGAAGGCCCCGAGTGTTCTCTTTGACCTTGTCGAAGACCACGACGGTGTCGTAGAGCGAGTAACCAAGGATCGTGAGCACACCGATGACCGTGGCCGGTGTCACCTCGAAGCCGACCAAGGCATAGATGCCCACGGTGATGAACACGTCGTGGAACAGCGCCACCAGCGCACCCACGGCCATTCGCCACTCGAATGTGATCGAGAGGTAGAAGACGATCAGCACGAGGAACACGGCAAGACCGGTGAGCGCCTTGTTGGTGATCTGCTCGCCCCACGATGGCCCAATCACCTGAGTCGATACGTCTTCGAGCGGCACCTCGCACGCTTCGGCGAGAGCGGTGCTCACGGCTCCGGTCTCTGCCGGAGTCAGGTCGACGGTCTGGACGCGAACCTGGCGGGTCTGCCCGGTCAGCTCGGTGACGATGGGCTCGCCGAGTGGAACCTCAGCGGCCGCAGCATCGCGGGCCTCCTCGACCGTGCACTCCTCGGACGGGATCGAGAACACCGCGCCGCCCGAGAACTCCACGCCGAACTTGAGGCCGTTGACGACCACCGCCGTGAGCGACAACAGCAGCAGGACCGTCGAGACGATGTACCAGAGCTTGCGGCGTCCGACGAAGTCGAACGAGATCTCACCGCTGTAGAGGCCAGAAGTGAAGGCGGAGAGGCGGCTCATCTCATGCCTCTTTCACCCTGGTGCGCGGCTTGCGACCTTCGGTCAACGGCGAGGAACGGCGTCCGAGGCGAGAAGGCGACAACCCCGACATCGGGTGGCCGCTGTTGAAGAACTTCATGCGAGCCAGCAACGAGATCATCGGCTTGGTGAAGAGGAATACCACCGCGAGGTCGATGACAGTCGTCAAGCCCAACGTGAACGCGAACCCGCGCACCCCTCCGACCGACAGGAACCACAGCACCGCAGCAGCGATCAGCGAGATGAAGTCGGCGGCGATGATCGTGCGTCGGGCGCGGACCCAGCCCGCCTCGAGAGCTGTGCGGATCGATCGTCCTTCGCGCACCTCGTCTCGAATTCGTTCGAAGTACACGATGAACGAGTCGGCCGTGATGCCAATCGCAACGATCAGACCGGCGACACCCGCCAGCGTGAGGGTCAGGTTGAGGGTCTCGCCCAGAATGACCACCGCGCCGTAGGTGAAGGCACCGGCGATCACCAAGCTCGCCACGGCGACGAGCGCCAGCGCCCGGTAGTAGAGCAACAGGTAGAGAACGACGAGGGCTAGTCCAATGGCTCCGGCGAGTATGCCTGCCTGCAGCTGATCGTCGCCCAAGGTCGGCGACACGGTCTGTCGCTCTCCGATGTCGAAGTTGAGCGGCAGCGCACCGAACTTCAGGACGTTCGCGAGGTCCTGGGCTTCGTCCTTGGTGAACTGACCACTGATCTGCGCCTGACCGCCGAGGATCGCTTCGTTGACGCCCGGTGCAGACACGACCAGTCCGTCGAGGACAATCGCGAAACGGTTGCCAGGCGTGTCTGCCGGCTGCTGTGCCATCTGCGTCGTGATCTCGCCGAAGGCCTTGCTGCCCTCACTGTTGAAGTCCAGCGTGACGATCCATCCGACACTTTGCTGGTCGAGGTTCGCCGCAGCAGTGTCGACGTCAGAGCCCGCGACTGCTACCGGTGCCAGCAGGAACTTCTCCAGTCCGTTCTCGTCACACGCGATCGCGTATTGATCGTCTGCGTAGCTCTCGCCCACGCGCAGTTGAGCCGGGTCGGCACAGTTCAGCTCTGCGTACTTTCGCTGCAGCTCCTCGGACGGACCACCAGCTGCGTCGGTGCTGGTCGGTGCCGGCGATGGCGCTGGAGTGGGGGACGCACTCGGCGAGGTCGTGGCTTGCGCCTCGTTCTCGTCCTGCTTGTTCTTGTCCTTGGCGGCCTTAGAAGGTCCCGTAGCTGACTGTGC
>DASUFV010000003.1:0-14607 GCA_036274415.1 Actinomycetes bacterium
GCTCTACCGACCCGGTGACGACGGCAACTCCGCCGAGCGCCTGCAGCTCCTCAGCGACCTGCGAAACGCCTTGGGTACCAAGCAGCTCAGCATCCACTACCAGCCGAAGATCGACCTCGCGACGACTCACGTCATCGGCACCGAGGCGTTGCTGCGCTGGAACCACCCAGAGCGCGGCAACATACCGCCGAACGACTTCATCCCGCTCGCTGAGAACACCGGCCTGATCCAGGGACTGACCCGGTACGTCCTGGAGATGGTGTGCTCACAGATATCTGAGTGGGACCGAGTCGGCGCCGAGTTTGCGCACCTGCCGGTTTCGGTGAATCTCTCGGCGCGGAACCTGCTGGAGCCCGACTTCGACGAGTTCCTCGAGGACATCCTGGCGAGCCACCTGGTCGAGCCGGAGCGCCTGGAGCTGGAAGTCACCGAAAGCGCGCTGATCGAAGACCCGGTGCGCAGTCACCAGATGATGCACAAGATCGCGGGCCTCGGCGTCACCCTCGCGGTCGACGACTTCGGCACCGGATACACGTCGATGTCGCAGCTGGAGCAGATGCCGCTGTCGACGTTGAAGATCGACCGGTCGTTCACCCGACGGCTGGCCGACGACCCGGGCGGCGCCACGCTGGTCAAGGCGATGGTCGACCTCGCACACGAGTTCGGCCTGGAAGTAGTCGCAGAAGGCGTCGAGGACGCCGAGGTCACCGCACGCCTGCGCGAGCTCGGCTGCGACGTCGGACAGGGTTACCTCTGGTCGCGACCGGTCGCCTCCGACGCGCTGCCCGAGGTGCTGTTCCAGCTGTCGTTCCGCCGCCGCTCCGCGGTACCCGCAACGCCTGCCCGCTGACCCCAGAGCCCGCCGAGTGCACACCAGGTGGACGCCGAAGCGCGTTGAGTGCACACCAAACAGACCGAAAACGGCATCGAACGTCAACCACACCGCTCGATAGGCTCCGTTCGTGCTCGATATCCGACAGCTTCGTGACGACCCGGACGCCGCGCGTCGCTCGCAAACCGCCCGTGGCGAAGATCCCTCGCTGGTCGACGCCGCACTTGCAGCCGATGAGCAACGCAGGTCCGCCATCGTCACCTTCGAGGCGCTGCGGTCAGAGCAGAAGTCGCTGGGAAAGCAGGTCGCGGCCGCGCAGGGCGACGAGAAGCAACAACTGCTGGCCCGTACCAAAGAGCTCGCGACAGAAGTGAAGTCGGCCGAGGTGGCAGTGCGCGAAGCCGAGCAGCGACTCAGCGACGTGCAACTGCAGCTCTCGAACCTCGTCGAGCCGGACGCGCCGGTCGGCGGTGAAGAGGACTTCGCCGTCCTCGAGCACGTCGGCACCCCCCGCGACTTCGCGGCGGAAGGCTTCGAGCCCAAAGACCACGTCGACCTCGGCAAGGCACTCGGCGCCATCGACGTCGAACGCGCCGCAAAGGTGTCCGGCGCGCGCTTCTACTACCTCACCGGGCCGGGCGCGCTGCTCGAGCTCGCGCTCGTCAACGTCGCGATCCAGCAGGCAGTGGCGGCCGGCTTCACGCCGATGATCACGCCGGTGCTCGTCAAGCCCGCCGCGATGGAGGGCACGGGCTTTCTCGGTCAAGCCGCCGAGAACGTCTTTCATCTTGAGCAGGACGACTTCTACCTGATCGGTACGTCAGAGGTGTCACTCGCGGCGTACCACTCAGACGAGATCCTCGACGCGTCCACGCTGCCGCTGCACTACGCGGGCATCTCCACGTGCTTTCGGCGCGAGGCCGGCACGTACGGCAAGGACACGCGCGGCATCATCCGGGTGCACCAGTTCGACAAGATCGAGATGTTCACGTTCTGTGCGCCAGAGGACGCCGTGGCCGAGCACCGCAAGCTGCTCGCGTGGGAGAGGCAGTTTCTCGACCAGCTCGAGATTCCCTATCGGGTGATCGACGTCGCAACGGGCGACCTCGGCTCGAGCGCCGCCCGCAAGTTCGACATCGAGGCGTGGATTCCGACACAGGGCAAGTACCGCGAAGTGACGTCGACGTCCAACTGCACCGAGTTCCAAGCCCGCCGGCTCGGCATCCGCATGCGCGACGGCTCAACGACTCGTCCCGTCGCCACCCTGAACGGCACTCTGGTCGCCATCCCGAGGGTGATCGTCGCGATCCTCGAGAACCACCAGCAGGCGGACGGATCGGTGCGCGTCCCCGAGCCGCTCAGGGGAACGCTCGGCACCGACGTCATCGCGCCGATCTGACCCGCGTCAGAGGGCCGGGACGCCGGCCAATGCCTCGGCGAACCGCTCCTCGCTGACCGGCTCGTCGACCATCGCCCCAGACAGGTAGTCGTCGTAGGCAGCCAGGTCGAAGTGGCCGTGACCGCACAGGGCGGTGAGAATGACCTTCTCCTCACCGGTCTCCTTGCACCGGTTCGCCTCGCGGATCGTCTCGGCCAACGCGTGCGTCGGCTCCGGCGCCGGAACGATGCCTTCGGTGCGCGCGAACTGGACGCCGGCGGCAAAGCACTCCGACTGACCGATCGCCACCGCGTCCATGAGCCCGAGCTCGTACACGTGCGAGATCAGCGGGGCCATTCCGTGGTACCGGAGCCCACCGGCGTGGATCGGGTCGGGCACGAAGTCGTGGCCCAGCGTGTGCATCTTCAGCAGTGGAGTCATACCTGCGGTGTCGCCGAAGTCGTACGCGTACTTGCCGTGCGTGAGCGACGGGCAGGACGCCGGCTCGACCGCCCGAATGTGCGGGTCGATCCGACCGGCCAGCTTCTCGCGCAGGAACGGGAATGACAGTCCCGCGAAGTTGGAGCCACCCCCGGTACAACCAACGATGACGTCGGGGGTGTCGCCGACCTTCTCGAACTGCTTCAGCGCCTCCTCGCCGATGATCGTTTGGTGCATGAGCACGTGGTTCAGCACCGACCCGAGCGCGTACCGCGTCTCGGGTTCCTTTGCCGCCACCTCGACGGCCTCACTGATCGCGATGCCAAGCGAGCCGGTGTGCTGGGCGTTGGCTGCAAGGAACGCACGACCGGCCTCGGTGAGATCCGACGGCGACCGATGCACCTTCGCACCGAACGTCTCGATCATCATGCGGCGGTACGGCTTCTGGTCGTAGGACGCGCCCACCTGCCAGACCTCGCACTCGATGCCGAACATCGCGCACGCCAGCGCGAGCGCCGTTCCCCACTGCCCCGCACCTGTCTCTGTCGTGAGCTTGGTGACACCGGCCTTGGCGTTGTAGTACGCCTGCGGCACTGCGGTGTTCGGCTTGTGCGAACCGGCTGGCGAGACGCCCTCGTACTTGTAGTAGATGCGCGCTGGTGTGCCGAGTGCCCGTTCCAGCCGGTGTGCGCGGATCAACGGCGTCGGACGCCATAGGCGGTAGATGTCCTGCACTTCGGGTGGGATGTCGATGAAGCTGTCGCCGGAAACCTCTTGCAGGATCAGGTCCATCGGGAACAGCGGAGCAAGGTCGTCGGGCCCCACCGGCTCGTGCGTCCCTGGGTGAAGTGGCGGGGGCGGAGGCGCCGGGAGGTCGGGAATGACGTTGTACCAGCGGGTGGGCATCTCCGACTCGTCGAGCAGCACCTTGTGCTGCTCCGGTAGGGACTCAGGGGACATGGCTGACATCAGACCCACCCTTCTCCGCAGGCGTGAAACGCACCATAGCGACGACCGGCAATGATGGACAGGTGAACCGATCGCCACGTCTGATCGCCACCGACCTCGACGGGACGATCATTCATGACGACGGCAGCGTCTCACCGCGCACGATGGTCGCCTTGCGCAGAGCGATGGACGCCGGAATCCGCGTGGTGTTCGTCACCGGTCGGCCACCGCGGTGGATGGGTGCGGTGGCGGACGAGACCGGCCATGCCGGCATCGGCATCTGCGCCAATGGCGCCTACGTCTACGACATGACGACCGAGCAGGTGCTCGAGACCTATGCGATGTCGGCCGCTACAGCCGCCGAAGCCGTCCGCCGGGTGCGCGAGGTGCTGCCGCAAGCGGCGTTCGGTATGGAGTCGCTCGCCGGGTTCGCGCACGACGAGAACTACCACCCGCGATGGGATCCGGACCCGCTCCTGGGCATCGGAGCGATCGAGGACTTCCTCACCGATGAGATCGCCAAAGTGCTCGTTCGTGCGGACGGGACGCCGGGTGACGACATGCTGCGAGCCGTGACGCCCGCCCTCGACTCGGTGGTCGAGGTGACGCACTCGAACGTCAACGACTCGCTGCTGGAGCTCAGCGCACCAGGGGTGAACAAGGCAACGACCCTTGCCATCTTGGCGGAGCGATGGGGCATCGACCGGGCGGACGTCGTCGCCTTTGGAGACATGCCCAACGATGTCGAGCTGCTGCGTTGGGCAGGGCTCGGTTACGCCGTAGGTGATGCGCATCCGCTTGCACTGGAAGCAGCCGATGAACATGCGCCGTCCATCGCCGACGACGGTGTGGCGCAGGTGATCGAACGACTGCTCGACGCGAGCTGACCCGCGTTGACCCGCGTTGACGCGAGTTGATGCGAGTACCGTCACCCGCTGTGACACGGTGCGAAGGAAGCCTGCTGCTCACTGGCCCTTACGGGGTCGGCAAAAGCACTGCGATCGCCGAGATGGGCAACGCCTTCGAAGAGGCGGGTATCCCCTTCGGCGCCATTGACCTCGACTGGCTCAGCTGGTTCGACGCCGGCTGGAATGACGAGCGCAGGTCGTTCGGCGTCCTGCTGAAGAACCTGGACGCCGTGGTCACCAACTACCTGGACGCAGGCGTGCGCTACGTCGTCATGGCGCTGACCGTCGAGCACTCGTGGGAGCTGGACGGAATTCGGTCGGTTGCGCCGGAGCCCTTGCACGTCGTACGCCTCGAGGCTGACATCGAGACGATCCGCGATCGCCTTGCGCCCGATCCAACGTCAGGACGCGCGATCGATCTCGCCTCTGCCGAGAAGGCCGTGGCCTCGGGTGCAGGTGCCGACCTCGCTGACCATGTGATTCGCGGTGAAGGCCCGGTGCGAGTCCTCGTGCACGAGGTGCTCAACACCATCGGGTGGACGCTAGACCGCTGACGCGTCCGGGTTCTTCCGGCTGTGCTCCTTGGGAATGACCGTCGTACCCGTTGCTCGGCACACGACGATCGGTTCCTTGAGCACGTCAGCAGCGCTAGGAGTCAGGTCGTAGCGCGAGGCGATGATCTTCCGCGCCTCGAACTCCACCGTGCGGCTGGTGTTGCCGATCTTGACGACGCGTCCGGTCGCCTCGATGAAGTCACCGGCATACACCGGGTGAAGAAACTCGATGCTCGAGTAGCCGACGAACAGCCCTTCGTCGCCGTCGGTGATGACAGCGATCTCGGTGATCACATCGCCGAACAACTTCAGCATGCGGGCACCTTCGACAAGGTTCCCTCCGTAGTGCGCTTCCTCTTGCCCGATGCGAACGCGCAAGGTCGACGTGATCTCGCTGGTCACGATGGTGCTCCTTCGGTGAGAGAGACGTCGATGCGAACCGTTCGCTCGACTGAGGTTCTGGCTGCGTCGCTATCAGGGCCGTCACGTTCGATGACTGCGTCGACGGCGATCGCGTGGGAACGCCCGACGATGACCGGGTTGACGTCTATGGCGGCGATCTCGGGGTGGGCAAGGCCAAGGTCGCTGACCGCCACGAGCGCGTGCGCGACCGCTGTGACGTCGAGTGCCCCACCGCGTGCGTCACGCATCATCCGACCGACGTGACTGCGATCGAGCAGGCGGTGTGCCGCATCGAGATCCATCGGGCCGACGTGAACACTCACCGAGTCGAGCAGCTCGGTCCACACGCCGCCCAAGCCGACGAGCGTGGTGGGTCCGAACTGCGGGTCTCGCTTGTAGCCGATCACGACGTCCAGTGCACCTGAGACCTGCTCGACCACCAGCAGCTCTACGTCCAGTCCGGCCTGCCGCGCTCTCGCAAGCACGTCAATAGCCGCCCGTCGTACCGCGTGAGGCCCAACGACGTTCGTGATCACCAGGCCGAGGTCGCTCTTGTGCAGCAGCCCGCCAGCAACCGCCTTGATGACCACAGGTCCGTCGATGCCGGACGCCGCTGCGACGGCCGCGTCCGTGGTGCTCACCCGGATCTGCAGTGGTGTGCGGACGCCACGTGCGGCGAGGATCTGCAACGCCACGTCCTCGGTGATCTCGGCGGCGTCGGTGATCGCAGCAATCCGCTCCGGACGTCGTGTGACCTCGGACGCAGGAGGTGCTTGCCGCGCCAGAGCAGCAAGCGCACGAAGCGAACTGCGTGCTCCGCGCAACAACGCGATGTCGTGCTCGTGACAGAACGTCGTGAGCCTCGGATCGGGGTCTTGGCTGGTGGGGCTCAACATCACCGGCAGCGCGGTGCTCGACCGGGTCGCGTCGTCGAGGTACCGAGCGAGGTCGAGCCCGAGCTGACGTTCATAGTCGCCAGCGGTTGTCTGCTGATCCTGAGACACGATCACGATGTCGCCGCTCTCGTTGGCGAGCGCCTCGATGGCAAGCGGATACACCTCGCGATAGTCGCTGACCCCCCATGGGTCGAGCGGGTTGGCCGCGTGAAACGCCGGCCACTTCGCGGTCAGCCGTGTCGCAGCGTCGTCGGTCAGGTCTGGCAGTAGGAGTCCGGCGTCCTCGGCCAGGTCTGACAAGAGATTCGCCTCACCACCTGAGTTAGTGACAATGTGCGTGCGCGCACCGCGGACGCGGCGTCCGGTGCCGAGCACCTCACCGACAGCGATCAGCTCGTCGAGGTCGTCGCCGACAACGACTCCCGCTTGCTCGAGCGCTGCCGCCGTGACTCGCCAGCTCGGCGCGAGCTTGCCGGAGTGGGCGACGATGCCTTCCCGTGCCTTCGCGGAGCGACCAACGAAGCACGCCGCCACCGTCTTGCCCGCGCTGGTCACCTCACGTGCAGCCTGCAATACGTCCGGGGCGTCCACGAACCCCTCGATGAACAGGAGCACTGAGTCGGTCTCTGGGTCCCCAGCGAAGAATCGCAAGTAGTCGGCTGTCGTCGTGACGGCCTCGGAACCGCTGCTCACCAGCGTCGAGAAGGGAACACGTCCGCCGCAGTTCACGAGCGCCTCGATCACCGCACCGCTCTGTGCGATCGCCGCGACGCTGCCTCTGCGCATCTGGCGCGGGACCGTCCCGATGTACGGCATCGCACCCGTGACGAGGTCGGTGACACCCATGCAGTTCGGGCCGACCACGGCGATCCCCGTGACGTTCGCAAGCGTGGCGAGTGAGGCTGCCAGATCAGTTGCAGCGTCGCCTGAGTCGGTGAACCCACCACCGGGAACGATCACAGCACTGGCTCCGATGGCGGCGGCCTCCTCGGCGATGGCCTGCACTCGTGCGGTGCCCACGAGCGCGACCACCACGTCGGGGGCGGTGCCGAGATGAGAGAGGGAAGGAACCGTCGGGACGCCAGCCACCTCGGCGTACTTGCCGTTCACCGGAGCGAGCAAACCGCGGTAGCCGTGAGCGGCACAGTTCTGCTGCACGATCTGCCCGGCAAATGAGCGCGGGCTGGCTCCCACCACGGCGATCGACCGCGGGCGCAGCGTCGCGGCGAGGGCGTGTACCTCCCTCGCGCGCTGGCCTTCGTCGCTGAGCCGTTCCATGCAGAAACTGTCCAGACTCCGGACGAACGCCACCAGCAGCAAAGTGTTCTGACCTCCACGTGAGGAGGCGACAGATTGCCTGTTGGATGATGCAGAGACAGCCACCAGACTGGTCATGTCCCCGAGCCTTGGAGTCTCTTGATGTCGAGCGTTCCCGCGACGTTCTCTGCCCTGGTCGCCGAGCGTGACGGCGATCGCGTGCTGCGCGAGGTGCGGCAGCTGACGGTGGACGATCTGGGCGACGGCGGCGTCGTCATCAAGGTGGAGTGGTCGGGCGTCAACTACAAGGACGGGCTCGCGTCGATCCCGAACGGCAAGGTTGCACGCATCGACCCCATCATCCCTGGCGTCGACCTGGCCGGTGTGATCGTCGAGCCAGGTGATTCCGCGCTGGACGTCGGTACGCCGGTCATCGTCCACGGATACGACACCGGTGTCGCCCACCACGGAGGCTTCAGCGAATACGCGCGCGTCCCCGCGTCCTGGATCGTGCCCCTGCCGGATGGCCTGACCACTCGGCAGGCGATGGTGATCGGCACGGCCGGCTTCACCGCCGCGCTTTCGGTGCATGCTCTCGAGAAGCACGGGCTGACGACGGGTGCAGGTCCGGTGCTCGTCACTGGTGCGACCGGAGGTGTTGGCTCGGTCGCGGTCGGCATCCTCGCCGAGCGCGGCTACGAGGTCACCGCGTCGTCCGGCAAGCGCGAGGCTGAGGGTTTTCTGAAGGAACTGGGCGCGACAGAAGTCCTGCCACGCGAGGAGACGTCTGGCCCCGGCAAACCGCTCGAGCGCGAGCGTTGGGCTGGTGCAGTCGACTGCGTCGGAGCGTCCTCGCTGCCGTACATCCTGCGGACGCTGAAGTACGGCGCCGCTGTTGCGGCGTCCGGAAACACCGGAGGCATCGCGCTCGAGACAACCGTCTTCCCCTTCATTCTGCGCGGTGTCGCGCTGTTGGGGATCGACTCGGTAGCCATGCCGATCGATCAGCGCCGCGAGGTGTGGCAACGCATCGCCACCGACCTCCGTCCCCGCGGCCTCGACAGCATCGGCAGCCGCGAGGTGACGCTGACGGAGCTGCCCGACGCACTGGACGCCGTGCTCGCCGGCGCCAACACCGGACGCACGCTCGTCCGGCTCTAACAATGGACGAACCGCGGGTCGTCCACGATGGAGTCGTCGGTCCCGTCGATGCAGTAGCGGTGCCGCGGTACGCGGGTTTCGCCACGTTCGCGCGTTTGCCGCGGATCGAGGACGTCGAGCAATTCGACTGCGCGGTCGTCGGCGTCCCGTTCGACTCGGGTGTCACGTATCGCCCCGGCGCACGTTTCGGCCCCGCGTACGTACGCCAGGGGTCGAGGCTCTTGCGGCCGTACAACCCAGCGCAGGACATAGAGCCGTTCCGAGGACGCCAGGTGGTCGACGCTGGTGACGTGGCGGTCAACCCGTTCAACATCGATGAGGCGATTGCACAGATTCAGTCCGGCATCGGTTCCTTGGCTTCGCGCGATCGTCGGCTGCTCGCCATCGGCGGCGACCACACGATCGCTCTGCCGATCCTGCGGGTGATGAACGAGATTCACGGCCCGGTCGCCCTCGTGCACTTCGATGCGCACCTCGACACGTGGGACACCTACTTCGGGGCGCCTTACACCCACGGCACCCCGTTCCGTCGCGCGTGGGAGGAACAGCTGCTGCTTCCCGAGCGAGCGATGCACATCGGCATTCGCGGCCCGCTCTACTCGCGGCAGGACATCGCCGACGACGAGTCGTTCGGCTTCTCGATCGTGCACTGCCATGAGCTGGAGGCAATCGGAGTCTCCGACGTCATCGATCGCATTCGCCAGCGAGTCGGTGACGCCCCGGTCTACGTCTCGATCGACATCGACGTCCTCGACCCCGCGCACGCACCAGGAACCGGGACGCCAGAAGCCGGAGGTTTGACCAGCCGTGAGCTGCTCGCCATTGTGCGTGGCTTTGCCGGAACGAACCTCGTGGGCGCTGACATCGTCGAGGTGTCACCACCGTTCGACCATGCCGAGATCACCTCGATCGCCGTCGCTCACGTCGGGTACGAGCTGCTCTCGATCTTCGCGAATCGGTAGCCGCGGGCGCCTGCGGCTCACCCACAGAAACCGATTGCCAAGCTGTCGGTGGTCACGGTTATGGTCCCTGCCCATGACTTCACCCAGCGACTCTGCCTCAGACAGCTCGACGAACGATGCCGCACCCGCAGTCCAGGCCCGCGGGCTGGCCAAGACCTTCACGGGACGCTCCGGCACCGTCGAGGCCGTGCGCGGCGTCGACCTCGATGTCTACCCCGGTGAGATCTTCGGCTTCTTGGGGCCGAACGGTGCGGGCAAGTCGACGACCGTGCGCATGCTGACCACGTTGACCAGAATCTCCGCCGGCACGGCATCGGTTGCTGGTGTTGACGTCCTTCGCGACCCGGATGGAGTGCGACACCGCATCGGCGTCGCGCTGCAAGAGGCTGGGCTTGACGACCGGCAGACCGGTCGCGAGCTGTTGGTGTTGCAAGCCCGGCTCTTCGGGCTCTCCCGCACTGCCGCCAACACCAGGGCAGAAGAGCTGCTCGAGCTGGTCGATCTCGTCGAGGCCGCCGACCGTCTGATCAAGGGCTACTCCGGCGGTATGAAGCGCCGGCTCGACCTCGCGTCCGCTCTGGTGCACAGGCCCGATGTGCTGTTCCTGGACGAGCCCACCACCGGCCTCGACCCGGCCAGCCGCATCGTCGTGTGGGACGAAGTACAGCGGATCAACGCGCAGGGCACCACCGTCTTCCTCACCACGCAGTATCTCGAAGAGGCGGACGCTTTGTGCGGACGGCTCGCCATCATCGACGACGGCAAGATCGTCGTGCAGGGCACGCCATCTGAGCTCAAGTCCGACCTCAGGCAACGTAAGAGCCTCGAGGTCGAACCGACGTTGGACGACGTGTTCCTCGACGTCACCGGGCGCCAGCGACAACGCCAAGCCGGCGAAGTGAGCGAGGTGGCCTGATGAAGACCATCTACATCCTGGGCGAGCGGGCGGTTCGCGAAGCCAAGCGAACGCCGGACGCGTTGCTTCCGACCATCTTGATCCCGCTGTTCTTCTTGGTGGTCAATGTCGGTCAGGTCGCAAAGATCTTTGACGTCGACACCACACCGTTCCTCGAAGGTCAGAGCTACGCCGCCTTCCAACTGCCCGCGACGCTGATCCTCGCAGCCTCGTTCGGCACGTCCGCCCTCTACCTCGTGCAAGAGATTGAGGGTGGCTACTTCGACAAGCTGCGCGCCACGCCCATCTCGCGCAGTGCTCTGTCCTTGGGTCGGTTGTCGGCAGAGGCGCTCAAGACGGCGCTGCTTGCGCTGCTCATCATCGTCCTGGCGTTGCCGTTCGGCGTCCGCGTGACCAGTGGCGTGATCGGCGTGGTGCTGCTGATCCTGCTGACCGCCGGTTGGGCGGTCGGGTACTCCGGGTTCTTGCAGTTCGTCGCCTTGAAGACACGTAACGCAGCCGCTACGAACTCGGCGGGCCTGATCTTCTTCCCTTTGCTGTTCCTGACTCCGAACTTCGTTCCACGCGAGTTGTTGGCTCGGCCGATGGAGATCGCCGCGACCATCAATCCCGTCACGTATGTCATGGAGGCGCTGCGGTCACTGATCCTGGTCGAGCTCGACTGGGAAGTCATCGCCAAAGGCTTTGCGGTCACCGCTGTCTTCGTCCTCGCCATGGTGGCCATCAACGTGCGGACCATGACCAAGTACGACTAGGGCTAGTCCTTTCACCTTCCAACTCGGCTAGCGTGCTCCTGCACCCAGGAGGGCGATGCGCCGATGAGCGACCCGATAGGTACCTCTGCTGCACCGACTGCACGGGGAACCGCGCCAGCCAAGGCCGGTCTCGTGCTCACCGCACTGATCCTGGCTTCGGCGGTGGCCAACCTCAATCTCGCGGTCGCCAACGTTGCGTTGCCGACGATCGGTGACGCCTTCAACGCCACCCAGGTGCAGCTCAACCTGGTAGCGGTTGGCTACTCGCTCGGCCTTGCGGCGTCCGTGCTTTACCTCGGCGCGGTGGGCGACCGTTATGGCCGCAAGCTGATGCTGATGGGCGGTTTGCTGCTCTCGATCGTCGCCTGCATTGCCTCGGCATACGCGCCCAACCCCGGATTCCTCGTGGTTGCGCGAATCGTCGGAGGGCTCTCCGCCGGTATGGCCTACCCGACAACGTTGGCGCTCATCACCGCGCTCTGGTCGGGCCCACAGCGGACAAAGTCGATCGCTCTGTGGTCGGCCCTCGGCGGCGGAGTCTCGATGCTCGGCCCGCTGCTCGCCGGTCTGTTGTTGGAGGACTTCTGGTGGGGGTCGGTGTTCCTGCTGACCCTGCCACTGGTGGCGGTGGCGATCCCCATGGTGTGGCGGTTCGTTCCTGCACATGTGAACGAAGAGACCGAACCGGTCGACAACCTCGGCGGCGTCCTTTCCATCTTCTTCGTTGGTGCACTGATCCTCGGCATCAACTTCGCGCCGGTTCCTGGGTCGACGACCATGGCATTCGTTCTGATCGGTCTCTCGCTGGTGATCGGTGGCTTCTTCATCTGGCGCCAGCGGCGGGCGTCCAACCCGCTCTACGACCTCAAGGTCGCCGCACGTCCAACCTTCTGGGTGGCTGCAACCGGCGGCATCATCGTGTTCGGGTCGTTGATGGGTGTCGCGTTCGTCAGTCAGCAGTATCTGCAGAACGTGCTCGGCTACGACACCGTGGCAGCCGGTGCCGCGATCCTGCCTGCCGTCGTGATGATGGTGCTGGTGGCGCCCCGCTCGGCACGCCTGGTCGAGAGCCACGGTTCCCGGCGCACGTTGCTGTCGGGGCAGGCGTTCTTGGTGGTCGCCATCGTCATCATGCTGGTCTTCTGGACGACGACTGAGTCGTACTGGGTGGTGGGGCTGGCCTACGTCTTCTTGGGCATCGGGGTCGGGCTCGCGGGTACGCCGTCGTCCAACTCGCTGACCGGATCGGTGCCGGTCAAACGGGTCGGCATGGCGAGCGGCACTGCCGACCTGCAACGTGACCTCGGCGGAGCACTGATGACGTCACTGTTCGGAGCGTTGCTGACCGCGGGGTACGCCGGCGCGATGAGCTCAGCGATCGGGTCGTCGAAGGAGTTGTCGGACGTCACACAGTCCACCCAGTCGCAGCTCACGATGTCGTTCGAAGGCGCTGAAGCCATCGCAGCCCAACACCCGAAGTACGCGTCACAGATCACCGAGGCGGCCAAGCAGTCGTTCCTGGATGGCGACCAATGGGCGTATATCGCTGGCCTGGTGCTGGTCTTGATCGGCATGTTCGTGGTGTTCCGCTTCTACCCGCGCCACCAGCAAGAGGTGGCGTTGAAGGCGGAGTACGCGCGCGAGTCTGACTCCTCAGCAAGCGGTCAACACCCGAACGTGTAAGGCTTGTGGAACCGATGTTCCACAAGATGGACCGGCCTCGTTCGGCGCGTGGTTTTTCGACGTCGAGAGGCTTACTCTCGTAGAAATGACTGAACGGTCGCTCAGTGAAATGCCGGGCGGCGCGCCCTTGGACGCCGCCGACCCGGTTGTCGTGCGCATTACCGAACTCGCGCAGGCCAGGGCAACAGAGCCCGGCCCACTCCTTGAGATCCTGCACGACATCCAGCACGAGTTCGGCTACCTGCCGGAGCCGACCACGGCCGCGGTCGCTGAGGTCCTCAACCTGAGTCGGGCCGAGGTGCACGGCGTCATCACGTTCTACTCCGACTTCCGCACCACACCGCCCGCCGAGGTGGCGGTGGCGATCTGTCGCGGTGAGGCGTGCCAGTCAGTGGGGGCCGAGAAGCTGGTCGAGCACGCCTCTCGCTCGCTTGGTGTCGAGGTGGGCAGTACGTCCGCGGACGGAACCGTTGGCCTGCAGCAGGTGTTCTGCTTCGGCAACTGCGCACTCGGCCCGACCGTGTCCGTGGCTGGACGCCTGCGCGGACGAGTCACCGAGGCGTCCTTCGACGCTCTGGTCGCCGATGCCCGCCGAGGAGCACAGCAGTGACGACGACGATCTACGTTCCGAGGGACTCCTCTGCCCGTGCAGTGGGGGCAGACGAGGTCGCCGTAGCGCTCACTGCGGAGGCGGCACGACGTGGCGACGACATTCGCATCGTGCGCAATGGCTCACGCGGAATGCTGTGGCTCGAGCCTTTCGTCGAGGTCGACGTAAGCGGCAAGCGAATCGGATACGGGCCGGTGCAGGCGTCCGATGTCGCCGACCTGTTGGACGCCGGCCTGCTTTCGGGAGGCGAGCACCAACTCCGACACGGTGTCGTCGACGAGATGGAGTGGCTCGCCAAGCAAGACCGCCTGACGTACGCACGTATGGGCGTGATCGACCCGCTCGACCTCGACGACTACCAGGCACATGGCGGGTTGGTAGGCCTGCGCAACGCGATCGCGATGTCGGCTCAGAGCGTCGTCGAAGCGGTGACGGCGTCCGGCTTGCGTGGCCGCGGGGGAGCCGGTTTCCCCGCCGGACGCAAGTGGCAGACCGTGCTCGATGCCCCCGGTGAGCAGAAGTACATCTGCTGCAACGCCGACGAGGGTGACTCCGGCACGTTCGCCGACCGCATGCTGATCGAGGGCGACCCCTTCACGCTGATCGAGGGCATGACGATCGCCGGCCTGGCCGTCGGAGCGACGCAGGGTTACGTCTACCTGCGGTCTGAGTACCCCGACGCGGGCGCCATCCTCGAGGCGGCCATCGAGATCGCCCGCGAGTTCGGCTGGCTGGGGGACGACGTTCTCGGGAGCGGCCGCGCCTTCGACGTGCACGTTCGCATGGGCGCTGGCGCTTACATCTGCGGCGAAGAGACGTCGATGCTCGACAGCCTCGAAGGCAAGCGGGGGATGGTGCGTGCCAAACCACCGCTGCCCGCACTCGAGGGACTGTTCGGCAAGCC
>DASUFV010000004.1:0-36262 GCA_036274415.1 Actinomycetes bacterium
CCCCACCAACCCTTCACCACGACCAGTATCCAACAGCAGACAGACAAGGAAGAAGCAATGAGCGACGGACAATGGCACAACGACCACGACGAGTGGCTGCAGCAGTTCAACATGATGGTCAACGAGGCGCTCGACGTCGACCCGGAAGAGCCCTTCCGCGACGACGCCGACGAGATGGCCATGAGCGACATCGCAGCCAAGCTGATGAACGGCAAGATCGAGCTTCCCGAGGCGATCAGGCGCGTTCACGAGTGGCTGGCTGGGCGCCTGGGCGTGAAGCTCCACCGTGACCACGAGAGCTTCATGATGGAGATGGAGGTCAACGGTCTCCTCGACATCACCGACGCGACCAAGGTCAACCTCCTCACCGCCGGGGAGGTGGGGATCGCCGATGCCATCATTCACATCTACGGCGATCCCCGGCTGCTCATCAACGGGCCCGGCGATGCCGCCGACATCAGCAACCCGCCCTCCATGGGCGTCCACTCCAAGGCGTGGTTCACCATGTCCAGAATGTCCCCCAAGGAGCAGGCCAACCTGCTCTGGGCGGTGCAGACCGCGCTGAAAGAGAAGCTCAGTGAGTAGCAGACAGGAGCAGCAATGGATGACCTCACCGACCGAGAGCTCAAGCTCGTCATCAAGTCGTTGAGCATCACCTACGACTCGTTGTCGAACAAGATGAGTCGCCTGAAAGGGCGCCATCTGATCGACGCGGTCGCCGAAGCGGAGCTGTGCGACGAGCTCTTGGCCAAGTACAAGGCCGAGCAGGCGAGTCGCTGGCACACCGCTGCCAGCTGACGGAGACGGGGGGCCGGGTTCCACCCGGCCCCCCGTCCGTCGACCCTAGCAACACAGACAGAAGGAGACACTGATGCGAATCATCTCGTTCCCGCGCGCCCTCGATCGGCCGCGTGAACTACCCGAGCTACGAGCGGCGCTGTTGACCAGCACCGAGGAAGGAGGAATCTGGGAGCAGGCCGAGTTCGAGCGCTTGCTCGGCGAGCTAGTCGGCTCCCCGGCCGTCCATGAGACGACCAAGGACGGGGCCCGCGTCATCATGGGGCCGAAGGGCTACGACGCCAACGAACTCACCCACCACGTCCATCTGGCCCGCGACCATGCTCGCAACGGCATCCGGTGGTTCAAGGAGAACCTGCCCGGGACGCAGCTGATCCACGTCACCGAGCACATGTGCGAGTTCATCCGCCAGGCCGCCACCTCGGTGCCCGAGTCGTTGACCATTCACCGCGACGACGCGCCGTCGCCGTCGGGGTTGGTCGTCTTCCAGACGCCGATGTGGGGAACCGACGCTGGGCCCGCCGACCCTGGTGCCCCGATCCGAGTCGACGGCATCATGTGGGGCCCGGTCCACCTCGTCGACCGCGTCACGCCGTGGTTCATGGAGCCACCAGAGGACCACGAGGGCGTCGAGGGTGTCTCCATCGCCTCGTTGCGCATGATGGAGCCCAACGGCACCGTACCGACGCTGTGGGTCGTTCTGGGGCGCACCGACTGGCCCTGGGGCGACCGCCTCGACCAGTCCAGCGCCGAGGCGGTTCCGGGCTGGAACGAGGCCAAGCAGCGCTCCTTCGAGGAAGATCGCCGCCTCCTGGCTGCGGTCTGGGCGACGATCAACCAGAAGCTGCTGGTCGACGCCGAGATCGTCTTCCCCGACAAGCACGCGACCAAGCGGCTCCAGCGCGCCGGGCTGGGTGACCTCGACAACAAGATCACCATCGTCCACCTGCGCAAGACCGAGTACCGCTCGATCGGCTACGACGAGGGCTCGGGTAAGCCGCTGGCGACTCGGACCCTCGTGCGCAAGCACTACAAGCGGCAGCCCTACGGCCCAGGGCGATCGCTCCGCAAGCTCATCGTCGTCATGCCGTATTGGCGTGGGCCCGACGACGCACCCATCTCACACACAGAAAGGATCTGGGAGGTCGACCGATGATCATCATCAACGTCGCCGCCATCGCCCTCTACGTCATCACCCTGGCGATGACGATCAGGGCGAACGAGAAGCTGCGCAAGATCATCATCCAGCAGCAGAAGATGATCGAAGAGCAGGCCGCGACCCTCAACACCGCCGCCTACATCATCCGGCGCATCAGCGGGAGGTTGGGCTCGTGAACCTCTACTACGACCGCGGGGGTAACCCGATCCGCCTTATGCGCTGGGCGACGCTGATGGAGGATCACCGCTACCGCGAGGTGGCCTTCGCCCAGGGCGAAGAGGCTTGCGTCTCGACGGTGTGGATCGGCATCGACCACCGCATCTTCGGCGACGGCCCGCCGCTGATCTACGAGACGATGGTCTTCGGCGGCAAGCACAACGGCTACTGCGAGCGCTACCCGACCGTGGGCGCCGCTCGCCAAGGACACGCGCGGATCTGCCAGATGGTCTTCGATCCGCAACCAGAGCTCACGCAACAGACAGAAGGAGAGCACCAATGAAGCTACGTAGATGGAAGGTCGAGTGGTACTCGAAGCTCGACGGCGACAAGGTCGACTTGCTCGCCGCCGACTTGGACCAGCCGCACTTCTTCACCTTGTGGGGGGCGAAGCGCTACGCGTTGTCGTTCCGCTCGTCGCCGGTCGTTCGAGCGGAGGTGGAGCGTGCATAGGTTCCTCATCGCCGGGCTGATCCTCGTCGGCTGCTCGACGGAGAACAAGCCCACCGACGACCTGTCCGACGATCTCGGCACCTACGACGAGACGGGCTGGACCATCGTCATGAACTTCGACGAGTTCCCCAACGTCGGCTACCGCTGCATCGGCGGCGACAAGGTCTACACGACCACGCGCCAGTCCGACGGGCTCGTCGTCGTGCCCAACAGCCCCGACTGTCGGGACGGTGGATCATGAACGAGCCCGGCTACATCTTCTGCTCCCCGACGACCACGCACGCGCCCAACGTCGCGGGCTCCACACGGGGTCGGTGCGGCATCTGCAGCGAGGAAGTGTGGGTGGCGCCATCGTCGCTGCGGATGATGGCGCGGAACCCCAAGCTGCAGCTCATGTGCATGGACTGCATGCCGGGGATCGTCGCCACGCACGGCGGTGGGCGGCTGCAAATGCCGACGCCCGAGCAGATCCGCGAGCTCAGGGAGAACCCGCAATGACCGAGCAGCTGCGACGACCGGGCGGCGACGAGCCCGTTCCCCACCCTGGCAGCCAGGCCGCCATCGACGCGGGCTGCATCTGCCCGGTCCTCGACAACAACCACGGCAAGTCGCCACCGTGGCCACCAGACGGCTGGTGGATCGTGGAGGGTTGCCCGCTGCACGACCGGGGGAGAGTCCGGTGAAGATCCAGGGCTGGTGTGAGCGCTGCAAGAAGTTGCGCACGGTGCGGGTGGATCGCTTCCATCCGCGCCTCACCGTGCAGCGAGGAATCTGCTCGGTCTGCGAGGCCGAGCAGGACAGAGAGCGCGATGAGCGCATCAAGAGACAGACAAAGGAGAAGAGATGAGTATCACGAACGGCGCCATCCGCAATCTGCTGGATGTGAGGCGACGCACGCTCCGTGGTTGGATCGATAGCCAACGGAAAGGCATCGAGGACCACCAGCGCGCGATCGACGAGGCCCGCGACCAGATCACCAGGTGGCGCATCGAGTTGAGCGACCTCGACGCCCTGCTCGAAGAGCCCGAGGAACAGAGCGACGATCCAGCGTCCGTTGACGAGATCACGATCACGATCACGATCGACTCCGACGCCCCGTTCACCGTCGAGACGGACCAATGAAGCGCGACCCCATCACGCGACAGCGGTCACCGTGGGTCGAGGTACCCGAGCGCTACGTCGAGGCGGAAGGGAAGTACCCGATGCGGTTCTTCCTGCGCCGCACCGGCGACGGCTCGTTGTGGGCGATCGTGGCCATCGAGCCCGAGATCGGCTGGCACCTGTCGATCAGCTTCCGCGACGCCAAGAACCGGCTATCCCGCTACCCGACCTGGGACGAGATCGCCCACGCCCGAGAGGTGCTGCTACCTCCCGAGTTGGGGTTCGTCATGCACCTGCCGCCGCTCACCACCGACGAGTACGTGGCGCTGCACCTGACGACGATGCATCTCCATCAGAACCCACCACCGGAGGGCGACCTGTGATCGCCACCGACATCGAGCGGCTGGAGGCCGTGCTCGCCATCATCGGCGGCGGGTTCATCATCACCGTCATCTGGGAGGAGTGGCGTCGCTACATGCGTCGCAAGGAGGCCAACGAACGCCAGCGAGAGATCTCCCACTGGCGGCACCATCGGAGGCCCAAGTGAGTTCCAAGGTGACCATCGGCACCTGCATCTGGTGCCTCAAGACCAAGGCGGTCAAGCTCAACACTCAGACCCTGGTCAAGGGCCGACGTGAGGGCGTCTGCCTTGAGTGCGCGTCGATGACGAAGGAGGGACGCGAGCGGCTGCGTCGAGAGACGCTCGATGGTCGCAAGCGCCGCACGTCGGCCGAGAAGTTCCGACAGGAGTACCCGCGATGATGACTACCGAGGATCTCATCCAGTACCACCTCGACGTGTCCAAGGTGGAGCTCATGGAGCATCCGGTCGACGACCTGACCCCGTTGATGCTGGTCGAGGGTGCCGATGGTCGCACGACCATCTGCCCGCTCGACGGCAACACCCATCCCTACGACATGTTGATGGCGATCAGCGAGAAGATTCGCACCGAGCTGCAGCCGGTGCGACTCTCCCTGCGAGTCGACAGCTACATGACCCACCTCGATCCCGAGACCGGGCAACGCACCGGTCGCAGGAGTGAGGCGGTCGGGGTCAACGTGGTCTCGGTCGAGACGGAGTCCACGACGATGATGGCCTACGAGCGCAAGCCCTCGGGCGTTGTCTTTGAGGAGCCCAAGACGTCAAACGAGACCGATGGGCGCATGATCGACGCGTTGCGCTCGATGCTCGTTACCCACCGCGATCCTGACTGACTAGCGGGTCAGGATAGGAGCGGACAAGAAAGGAGGTACCTAGAAGAACGGAGCAAACGTTTCTTGGGTTGTGCGAACGGCCCCCTGCACTACGCAGGGGGCCGTTCGTCGTTTTGCCCTACGTCAGGATAGCGATGGCGTGTTCGTCCCCGAGTCGCCGCGCTTGCCCGGCCACACCGTGGTGATGCCGAGCATCGCCATGACGACCGCGAACCACACCATGCCGGGGTCGAACTTGGTCAACCCCCAGAACACGAGCAGTCCTAGTGCGACGATCGTTGTCGCTGCCTTCCGTACCTCTTCGTAACCCACCCTCCGCGTCTCCTTCTTGCGCTTGTGCTGGCGTTCACAAGGAAGACGCGCCAAGGGGGTCAAGTCGTTGAGGTTGCTGGTGTCACAGCACGAGCCAGCCCAGTGCCACGGCGCCGAGGCCGAGACACATGACCATCGCCGCGTAGGGCGGCTTGGGCGGGTTGCCCGGGATGTAGAGGATGGCGGCGAGGATGAACAGCACGAAGCCGACGAGGAACATCACGTCGGCGAACCCCGTATTGCCGCTAGAGATGTCGGCGAGCAGGCTCATTCGGGTTCGGGCTCCGGTGGGCGAGCCTTGTCGTTCTCGGCGCCCTTGGCTTGCGCCGATGCCGATGGCTCGGGGTTCGGTGGGAACTGGTCCTGGTAGGCGGTGCCGTCGTGCGGCGAACCACCACCTTGGCCGGTCGGCCGGTCCTCATCCGGCGGGGCCTCGTCGGCCTTCTTCTTCGTCATGGGGTTCCCCTTTCCTGTGGATGGTCAAGTCGATCCTCAGCGGTCTACGACCACGTACCCAGCCGACCAGCGCCCCAATGATCAAGGAGCCGAAGGCGAGGACGGGGTGAGACCAGTCCACTCACTTGAGCGACTTGAGCTTGCGGGCCATCGAACCGGGCCCGTCGACGATGGTGTTCGGGTAGTTGTCCCACCACAGTCGCTGGACCACGAGGCTCTGGGTCGCCTGGTGGACCATCGACGTCGATGGGTCGGCGGGGTTGGCCACGAACATCGCGTTGTAGATCGCTCGCAGCATCTGGTCTTGCTCTTCGGTCAAGTCGTCATCACCTCCTGATGATGGGTTGAACTCCCCGGCCTGGATGCGGCCGTAGATCAGGTCACCGGGACACGCCGTCGCCGTCGCGCCCGTGACGTACTTCGGTCCGTCCCGGTGACCGATCACCTCGGCCCTGGGCGCAAGGCTGAGGACTTGGCCGACGAGGTTGCGCACCCCGTCGTCTTGAGCTGGGGTCATGTGACCATCGAGGTTGGTCAGCACCTCGATCGAGAAGCTGCGTCCGTTGAGCGCGCTCGGCGCGTTGGCGGCGTTCTTGCAGTCCTCGCCGCGGACCTGGAAGCGACGACCCAACCAGTCCACGGCCGACGAGTAGCCGAGGTTGTAGCCGCGGTTGGGGTCGTTGCGGTAGTTGCGCTGCTGACTCTGCAGGTACTCCAGCACCTTGTGCTGGTCGCCCGACACCGGCACGCCGTTGACGCCGGGCCAGTGGATGATGATCAGGTCGATGGCCCCCCAGCCCGGGTGCTTCGGGCTGTCGTTGGGCCACGACGTGCCCTCCAACCACTGGCTGCGGCCGAGATCCCAGATCACTTCTTGCGGGCTTGGGCGTTGGAGATCTTGGCGGCCTTCGTCTTGCTCATCCCTTGGCGCTTGAGCGCCTCGTAGACGCGGGGCTTGCGGATCGACGGTCCGGGCTTCATTCCTCCTGGCATCTCTGCCTCCTATGTATTGGGTAGCTCATGGTTCCAGCGCGGTGACGCGCGCATCGAGGTCAGCCACCAACGCGGCCAGCTGGCTGAGTTGCCCCTGCACGGTGACGCCGTCGACCTCGGCGCTGATCGGCGTCGTCGAGATCGACGAGGCTTCGTGGGCCCCGGTGGTGTCGGCAAGGTGGTCCTCCAGGGCCACCGACGTCGACGTTCTCAGCGTCGCCATCGACATCTTCTTAGTGACACCATCATCCTGGATGATGAAGTAGTTGCCGTCCTCGATCACCGTCTGTTCGGGCAGGTCGTCGATCGTCGTGCGTGGGGCTGGCATCACATCCTCGCTAGCTGGGCCTGTGTCTGTCGTCGTTCGCGTTCCTCGAAGCGCTGGCTCTTGCGCGTCGACTCACGCATCGTGTCGGTCAGCTGCAGCACGGGGGCCCCCAAGAAGCGATACAGCGTCTCGTCTCGGCGACCTTGTCTCGTGCCCGCTTCGGTGGTCAATCGTTCGAGGATCTCCAGCGGTGGCAGCAACGAGCGTGCCACATGGGCGTACCGATCGTCGACCACCGCCTGCCCGCTCGCTCCCTGCGCGGTGCCGCCGAGCACAGCCATCAGCGGCAGCAACGGCTTCATCCAGTTCGACGGTTCGATGTAGTCGCCCTCGATGGGGGCGCCGGTGTAGACCTTCTTGTTGAAGGCGAACGCCTCGACCGGCGCCATGCCCAGCGGGTTGAGGTCCGACAGCAGGGCGCGACCCCAGTCGCCACCGGCCATCGCCTCGAACGGTTCGTGAACCCGCAGGTGCGGCAGGTCAGGAGCGAGGTACCACGGCGCGTCGCGCTCGGCGGCATTCTCGTCCATGGTGAATGCCCCCTGGCCCAACCAGTACTCGGGGGTGAGGGGATCGGGGGTCTCCTCGAAGTTGCGCACGAGCGACTGGTAGCGCAGGTACATCTGCGGCCGCAACCACATCTGCTCCAGCTGCAGCGGCAGGTTGCGCGACATGAACGTCCAGAACGGGATGTACCGCCGGGCCGTCACGTCCATCGACGAGAGCTCGCGGTAGTTGAAGTGGTACTTGGTGAGGCGATCGACGGCGGCATCGAGCGACTGGCCGCGGCGTGCGCTGTTGAGCGCCATGCCCATGCGGGCCGCACCCTCGACGAAGGTGCCCGCTCGCCGGTTCTTGTTGGTGAACCAGTTGTTCATGATCGTCCGGTACGCCTTCGACGATGCCGACCCTGCCGTAGCCAGGCCGCGCTCGGAGAACTGGCCACCCGCGCCCGACGCCAGCACCGCCGTGACCGCGTCGCGTGCGCGCTGGTCGGCGGACTCCCAGAACTCCCGAGGGTTCTTGGTGAAGGCGCGCCACGCTGACATGCCGTCGTACATGTCGCGGATGCGCACGCCATCGACGAGGTTCATGAACACTGCCGACAGCGCGTTGCGGACGTGGAAGCCGGGGCGCGCGGTGGCGTAGGTCTTGAAGAACGCCGTGTACTTGTCGACCAGCTTCCATGCCTCGGGCGTCTCCATCATGCGCGTCACCCGTTCGAGGCGATCACGCAGCTCCTTGGCGATCACCACCGACTGGTTGGCTCGCAGCCCCGCCGCCTTGCCCGCCGCCGACAGGGTGGCGGTCTCGTCGCGCAGCAGCTTGGTGGCGATGCCCTCCCACCCGTCGAGGGCGACCTTCTTCATCAGCTCGCCAGCGACCGTGGCCTTGGCCGGGTCCTTGCCGAACGACTTGAGCCGGGCTTCGAGCGCGCCGAGATCCTGCTCGGCGGCATCGAGCTTGCGCTGTGACTCCAGCGCGTTCTGCAGCAGGGTGGAGATGACGTTGGCCTCGGTCGGATCGAGCGTCGTCAGGTTGTTGATGTCGCCCGCCAGATCGAGCAGGTCCTGCACCTGGCGGGACTTCACCTTCATGTCTTTGGTCACCGCGCCGATGGCCGACTTCACCTGCTTCTGCATCGCCTCCCAGTCGGCGACCCCAGGCTGAACGGCATCCACGTCGGCGCGGATCTTGGCCAGGTCCATGTCCAGTTCGGCGAGCTGACGTGTGCGCTCATCCTGCGCCGCCTGGCGTGCCTGTTGCTCGATGTCGGCGGACCGCTTGGCCCGGGCCGCCTCGACGGCCTGCTTGGCCTGGTGCTCGGCGGCCATCGCTGCTTGGTACTCGGGCGTGATCCGATCGAGCTCGCCGCGTGCCGTCGTCGCCAACTCGTCAAGCGTCATCTCGGGCAGCTCGGGGCCGAGCACCGGGCGGCCCGCCTCTTGGGCGGCGCGCACGTTGGCGTTGACCACGTTCATGTACTCGGCTTGGGCCGCCATGCGCTGGGCCTTGATCTCGCTGAGCCGGGTGGTCAGGCGCTCGCGTGCCGTCTGCACGATGCGCCGCGGACTCGCTGCCAGCTGGGCCTGCAGTGACGCCTCGGTCGCGGCCCCGAGCACGCGCTCGCCCCCTGCGGTCACGTTGCCGCGCAGCAGCGCCGAGCGCGGGCTGCGCGTCATCGGGAAGACCTCGCCGACCATCGCCACCGCGGGCTCGTTCTTGCTCACTCCCGTGTAGAGCTTCACCTTCGGCTTGAGCTTGCGCTCGATCTGCGGATCGAACGTGCGGTACGACGGGCCGTGGCGCAGCACCGTCCACACGTCGGCCGAGATCGACGGCGGGATGTCCTGGTGGACCTGGGCGGCGCGCTGCAGGGCCTTGGCCAACTCGGGGATCTCGTCGAGCACCCTCTGGCGAGCGCTCATGTCGGCGGCCCGGCGGTTGTTGCGGTCGTCGACCAGCTTGCGTGCGCTCGCCGACAGGGCAGCAAGCCGCTGCTTGATCTCGTCGGGGGCGTTGGCGTAGTCGCCGTACTTGCTGAGGTGGTTCTTGAACTCCTCGGCGATCTCGGCCATCTGCTGGTCGATGTCCTGAGGGATTCCCTTCGGCGGAGGAGCAGGGACGTCGGGCGGGGTGACCGCGTCGGCCACGCCCTCGGTCTCGACGGGGGAGATGGTGGCGGGCTGAACGGCCTCTTCCGGTTCGTCCAACCACCCCATCTGCTGCTCGGCCCAGCGAGCCGCGTTCTCGTCACCGGCGGCACGAGCGGCTTCGACCTGCGCCTGGAGCTCGGCACGGCGGGCCTGGTTCTCCGACGACGCGCCCGCAGGCAGGGTGTCGGCGAGTTCACCGGCCGTGGCGTCGCCGGGACCGAGGTGCGCGGGGTCGGCCGTCGACCTGGCTGCGTCCAGGGCCGAGCGCGTCCGCTCCACCTCGGCGCGCAGGTTGGCGAGGGTCTCCTGGTTCGTCTCCTCGCCGGTCGCCAGGTCCCACGGCAACGGCGTGCCCCTGGTCTCCAGCGCGTAGATCGCGTCGGCGGCCTCGACCTGCCACTCGGGCTCGCCCGCCCATGCTCGGCCGTTCAGCTCGGCGATCTGCTGAGAGATCAGCTTGTACTCGCGTTGCTGCTCGGCCGTCCGCTCGGCGCTGCGACGAGGCAGCGCATTGCGCTGGGCGATCAGGTCCTGCTGCTCCATGAGCAGGTCGGCGCGAGTCAGCTGCTTGCCCGGCGCGCGCTCGTAGCCCTCCTCCTCGATGAGTTCGACCATCGAGCGGGCCTGGGTCGGAGCGTTCGGGTTCGGGGCGTTCGGCGGCCCGGCTGGCGCCAGCTCCAACTCGGCGGCGGCCAGCGCAGCGGTGGCGTTGTCGTAGTCGGTCTGCGCCGCAGCCAGCATCGAGTTAGCGTTGATCGCATCTTCGTTCGGCGGGACCTGCGACATCGCGTCGACGGCTGCCTGCGCCACGGCGTCCTCGCCCGGCGCCGGGGTCATCAAGGCGGCAGTCAGCTCGGGCCTCTCCGGGCCGAGGCCCGTGGACGAGTCGCGCTGGGCCAACTGGATGAGCTCGCGGATCTGCGGCCCGAGGCGCTGGATCGTCTCCATGTCGTCGGTCAGCACGGCCTCGGCGAACTCACCCTGCAGCTGAGAGATCCGGTCGGAGTAGATCTGATCCATCGACGTCAGCACGTTGGTGTTGAAGTCGGTGATGCGATCGAGCGCCTCGCCACCGAGCTCGGGCTCGTCGATGGGGGCCTCGCGCCACTTGGCCAGCAGGCCCAAGAACCTCTCAGGGTCGGTGACCCGCTCGGCCGACTCGTCGAGCGAAGCACCGAGCGCCCGTCGCATCATGTTGATGCGGGCGAGCCGGGCGCTGAGGTTGCGGGCGCTCCGACGCAGCGCCGGGGTGTAGTCGTAGTCCATGCCATGGAGCATGTGAGTGACGAATCGACGCAGGGCCTCGGGGTCGGTGTAGACCTGCTTGGACACTGAGTACCCCAAGATGGAGAGGCGCTCGGAACGGGTGATCCCCTCGGTGTTCGCCACCGCCGCCTTGCCCGTCATCGTCGTGCCGATCTGACGCCGCGACTGGATGAAGTTGTCGAACCCGAGCAACCGCATGATGCGCGTGGCGTCAGCCATCGCCGTGTTCTTGGCCTGCATCGACGACTCGATCAGCGACGAGATGACCTCGTTGCGGATGGCGCCGATGTTGAACCCCGCCCTCTGCGCGTGCTGCGGCCCGGGCTGAGGGAGCTCGTTGCCAGCCTTGTCGAAGAAGCGCATCCGCTCGCCCGCGGTGTATGCCTCTTCGCCGATGGCACGGATCTGCTCGCGAGCGGCGGTGGCCTGGAGTTCCTCGGCCGTCTCCTCCCAGCCCGTGCGCTCGATCGACTCTTCGAGCATCGCGGCGAAGCGGTTGTTGAGCTCGGAGTCGCCCGCCACCTCACGCAGCTGAGCGAGCACCCACTCGGCCTCGGCCCGCTCGATCTCGAACGCGTTGGAGGCGTCGTACTCGGCACGAATCTCGGGATAGCGCTGCGCCATCAGGTAGCTCTGCATGCCGCCGAGCTGCTCCTCGGTCAGGCGACGCTGCTTCAAGATGTCGATCAGCTGGTTGAACGTGTTCACCCACAGGAGCGACAGCTCCGCCTCTTCGGCGTTGCCGAACCGCTCGGTGATGATGTCGATGTCGGACTGGCGAACTGGGCGTGCCCCCGTGACGATGTCGGTGAAGAGCTGACGCCCGTCGTCTTGCAGTGCCAGCGACGCGACGTACGCCTTCTCACCCCCCATCTGTAGCTGGTAGTTCCGCCACTTCTCGTCGTACATGTCGCGCTTGCGCTGGAGTGCTTCGATCTCGCCCTGGGTCATCGGCGGGTTGCTCAGCATCTCCAAGCGATCTCGGCGCAGCTGCAGATCGAGGCGCTCACGTTCGGTGATCTGGGGTGGGAAGCGCCGGTTGATCTCGTACTCCAGATCGCGCAGCTCGCCACGGAGGATCTCCACGCGAGGAGGTCGCACCTGGTCCTGGAGGATCTGATCGAAGTGCGTGATCCACCGCGGCGCATCACCCCTGAGCGAAGCCAGCTCGGCGCGGTTGTTGTCCAGGGTCCAGCGTCGTCCCACCAAGGCGGCCTCGTCCTTGTGGACGATGGTCATCGCGTCGTAGAGCGGGATCGTCTCGGGCCGCCCGGCCTCGTTGGGCACCCGCCTCGACCATTCGATCGGGGTGTTGTCGCCCGCAGCGATCTGCTGCTCCGCCCGCTTGCGCAGCCCGGCCTCCCGGCGGGCGACGATCTTGTCGCGCGTGCCGCCGCGGATCTCGTCGAGTACCTCCTGCGGCGTCATCATGAAGTCGGTGGAGACGTGGGTCGGCGTGTAGGTGATCGTCGTCTCACCAGCCGCCTGGGCCTCTTGGACCAGGCGACGCATCTCCTCGATCTGGTTGGCGGCCCGCTCGATGTCGGCGACGGCGGCGTTGATGGAGACGTCGAGCCGGGCGGCCGTGCGGATCGGCGAACCCTGGTTCCACACAATCGAGCGAGCGAGCTTCAAGTCGGAGTACTTCTCGGAGATGTCGGAGATGTACTGCTCGACGATGTAGGTGATGTGCTCGACCTCGTCGCTCAGCACCGCCGACATCGGCGACTGCTCCAGGTTCTCGGCCGCCTTGCGATGCCGGTTGTAGCGAGCCCGGGCGTTCTTGAGCTTGCGTGCTTCTTCAGGGGTCTGCTCGCGGCCGAGCGTCTCGGGGCTGAGCGCGTCGTTCAGCCGCTCCCACTCCGCTTCGGCCTCGTCCATCTTGTCCACGGCGGCCATGTGTCGAGCGGCCGTCTTCGCGTCGGCGTCGGCCATCTCGCGGCGACCGAGCGCGTGGAGGGTGCGCTGCAGATCGGTGGTGACCGTCGCCGCTTCCTTGTCGAGCCGGTCGGCAGCGATGTACGCCGCCAGCGACGACGACGGCTCGATGACGCCACCCTCTTCGTGGGCGGCGCGCAGCGTGAACATCACCTCGGAGAACCGGTTGAGATCCTGGGCCAACTGGTCGCGCTTGGACATCAGGATCGGCGACGCCCCGCCGCCCTCTCGAACCGACGTGCTGAACGCCGTCATCACGTCCTGCAGCTCGATCGCCTTGTGCCGCCAGTAGCTCAGCTCCCCGACGGGGATGATGCCGCGGGCCACGAACTTCTCGCCGTAGTCCACGTAGAGCTTGTTGAACATCTTGAGCGCCCGACGAGCGACCGCCGCAGGCGAACGATCGCCCGCACCCGATCCCTTGGCCAGCGCCCTGCCGAGTCGGGAGCGCTGGCTCGGCGGCTTGAACGGGATGCGATCGCGCTGCAGCTGCTCGTACGCTGCGGTCAGGCCGTCCTCGTCGTAGTTGTCGATGATGTTGCGCAGGTGCTGCTGCGGGTAGGTCTCGCCGCCTCTGACCTTGTCGGGGCTGGTGAGCTCGCGGATCTTGCGCACCGCCGCATCGCGGTGAGCCTTGAGCTCGGCGGTGCGCAGGTCGGCGGGCAGCTGGTCCCACGCATGCACGACGTCGTAGGCGACCTGCAGCATCTGGCGCTCCTGCGACGACCACACGTTGGCTCGCCCCGGGAGATCCGGCGACGTCGGGACGGGCTCCCAGTTCAGCTTGTAGCCGTAGACGTCGTCGCCCACCGCGGCCAGGGCGTTGCGTTCGGACGCATGGATGCTCTGGAGGCGGGAGCGGTAGAGCGACTGGCCCGGCACGGCACCGACGCCCACGGCCCGTTCGTTCACCACCGCCGCGCGCTCGGCGAAGATCTGATCGCGCTCGCCGCGCAGCCTGGTGATGTTGGCGTCGAACTCGTCGAGGCGATTGCCCAACCCGGTGAGCTCGCCGGTGATCCGCTCACCCTCGACCACCAGGCTGTTGCGCCGGGCGACCAGGTCGGACACGGTCGAATGGGCGGCGATGCGGCGGTCGTACTTGTCGTGAGCGAAGTTGCGGAACCGCCGCAGTCGGGTGGTCAGGCGCTCGTGCTTGGCGGCGAGGCTGTCGACCTGGCGCTGGATCTTGGCGATCGACTTGGACGACCAGGCCCGGGCGAGACTGTCACGAGCCCGAGCAAGGTCAGCAGCGACGACGTTCAACTCGTTCGCCGTCGGGTCGATGAAGTGACTGGTGAACCACTCCCGCTTGGTCGACAGCTCGATCACCGCTTCTTCGGCGTCACCCTCGGCCCGCGCCCATCGCGGCACCACTTCGTAGGTGCCGTCGGGACGCTCGTTGATCGACACCGTTCGCCACGGGCCGTCGGCGTCGGAGTTCTTCCAGTACTCCAGCCGCCGATCGGTGTCGCCCATCGCCTCCGAGACGTCGGCGCGCTCGCGGTGCAGCCTCGCTTCCCGCTTGCCGTTCGGCGTGCGCAGGTACTGCTTGCGCCCATCGGTCTGGGTGTAGAGCTCGCGGCTGACTTCGTTGCTGCGCTGATCGAACTCGCGCATCCGCGCACCGAAGTTGGCCTCGTCGACGGCCCTGGCGGGTAGGGCCCGGCCCGGGATCACCTTCATCGCCTCGGCGTCCTGCAGGCGCTTGAGGTTGTTGAGCCGGTTCACCGCCTCGTCGTAGGCTTGGCGGGCCTCGACCAGTGGGCGCTGCGCTTCGGCGTACGCGCGCAGCGCTCGCCCGAGCGGACCGTTGCCCTGGTCGCCGACGTAGGGCTGGTAGAACATGGCGCCGTACTCGGCGTTGCCGGTCGTGGTGTCGATGTTGTAGACGCCGCGCAGCTCGGCGAGTTGCCTCTCCAGCTCCTTGAGCCGCCCCCGCTTGTTGGGCGACCCGAGGACGTCCTCGATCTCGTTGATGAGGTCGCGCTCGATCTGGCGCAACTCGTTGAGGCGGACCTGCGCAGCCTGCGTCTCACGGGCGCCGAGGCTGGCCGCGTTGAACATCTCCTGGCGCTTGGCCAGCACAACGCCGGTCTGCGCTTCGATGCGGTCTTGGTACGTACGCAGCGTCGGGAAGTTCGCCTCGTGGGGAGCGATCGCCTCGGCCCGGCGCTGGTTGTGCGCCACGTAGATCGACTCGGCGGTACGGCCAGCCGACCGGCGCGGGTCGAGGCGATGCTCCATCGTCGCCCGCTCGGCACCGCCGGGCATGTCGCGGCGGTACTCGATGAGCGGCTTCTTCGTCTCCGGGTCGATGGGCACCGACTCGATCGGCGTGCCCTCGTCGACCCACTGCACGTCGCCGGTCTCGGGATCGACGTAGCGGACTGGCGGCTTCTCGATCTCGCCCAGCCCGAGCACGTCCTCGCCGACGCGGGCGAGGAACGTGTCGCTGTCGATGTTGCGCTCGATCGCCCGTTCCTTGCGCAGCGCCGCGGTGATCCGCTGAGCGATCGTCGCCGCCGCGTCGCGGTCGATCGCCAGTTGAGAGAGGTCGATGACGCCCTTGCGGTACTCCTTCTGCACCTTCGACATGGGGGGCGGCACGATCCCGGCCTGTCCGGCAACGCGCGCCTCGCGCGCCGCCTTGCCCGCCGCCAGCCACTGCTGCTCGGCGATCCTGAACGCCGGTTCGATGGCGGCGAGGCGAGCGGCCGCCGCCTGGTACTGCTCATCGAGCTGCTCGAAGGCGGCGTCAGCGGCGGCGACCAGCTTGGCGGCGTTCTCGGTGTACTCCAGCGGCTCGTTGGCGAGGGCGTCGCGCTTCGCCGACAGCAACGTCTGCGCCGTCAGCAGGTCCTTGAGCTCGTTGCGCGACTGGGTCGTCAACGAATCCATCGTGTCGATCAGCTTGCCCATGTACGTAGCGACCGGGCCATGCAGCGTCGTGATCCCCTCGTCGCGCTGCTTGGTCAGCGCGGACACCAGCTCCCTGGCAGCCGACAACTTCTGCGTGATGAACTTGTGCGCCTCGACGTTCAGCTCGGCGGTCTTCGCCGCGTCGAGAACGTCCTTGAGCACGGCGTCGTCATCGGCGTAGCGAACGAGACCCCTGGACTGATTGGCGAGGTAGAGCAGGCCGCCTGCTTGACCAACGCTGTTGGCGACCGACTTCGAGTAGCGCGCTGAGACGTTGGAGATGTCGTCGTCGAGCAGCTTGAACGTCGCGTTGGGCATGGCCTTGGCGAACTGCTCGTTGAGCTCCCGGATCGAGCCCTCCTTGATCTCCATCCGCACGCCGTTGAGGACGTAGACGCGTGGCTTGCCGTCGGCCCCCGCACCGACCAGCTTGCGCTGGAGCATGTGTGGGGTCAGGTCGTTGAAGTCGATCTCCTTGAAGAGCTCGTTGTGGAAGGCGCGGCCCTCGGGGGTGTTGCGCAACCAGTCGATGGCGTCGTCGGTGAAGACGTGGGGGATGTAGTTGGGGAAGCTCGGTCGCCGCAGACCCTCTTTCTCCAGCAGGTCGGCGGCGAAGTCGTAGTACCGGTTGAGGGCTGTGCCGCCGACCGTCTCGGCCTCATGCACCATGTCTTGCAGGCCCTGTTGGCCGTACTGCTTGACGAGCCGCTCCCACTCGGCGGCGAGCGTGCCGTTGACCCGGTTGGCGGCGATGCCTGCGCCCTTGCGGTAGTTGACCAGGCTGGCCGCCACGCCGAAGCTGATGTCGCCACCCCCCGTCAGCAGCTTGCCGATGGCATCTTGCAGCCCTCGCTCGGAGCGCCAGTAGCGCACCGTCGACATGGGGCGCGTCGAGGTGACGGCGTTGCGGGCGCGGGCGAAGGTGCCGCCGACGAGCTGCTCGATGGGTCCCGAGCCGAGCACCCGACGGCGTGCATCCATGAACGGCAGGCGGAAGTAGTAGCCCCGGTCGAGCAGCTGCTCGGACCCGCCGGTGGCGAGGTTGATCGCTCGTCGCTCGGCGTTGTCGAGCGACTGCAGACCGAGCCGCCCCACGCGCTCGGCCACATCGGGAGCGACGCCTGCACCGAACGCCCGAGCGGCGAGGCCGACGCGCGCTCGCGCCCCCGTCCCGGCGATGACTCCCGACCCGGTCAAGTAGTTGAGCGGGTCCATGGCTAGATCGCCTGCGAGGCCGATGCCGCGGTCGAGCCACTTGTTGCCGGTCGAGGCGACGATGTCGCCGAAGCCGAACGTCGGGTCGTTGAATTGGTTCCACCAGTCCGACCAGCTGGCTTCGCCGTCGGTGCGGCTGTCGGCATTCAGCCCGACGAGATCGAGGCCCTCGGCGACGGTGGCCGCGATCGCCCGCCGTGGGCGGTCGAGGGCATCGAGGGCCGTGAAGAACGCTCTTCCGGGTACGGAGTTGACAACCGTGCCAAGGGTCCCCCTCCAGCCGCCCGGCCCTTCCGGTTGGTCGGGCGGCTGGGTGGGTCCGAGCGATTCGAGGAGGTCATCGAGCGCGGTGCGGCCCTGCCCCGGTTGCTCGGGGGGCGTGTAGGCCGGGAGCGTCGAGGTGCCGAAGCTGGTCGAACCGCCACCCGACCAGCTCGGCGACCCTGCCTGGCGGCTGTTCAAGATGCGCCCCGCCGTACCGGCGTTCGCTCGCTGGCCGGGGGGCCGGACGACGCGCGTCGGCGAGTACACCGACACACCGCGCCGGGCCTCGGCGTTGCGGTTGGCGACCTCCTGCAGGGTGGGCATCAGTACTGCACCAACCCCGGCTGGTTCTGGAGCGGGATGCCCGCGCCGATGATGTTCTGCATGCGCTGGGCCATCACCTGTTGGAGCGGGTTGATGCCTTGGCGGCGAGCGCTGGCGGCCATGCCCTGGGCGTATCCGTAGTCGTAACCGTACGCCTTCTGCTTGGCCCGCTGCTCCTGCTCCCACGCCTTGCGGAAGGCGCTCCGAGCTCGCTTGCTCTTGCGATTGGCTTGGGCCTGACGCGTCCCCTCGGTGCCCGTCGTCACCTCGTAGCTCTCGCCCTGCAGGCCCTCGGGCGGCCCGCCGTACCAGTCGACGCGCTCGGAGGCGGGCAGCTGCTCGCCGGTGGTCATGCGCCCCGGCGTCGCCTGCGGGTACCAATCGACCCCCTCAGATCGTGGCGGGCGATCGGGCTCGGCGCGCGGGGCGCGCACCGGCCCGCTGGGCAAGATGGCAGCCAGCATGGCATCGGTCACCGGGCGCTGGCGCATCTGCTCGCGAGTCGCCGCCGACTCCCCGCTCACCGGGAATCCTCGCCCCTGGGTCTGCTGCCGTCGCGTCTCGCTCGACTCGCCCGACACCGGGAAGCCGATGCCCTGAGTGGGTTGCGGGCCGTACGACGAATCGGCGTTGCGCAGCCGCTCGGCCATCGCCGCCTGCTCCATCTGCGCCCGATCCTGCGGGCGCTCGCCGCTCGACTGGAGGAACGGGAAGATCTGGTAGAGCTGGTTGATGAAGTCGGCGTTGTTGAGCATGCGCGGCACGTCGGGCCGCGGCTCGGGCTCGGGCTCGTCGGTGGGCATCCCCCGCGGCTTGAGCACCCGGGGGTGCATGCCGGGCCCGCCGCCGCCCTGCGACTGACCGAGGGTCGGGCTGACCGATCCTCGGGGTTCCTCGGTAAGGAAGTCCCGCAGTCCACCAAGCACCCCAGCGCCCACGTCGGAGATGACGTTGCCAGAAGGATTCAGCCCGGTCGGCGCGCCGCCACCCGTCTCCGCGTCGACGCCGCGGCTGACGCCCATGCGGCCCGGCAGCGACCCTTCCTGCAGCCAGTTCCAGATCCCGCCGAGCGCCCCGATACCCGCGGCCTGACCGGGCAGGGGGTTGCCGGTGACATTGGCGCGCAGCTCCTGGCCGCCCTGGGTCTCGCCGAGCGCCTGCCACGGTGTGCGACTGCGGCTGGCCCAGTCCCACAGAGAGTTGGCGGGGCCGCTGCGCCCTGAGAGCCAATCGTCGAACGTCTCCGACGCCGCGACAAAGTTGGAACCGCCACCGCCCCCTCCGGATTCGGCTGGGGCTTGCTCACGCGGGCCCCAGCGCTGCTCCATCTGGGCGCGGATCGCCTCGGGCGGAGGGTTCAGATCGGCGTTGGCGAAGTCGGTGGCCTGGACCATCGCCTGGCGAAGAGCGTCGGTGTTGGCCGCGGCCTCCAGGTAGGGGGCGTCGCTCCACTCGGGCGGGAGGAAGTCGGCGGCCGTGTACTGGGCGTAGGGCGATGGCAGACCGGCCTCGGTGAACGCCTGCATCAGCTCCGAGGGTTCCTCGGTGCGTCGCACGAGCTGGCCGTCGACCTCCATGATCTCGCCGCCGGGCACCACCGACCCATCGGGCATCGTGTACGACGCAGCGCCACCGAGCTGAGGGACGGCGGCGCGGATCTCGTCGATCTGCGTCGCCCCCTGGGCCGCCTCGGCCCAGTTGATCTCCCCGGTCGGTTGGTTGTCGAAGTCGAGCTGGGGGAACAGCATCGCCAGCGTCTGGGCCAGCTCGCCCTCGGGATTGGCGGTCACCGCCTGCTGGATCTTGCGCATGGCCGAGTACGGCGTACCTCCGCCCTGGAGCTCCAGGGCCACCATGCCCTCGAACGACTCCGGGGTGTTGAGGTAGTTCCGCCAACGCTGGTACTCGGGCGAGTCGACCATCTCGTAGTTGACGGTGGGCGCGAACGTCTGCTGGCCGAACCCACCGATGCCGCCCATGCCCTGGAAGATCGGGTTACTGATCAGCTGGTTGACGTCTTGCAGCTGGTTGAGCTGCGACGTCAACGTCACCGGATCGCCCTCGGGATCGACCTGCGGGATCATCCCGTAGAGGTTCTGCTGCTCGGGCGACGCCTGCTGCCCGGCGTACTGCAGCAGGTAGCGCAGCAGGGAATCGTCGACGTTGCTCACCGCTGCCACCCCTGCAGGAGTTGCTGAAGTCCGGTCGTGTTGAGGCCGTTCCCGCCCGCCAGGAGTTCGAGCAACGGTCCAAGGCGAGACGAGATCATCTCGTTGGTCTGCTGCCAGCGACCCTGGGCCTGCTGGTTGGCGATGTCCTGGTTGCGCTGCATGTTCTCGCGCGCCCACTGCTGGTGCATCAGGCTGTTCTGGTACTCGCGCTCGTTGGCGGCCTGGCCCCACTGGTTGCGCGCCTGCGCCTGGGCCATGTTGATGCCCGCACCGAGGCCGCGTGCCTGGGCGCCGAGCGCGTTCTGGGCGGTGCCGGTGTTGAGCGCCACCTCGTTGAGCCGCGAGTTCTGCGACGACTGGTCGACGGCGGCGAGGACGTTGAGCAGGTTCTGGAACGACGCCTGGTCGCCCGCCGCGGCCTGGTTCACGTCCGTCACTGCTTGCTGGTTCCCCCCGCCGCCGACCGTCTGCTGGAGCCCCACGCCGACGGGGGCGGCCTGGGGACCGGCGGCCACGGGGGTGTTGGCATAGGCGTTCGAGTAGTTCTTCTGCAGGGCCTGGGTGGCCTGCGTCCCTGCCTGATTGATCGCCGCCGCGTCGGCGGCACGCGCCGCCGCCAGCTGCTGGGCGGCCTGGGTGTAGGGCGTCGCGTCGAACGCCGCCATCGGGGTGCCGACGAACTCGGGCAGGTTGGCCTGCTGCAATGTCAGCTGCGGACCGCGAGCGCCGAGGGCCTGCATCATGGCGTCGAGCATCTGCTGCGTCAGCCCCGAGCCACCACCGCCGCCGCCCCCGCGGCCGCCGCCGTACCCGCCCCCGCCGCCGCCCGTGGGCATGACGGCGGTGGGGGCGAGCCCTCCGTACCCGGCGCTACCGACCGCTGCTCGATAGCCGCGGAAGCCCTCACGGGTGCCCTGGTTGCCCATGCCAGGCACGCCCGTGATGCCCCAGTACTGGTCGGCAGCGGTTTGGTTGACGCCAGGCACGTTCGACAGTCCCGGCGAGATCGACGAGCGCCCCGCCGAAGTGGCAACGTTGTATCCGGCGTTGGTCGCGTTGTTCGACGGGCGCCGGTTGCTGCTCGTGGTGGTGGTGCGTCGACGACGTTCCGACGAGGGGGTCGGACGCCCCCACCCGCGATATCCCCCAAGTGCCATCACAGACCTCCAAACACTGAGCGCAGCGCCTCGACGTTCTGCGCAGCGAAGGCGATCTCGCGCTGCTTCTGGAGTTCCAGATCGGCGAGGGATCGCGTGCGGTTGCTGCCCATCTGGGCGGCGTTGAGATCGAACTGTCGGAGCTGCTCGGTGAGATCGTTCTGAGCGTTGCCGTACTGACGCTGGAAGTCCCCGAGGTAGTTGGACATCGAGCGCTGCATCACGCCCGAGCGGATGCCGCCGCCGCCGAACCCGCGCTGGGCGAACCCCGAAGTGAACCCAGGGATCGAGCGACGGAACCCGGTCTGCATCTCCGACAGCGACCGGTTGCCGCGCTGCTGGGAGAGCGTGCGCGAGTAGGTGTTCGCCGCCATCTGCGCGGCGTACTGATCGTCGATGCCGCGGCGTGCGGATTCGTAGTAGCCGGAATCGACGAGCGACATCAGTCGGTCCTGATGATGTAGGAGATGGTGACGAAGGGGGGGATCTGCTGAGCAGCCGCCGTGCCCTTGTTGCCCGAGCTCCCGGCGAAGGCCGGGATGTCGACAGCGTGAGAGTGATTGGTGGTGTTGTTGCCCGAGTTGCCCGTGTAGTTGGGCAGGTTGACGGCGTGATCGTGGATCAGGTCGGTGCCCTGGCCGACGGTGCTGGGGCTCGCCGTCGTCGTCAGGGCGAAGGCCGACGGCGGCGTCACCGAGTCGACGTGGACGTTGGTGAACTTGACCGTCACCCCCTCGTCGGCCGAGTCCACCGAGGCGTGGTCGTGGGCGATCGAGTGGACGTGGTTGGAGCTCTGCGTGCCTGACATGAACGACGCATGGTTGTGGTCGATCGCGTGGAAGTGCTCCAGCAGCGCAGCGTCGTAGGAGCCGCCGACCTTGCCCACCGCGTTGAACCGCGCGTCCGCCGAGTCGACGCCAATGGGCACACGGTGGCGCAGATCGGGCAGGTTGAACGTCGACCCCGAGCCGCCGTAGGCGTACTGCAAGACGGCGAACAGCTTGGGGAACGCAGTGGTCGACAGCGCGGAGCCGTCGCACACCCTCCACCGCCCGGCCGGGGCAACCGTCGAGCCGTACATCATCATCGTGCCCACCGGCAGCAGCGAATCGACGTAGCCCTTGCGCGCCGCGTGGTTGTCGGAGGTGGGATCGCCCGACAGCTGCAGCGGCGACGTCATCGCCACCGCTCCATCGCGGCTGATGAGCTCGGTGTTGATGTAGTCGACCAGGTGCGTGTTGTTGTGCTCGACCTCAGCAGCATCGGCCGGGGTCAGCGGCTCGATCTGGTTGGGAAGATGAAGCGTCACCGGAACCTCCTCATGACCACCTTCAAGATGATCGCATCAATCCCCCAGCGCGCCTTGGGTGTCGACCCCTTGATCCGCATCTGCAGCGCCCGGCACAACCCGAAGCTCGACCCGCGACGGATCGACGCCCCCTCCTTGCCTGGGCTGGTGACGACCGGCGGGGAACCCTCCTGGTTCCACAACGTTCCGTCGTTCCAGTTGAACGTGTTCCACACCGCGGCGACCTGGCCCGTCCCGCCCGGCGGCCCGCTGACGATCCGCCCGGCCGGGACGGTCAACGTGTGTTGACGCCGGGCGCTCACCTCTTCGTAGTCGCGGTAGCTGCGGACCTGGAGGTTGTGGTCGTAGCCGGTGTAGCGGCAGATGAAGTTGGGGCGGCGGAACGACTTCTTGCGCGTCGGCCAGTCGGCGGTGATCCACCCTGTGCGGTACACGGTCTCGAACGATTCGACGCCGGGGATGCCATCGAGGATGATCTCGGCGCCGGTCTCGGCATCGTCACCGGTGACGATGAAGCCCAACTCGGCACTGACCGACGGCGAGGCGGCATAGCCGAGCATGGTGAACTCCCAGATCTCGTCGGCAGCCTGCTCGATCGCCGTGAGCTGGACCACGCACGGCACCTCGTTGGAGCGCAGCACGCCCATCGGGCGGATCTGCGAATCGACGTTGGACCCGGCCACGATCGGGCCCAACGACCCTGACTGAGCGGCGTAGTAGGTCCATGCTCCGTTGCCCACCGACGGGTCGAAGACGAACACCCCGGCGTCTTCGTCGGTCGGGCCCTCGTAGGTCCACGGCAGCGTCACCCACAGCCTGCGTCCGATCCAGCCCACCCACACGAGGTCGGGGCGGGTGAGCGACTCCAGCGCGCGACGCAGCTGCGTCCCGATCTCCATCGGGCGCTCGCCGCCGTACGCGTAAACGCTGCCGCGGTCCGAGGGCGAGTAGAAGAACACCACTTGCTCGTTGCGCGACACCGCCTGGGGCGACGGCGCGCCAACCGTCGCGCTCTTCTGCACCAGCTGCCAGCTGTCGGCGTCGTAGCCGTAGAGCGCCCACACCGAGTCGTTCTTGAAGATCAGCAGGTGGTCCTCGTAACTGCGCAGGGCGGTGATCTTCGAGCCGCCGATGTCGATGTCGATGTAGTCAGCCTGGGCCCAGTCCTCGGGGCTGGTGGGGTGCGACCAGCGCAGGCGATTGGGCATGACGACGCCGTCCTCGGTGAGGTTGGCGGCGAAGAGGTAGCCCGAGTGCGCCTCGATCAGCTCGGCCTTCGGGCCGACGCCGCCCGCCGGGTTGAGGTAGTCGTCGTTCCACGTCCCCGACGCCGCCTCGGTCAGCAGCACCGGCGCGAGATCGCGGCGCCGCCTGACGAGCTGGTTCTCCCGGCCGCAGGCGATGTAGACATCGTCACCGAAGGCATCGAAGTCGGCCATGTGCGGCACGGCCTCGGCGCTGATGCCGAGATCGGTGAACGCCCCCGCCGGGTCGGCCCAGAACACCGTGTTGTTGGCGGCGACGTAGACCATGTCGACGCCATCGGAGAACTGGATGAGGTAGGCCCGGTGCGGGTCCCAGGGATCACCCTCGGGCACGATGTTCTCCGACCAGCGGTGCCAGCCCTGGCGCGTGTAGATGCCGCCGAGCGGGTCGATGGAGATGTTGATCATCTCGGGGGACTCGTTCTCGGCCAGCTGGAACTGGTTCTTGCGCAGGTTGAGCCCACCGGTGAAGTCGATGAGGTTGATGGGCTCGGCGCGGTTCACCATCTACGGCCCGACCGGAGGACCCCAGATGACTGGGTTGTAGGCGGCCGTCGCCGTGGGCACGCCGACGTTGAACACGAGCGGGCGGTGGTGACGCGGGGAGCAGATGGCACTGTGCAGCGAGATGAAGCTGCTCTGCCAGCGCTTCATGTAGACGTCTTCGAGCACCTCGTCCTCCTGCTGGGCATAGGCGAGGGCGATGGCGTAATGAGCGAGCAGGATGTGCAGCCGCGGGTCGCAATCCGGCGAGCTACCGGCACCCTCGGCGATCCAGTCGTGCGAGAGGCGGTAGCCGCGCAGGTAGTAGCTGCGCTCGATCTCGCCGGGCGACGGCCACAGGACGATCTTGTCGCCGTAGAGCGAGTAGCTCGCGGGAACGCCCGAGCCATTCAGCTGGCTGCCGACGAAGTTGTCCTCGGCTGCCTCGTTGGAGATCTGCAGCAGGCGAACGCCGCTCGACAAGTCGACCAGCGCCATGATCCCCGCCGGGTCGCAATCGGGGGGAACGGCGATCGCTCCCTCGGCGGGGACGTAGGCCACGTTCCAAGTGGTCTCGTAGAACGGCCAGCGCGTCTCCATGGCGATGGTCCGGTTGAACCCCTCGATGAAGTACGAGTCCAAGAGGGCGTTGGGCAGCTCCTCCTCATCGACGTCGAGCTGGGTGCGGACGTAGTCACGGAGCTGTTGGAGTTCCACGCTTCACCTGGGGCATGTGGAAGATGCAGTAGTCCGACCCGCGCACGCGCGGCGCGCCGCAGGTCCCTTCCTTCCCGTAGCACCCCTTCGGGCCAGGGTGCGACGCCCGGGGCCGACGTGGTCGATAGGGAGCAGTGGAGTGCATCGCCGGACTGGCGGCAGGGGACACACCGTCCCCCGTCACCAACCCGACGCGCCCACCAACGAGCTGATCAGCCGTGACGGGACCCTCGCGCCCGGCGTTCTGGTTGGTCCCGTATGGGCTGATCTCGCTCATTGGCTCTCCCTTGCTACGGCGTGACGAGCTCGGACACGTTGGTGAGCTTGAAGCAGCGCCGACGGTTCCGAATCGTCATGTTGCCGTACGTCGTGATGAAGCTGTACCGAGCATCGACCGACGACGCCACGCCGCTCGTCGCATGACCCGAGGCCATGTTGCCCGACAGGCCCTTGGAGAACGGCGTCTGCGCGAAGTTGCGCTGGGAGTGGATGACCATCCCGACGTACTTCGAGTTGATGCCGTAGACCACACCCGCGGGGCAGTCGAAGTCCCAGTACATCGGCGTCTGCTTGAACAGCAGGTTCATGAAGCCGAGGTTCGCCGTCTTCGTGTCCGTGTAGCGGACCTGCGGCGTCAGCGTCGACTCGTAGAACTCGTAGACGGTCTGGTCGGTGAAGAGCGCGTCGACGCGGTCGGCACCGGAGTCCGACGCCGAGTGGTAGGCGCTGGCCATCGCCCGCTCCAGACCGGTGGCGTCGACAGCACCGACGTCATCGACGATCGACGCCCAGAACTCGTTCCCCGCGGTGGCCGGGTCAATGCCGCCGACCGCGGTCGTGTCGTCGATGAGCGCATCGAGCGAGGTGAAGTCCTTGGCCGGGTCGGCGAGGCCGCCGAGCGTGCCGTAGATCTGCTTGGAGAGGCGGTTCTTGAGCGTCTCCTCGGCCTGCATCACCTTGGCTTCGAGCAGGTTGATGGCCTGCTGCTTGCCGTTGTTCTGGGCCTCTTCGAGTCCCGAGATGGCGATGGTGGCGTAGATCTGGCGCCACGGGTACTGCGCCGCCGAGATCCCCTCCTGGGGCGTGACCGCCAGCTGCTGCCACTCGGAGTAGCTGCCCGCCTCGCCTTCGGCGTAGATGATCGGCTCGACGATGGAGACGCCTCCGTCGACGGTGCGCACACGCCCCTTCGACATGAGGTAGTTGAGCAGAGGCCGACCGTTGAAGATGTTGTCGGTCAGCGTCTTGCGGTAGTTGTGCATGGTGGTCGACAGGATGGAATCCCAATCGACCGGAAGATGGGCTGGGTTGGCTGCCATGGCCGTCCTTTAGAAGGATCGGCTTACGCGGCCCCGTGTTCTCTCAACGCGGCCTCGTAAGCCTCCGATAGAGACATACGCCCCGCGGCAAGTTCGGGGTGCTGGCCGCCCGCCCCGTTGGCGGACGACCCCGACCCGATCAGCTGGCTGGCCCGTTCTCCCGCAGCTCGGCGTTGCTCTTCGAGCTGCGCCCGCTGCTGTTGCGCCTGCTCCCGCGCCGTGTGGGCACGGTCGAAGGCGATGTTCTTGTAGATCATGTCGAACGACGCTGGTCCCATGTTGGCTTGCAGCGCGGTCTGGATGACTTCACGGATCGTGGCATCGTCAGCCTGGTACTTGCTTTGGAGACCACTGATCGCGGTGCGAAGTACTCGATCGGCCTGCTCGCGTTCACGCTGCTCCATCAGCTGGCTGATGACTGCTTGCTGTTCGTCGAGTCGCCTCTGGACCGGGTCCAGGGACGTGGGTTCGTCGTCGAGGCCATCGTCATAGGACGGCTGCTCCCACCCCTGGCGGGGCGGTGGCGATTGCCCGAGTTCGATCCCGGCCCTGCGAGCCAGGAGTCGGAGGGTCTCCTCCGGTTGTGTCTCTAGCGCCCGCTGGAGCGTCAGTGCGTATTCGGCCTGCTGACGTTGGGCGGCGAGCTCCTGGGTCTTGCGGGTGTAGTCGGCGGTCCGGCTGTACCCGCTGAGCGCTTCTTGCAGAGGTACTTCGAGTTCCTCGCCGTCGACCTTGACGCGGACGTAGCGGTCCGCCAGCTCGGTCGGGTCGAGGTACTCTCGGTACTCCGGTTCCGCAACAGTGGTTTGTCCGTCTCCGTCGCTACCCCCATCAGCGGGGACGACGATGTCGGGACTGGGTTCCCCGTCGAAGGGGTTGTAGTCCGACACTCTTGAGTCCTTCCGGTTGCTCCGTGCCTGGTCGGCTCTAGTAAATCACAGGGCGTCAACCACCCAGCGCTTGCAGCAGCTCGGGCGGCATCTGCGCCATCAGTTCGGGCGGGATCTGCGGCGGCCCCATCGGCATCTGCTCGATCGGCGGACCACCCGCAGCCAGGTCGGCGGGAGCCGCCATGGCATCTGGCTCGGGCTCGGGCGCCGCGGGCAGCGCGGGCTGTGGACCTGGTGCCGTCGGGCCCTGAGGCGTGCCGCCCTCTTGGGGGACGCCCTGCTGGCCGACGCCCGCCTGCTGCTCGGCGGGGCCGTTGAGCAGCTGCGACACGTCCTTGATCTGGAAGCCGTACTGCAGGACGTAGCGAGCAAGGCCGAGGGGGTTGACGACACCAGCCCCGACGAACGGTGCCATCGCGTCGACGAGCTGCAACGCCGATTGCCTGCGGAACGACTCGTTCCGCGGCTCCGTCGAGCCCCCCTCGACCTCGAAGTCGTAGCTCCCTTGCAGGTAGTCGGAGTCGTAGTTGACCCACGCCCGACCGGCGACGCCGGTGAGGCGTGCGACGTGATCGCCGGTGAGGAACATCTGCATCAGCGCGACGACCGCCTCGCCGCACTCGGCCAGGAAGCTCTCGATCTTGGCCAGCTTGTCGCGGGCGCGCGAGTTGGCGGCGTCTTGGATCATCGCCGCCTCGGTCGCCGTGCGACGAATGTTCGACTCGGGCTGGCCACGGGCGTAGTCGCTGACGCCGGTGACCGTGTTGATGTCCTCTTCGATCAGCTGGGACTGGTTGTACATGTCGGGCGGCGTGCCGATCGACGGCAGCGGCGCGATGTAGCGCGACGGGTCGGCATCGCCCATGATCGGGATCATCGTGTTGTCGACGTCGGACTCCAGGGCGCGCACGCCGTCCTCGTCGAACATGTCCCGGGCGTAGACCCACTTGCGAGCAAACCTCTTGCGGTGGTTCATCATCTGGTTGCGGGTCTCGTTGAGCTCCAGCTGCAGCGACTCGATCGACTCCAACTCGCCCATCGGGTAGAAGTGATCCGGCACCTCGTAGTTGCGGATCATCTTGAACGGGCAGAAGGGGAACGGGATCGGCGCGGGCTTGATGAGGAACTGCGAGCGACCGCTGCCGGGCCCGCTGCCGTCCTTCGATCCCTCCTCGTCCCCGGTCAACGCGAACGTCGACACCTCATGGCGCTTGAGGTCGTAGAACTCGATGATCTCGCAGTAGCTGATGGCCCCGGCGTCGGGCTTGTCGTCCGAGCCGCGACCGTCGGACTCGGTGCCGTTGCTCCAGCGCTGCCAGCTCGTGGCGTTGACCATCTTGCGCGCCTTGGGGTCGTAGCGCTCGTCGACTTTCACGTCCTGCACGGCGCGCCAGGTGCGCTGGGCGATCCAGCGCATCTCCTTGGGGTGGCGAGCGTCGGGGTCGACGTACATGTCGAAGATCGAGATGCGCTCCAGGTACGGCCGATCGTCGTAGACGTGCAGCTCGCTCTCCAGGTTGCCCGGCACCGGCTCGCGATCGTCGACGCCCTCGTCGTCGCCAGTGTCGATCGTGTTCTCCTGGTCGGGCTCGCCGATCGACTTCGACCGCGGCTCCTTGACGAACTTGTAGCCGCACTTGACCCAACCGTGGCCGCAGATGATCCAGTCGTCGACGGCCAGGCGGATCTCGTCTTGGTACTTGTGCTGGCGCCACAGGTAGTTGAGGACTTCCTCGACGATGACGGCCTGCGGCGCAGTCTCGGGCTTGCGCGAGTTCACGACGAAGCGCGGGTTGTTGATCGCCACCGACGGCGCAATGACATTCTTGGTAGCGAACATCAGGTTCACGACAAGTTGGTCATTCTTCGACGGCGTGTCGTAGTGGCGACCCTTGTACATGTCGATCATGCGGTGCCACAGCCAGTCGTAGCGATCGCTGTCGCGCCACCGCTTCGAGCGGTCGACCTCGTCGCGGTAGAACCGCAGCTTCTCCGAGAGCTTCACGAGCTACCTCCCGTACTCCGACGCCGGGACGACGTCGACGCCGACCACCTTGTCACCGAGGATCTCTCGGCGCTTCTCGGCGATCGTGTAGTTGTGGAACGACCGGCGGGTGTAGCCACCACCCCCAACGAAGGAGAAGCCGACCGAGCGGACGCGACAGTTGAAGCAGGTGCGGGTGCCCTCCTCGGCGATCTTCCCGCACGCGCATCTCACGGCGCTTCGCCAGCCGCCCAGGCCGCACCATCCCAGTAGGCGTGGCTGGCATCGCCGAGGACGACGTGCTCGCCGATGGTCCACGCCGTGTTCGGATTGGCAACAATGCCGGTCATCGCCGCCAGGTTGGCCGGGGCGACCGCGCCTTCGGGGGTGAACGCGCCCGGCGTCCCGGCGGTCGCTCCGGTGGCGACGATCTCCTCCTCCTCGTGGTCGGACACGCCGCCACGGGTGATCGGCCGCTGTCGGGCCCATCGTTGGTTGGGCCGCTTGACCGTGCGGGCGGGCGGGCTGTGCATGCGTACGGCGCTCATCTCGTGCTCCTGACGTAGTGCTTGCCGATGGGAGTGCGCTCGCCCTTGCGACGCTGCGCCTTGTCGAGCTCACCGAACATCATGCGCTCGAACCAGCCGAAGGTGCCAGGGGGCGGGGTGGTGACCGGCTGGTACTCACGCAGCCAGACGAACTTGAGCATCTGGGTGGCGATGGCCAGCGCCATAACACGGTCGTCGTGAGGCGAGCCGTGCATCTTGCCGTCGCCCTCGCGGACGAAGGTGCGCAACTCGACATGGGTCTCAGCGTCGAAGACGTGGAGCTGGCCATCGCGCAGGGCGAGGTTGAGCTCGTCGATGGCGACGGGCTTGGTGATCGCCGTGGTCCGCCAGCCAAGCACCTCAGAGGGCTGCGGCGTCTGCCCTCGGTTGATCGCGCGCTGACGGTAGATCGGGTTGTAGCCGACGCGGTGCAGGGCCTTGTTCGTCGTCAGGCCGTGGTTGTTGGCCTCGATGCCGACGAGCGCCTGGTTGTACCACCGGCCGAGGTTGAACAGAACGTCGGAGCCGAACAGGTCGGTGTCTACTCTGGCGTGATAGGTAGCAACGACTCTCCGACTCTTGGCCTCGATGACGTGAGCACAGGAGTAGTCACCGTGTTCGAGACCCTCCGCGACGTCAGCGCCGATGACATAGCGGCTGCCATCCTGTGGCACTTCCCAGACTCGAAGCGGGCCACGCTCAGCTTCCGCGAACACTGGACCAGCGGGTTCTGCGACCAGATGGCCGCGAGAGGGTTCGACCGCGACCATCGCTTTGAGCGAGTCGACATTGAATACCGGATGACCCGATCGAAGGAACGCTTCGTCTGCGTCGGCGGGGTACTCCTGCGCGAGCTGCCAGTCTGGGAGGTCCCGCTTCTTCGCCTCGTACCATTCCGCATCTCGATCGCCGGACCACCACGGGAAGAACAGCCCCTTGAACCGGTTCGTCCCGTTCTGCGACCCCACCCACAGCTTGTGAAACAGGTTCCCCTCGCCGTGGGCGGTGCCGAGCATGATGACGCGGCCGCCGACATCCGCGATTGGCTCGATGGCTGCCCACGCCTCGTCGCTATTGGGAAGGAGGCCGAGCTCGTCGACGACGACGGTGTAGACGGACTCGCCGCGGGCGGGGTCGGACGCTGACGGCAACGACTCCAGGTAGCTCTCGTTGGAGAACCCGATGCGTGACTGGTTGACCGTCATCACCGGGCCGCGGAACTTCATCCAGTCGGGCAGGAACCGCCCGCCGTACTTGGCCTTCTCCAGCAGCTTGACGGCGTCGCGCTCGGTCTTCGACAGCATGACGATCGCCCGGTCGGGATAGAAGAACGTCAGCCAGAAGCAGAAGGTGGAGATGAGGGTGGAGAACCCGATCTGGCGAGCCTTGAGCGAGATCGAGTAGCGCTCGGTGAGCCACATGAACACGCACTCGATCTGTGCGTCGAAGAGCTCGAAGCGGATGCGCCCGCGCTCGGGGTGACGAATCCACCAGTGCGTGGCGCAGAAGTACTGGAACGCCTGCAGCTTCTCGTCGGTCGTCGATCCGTCCCAATCCGGCGCGCAGCGGCGCCACTCGCGCTCTTCGACCAGGTCTTCGAGCGCGTAGGTCGTCACGATGGCACGGCCAGGAGGTCGGTGCGGTTGGAACGGCTGTCGGCGAAGACCTGGGCGTTGCCGGTACCCGCATCGCGAATCATGCGCACGAGGATCGTGTGGGCACCGGCCGCCAACGACGCCGAGTAGGAGAAATGGGCCGTCGTCTGGGTGAGCCCGAGCAGGGCGATCTGGTTGAAGGCGGTGCCGGAACCATCGAGGTAGCAGTTGACGAGGTGGCGGTCACCAGCCACCGTCTTGGAGACGAACAGGATGCCGGTGAAGTGGATGTAGCTGGCCACCGGCAGGGTGAAGTTCAGCGTGTTGACCGTCGCCTCGCCCGCGTAGGTGCCCGACAGCGCCACCCCCGCCGAGGTGAAGCGAGACGCATCGGTGCGAGCATCGACGTACTGCTTCGGCGTCGCCTGGAGCGCGGTGGTCGGGTTGCCGGGCAGAACAACGGGGGCGTTGCTGTTGACCTCGGTCGCCGAACGCAGCTGCACTGCAGCTGCGTCAGAGGTGAGTCGAACGCTGCCGTCCTCATGAAAGAGGAGATAGCCGACGCGAGTCGCGCCATCGGCCTTCATGCCATCGAGATAGCCCTGCGCGCCGTTAGACAACAGACGAACGTGATTGCCACTGGGCCCCCCACCAACGAGCAGTCGTCCAGTCATCGTGTCGCCCGCCGTGTTGACATAGCGGGTGTCGGCCTCGGACTCGGTGAGGAACTGCGCGTCGGCCTCGGACTTGGTGTAGTAGTCCGACAGGTCGGGGAGGTTGGCGTTGATGGCAGCGATCTTGCGGCGCAGGTCGATGTCGGCGCGTCGCTCCCCGGGGGTGGTGCGAGGCTGGAACCCGACCTGACTAGGGCTCGTCACCGGCTTCGACTTCCGCTCGCTGCTCGGCCAGACCCCTGGCGATGAGGCGCTCGATCTCGTCGTCGCTCAGCATGCTGAGGGCCTTCGACGAGACCTGCACCTCGACCCGCTGTGGCCCGATGGCTCCGATCGTCTCCAGGTACAGCTTGGCCGCCGTGACGTGCCGCGGTGAGCGCGGGTCGCGCGCCGCCTGGTAGAGCGAATCGAGGACCACCTGCACCTTGTCCTCGGCGCCGTGCTCATCGAGGATCTCGTCAGCCTCGCCGCGCCACACCTTGCGAAACTCCCGATCGTTCTCCCAGTTGTAGAGCGTCTTGGGGTAGACGTCGAGGGCGGCAGCCATCTCGGCCTTGGTCGGCGGGATGCGGAACTGCCGGGGCGTATTCAGCCACTCGATGTAGCGCATCTTCTTCGCGTCTTGCAGGACGGGGACGTTCCGGCGCGGCACGGCAACATCATCGCACACTTGACAAGACGCGTACCTGTTTGGTATCGTCCAGGTATGATCGCTAGATCAATCCGGTTCGAGGATGAGACCTACTACCGACTAGTCAAGGAGGCCCGAGAACGCAACGTGTCGTTCCAGTGGCTCGTCCACAAGATGCTCGACGAGGCCATCGACCGGCTCGACAACGCCGAGGACTTCAAGGTGACGTCGTGAGCAACCAGCGCCACAAGCTGCTCGGCCAGCGCCCCAACGCCGGACCGACGCTCGTCTTCGGCATCGACCAGGGCTTCGACCGCACCGCCTTCGACGTTCGCCTGCCCTCCGACCGGGAGATGGAGCAGATGCGTCTCGCCGGGCGCTTCATCTGCCGCTGCCCCCGGCCGCAGATCGAGGCGCTCGGCGGATGCTGGGGCGAGCTCGGCGCCCAGATGTGCGCCCGCTGCGGGCGCCCTCCCCAGGAGTCCCTGACGTGATCATCGTCGGCATCGACCCCGGCATCACCGGCGCGCTGGCCTGCTTCGTCGGCGGCGTGCTGCACGACACCGTCGACATGCCGGTGTTCGACACCCGAGTCGACGGCTCGGCGGTGTGCGCGCTCTTCGACACCTGGGAGCCCGACGTCATCTACATCGAAGACGTCCACGCCATGCCCAAGAACGGCTCGATCGCCTCGTTCAAGCTCGGCCTGAACGCGGGCATTGTCACAGGGGTCATTCATGCTCTGGGTATCTCGATGCGTCGAGTATCGCCATCGGTGTGGAAGCGCTCGATGGGTATCCGCGACAAGAACGCCGCCCGCCAACTCGTGGCCGAGGTCTACCCCGCCCACGCCAACAAGGTCGCCCTGGTCAAGCACCACGGTCGGGCCGACGCAGTCCTCATCGGACGCTACGGGGTGTTCGATCAAGTAAGGGAGAGAAATGAGCAAGGTCAACGAGTTGATGGGTCCGCAGATCACGACGCTCTACGTCCAGACGATGGAAGAGATCGCCACCCTGCGAGCGGAGCGAGCGGTGATCAACGAGAACATCCGCGAGAAGCTGATCGAGGCCAAGGACTTGCGGAAGTTCGTCCGCTTGTTCAACCCGCAGATCCTCGACGGGGAGCAGACCCCGACCGAGCCGGGTGACAACGGCGATGAGTGATGAAGCCGCAGAGGACTTCTTCGACCCCGACGCCGAGCCCCGCCCGGTGGACTTCCGACGGGCGAACGGCTCGCCGCTGGTTCGCCGCCTGGACGGATCAGGGCGGTGGGACCGCTACGCCCGACCATCAGGTTTCGGCCACGATCTCGACGACGAATCGGCCCTCAACAACTGGCGAATCGACCGTGCTATCGAGGGCGTTGCCACTACCCCCTCCCTCGCCGCGGCGATCGCCGCCAACATCGGTCGCAAGGAGGGGCGCAAAGATCGCCGCGAGCAAGCCATCACCGTCGGACGCGGCGAAGAGGCCGCTGACTTGGGCACGGCACTGCACGCGATGGCTCACCGGCTGGAGACAGAAGAGGGATTCCGGGCCCCGCCACCGTACGACGCGGATCTCGCCGCCTACCTGACGGCGCTGGACTCGGCGGGGCTCGTCTCGACGTACTGCGAGTGCCACATCTGCGCCGACCGCTGGCGCGCCGCGGGCACGGCGGACCGCATCTACCAAGCGACGCGCGAACTGCAACTGCCTGACGGGTCAGTCATGGAGCCGGGCCAGTCGGTGATCGGCGACTTGAAGACGGGCAAGACCCTGCAGTACTCGCTGCCGGGCTACGCCATCCAGCTGGCGGTCTACGCCGACGGCTGCTTCTACGACGTCGTCACCGACGAGCGCACGTCGCTGCCCGACGGGATGCGCCTCGACTGGGGGCTGCTCGTCCACCTGCCCGTCGGCCAGGCCCGCTGCGATCTGCTGTGGGTCGACTTGGAAGTCGGGCGCCACGGCGCGGCGCTGGTGGCCGAGGTGCGCGACTGGCGGAAGCGATCCGACTTCGCCCGCGACTTCGCCTACCCGGCATCCGACGAGGTGGCCGTGCTGTCGTCGCCGATCTACGACCTGGAAGCCGAGGTCCGAGCCGCCCGCGACGGCGAGCCCGAGCCCACCGACGAGCTCGACGGATGGACCACGGCGATGCTCGGCTGGTGCCGCTACCGCGTCAACGTCATCGGGCGCCACTCCGACGCCCGGGCCATGTTGCTGCGCAAGTGGCCACCGGCGATCCCCCCCCTCCTGGCCGACGGGCACACCGCCGCCCAGGTCTCAGAGATTCTCGGCCTGCTCGACCTGATCGAGTCGGCCTACGACCTGCCATTCCCGGACGGGGACCCCCGCCTGGAGTGGAACAGGGGGCTGCACCGATCCGAGGTGCCGCCCAAGAATGAACCAAGGAGCAATGTGCAATGAGCAACGCAGCAGAGGACTTCTTCGCTGGTGGAGCGAAGTCGTTCCAGTTCGAGAACATCGGCGACACCGTCCAAGGCGAGATCATCGAGATGGTCCAGCGCCAGCAGACGTCTCTCGCCGACGGGACGCTGATGACCTGGGAGGACGGTCGGCCGCGGATGATGTTGGTCATCACGCTGTCGACCGACGAGTCCGACGGTGACGACGACAACGGCGAGCGGACGATCTTCGTCCGGGGCGGTCGCTTCGAGATCGCCTCGGGGCGGGGGACGTCGCTCAAGGACGCCATCGCCGAGGCATGCCGCCAAGAGGGCCTGCGGGCCCCGCGCATCGGCGACAAGCTGGCCGTCAGCTACACCGGCGTGGGCAAGGGCCGCAAGGGCTACACGCCTCCGAAGCTCTACACCGCCGGATACCAGAAGGTCCAGATGGCCCAGGCCTCGGGCTTCTTCACCGACGAGAGCTGACATGGCAGGGGGACGCCCACGAGTCTTCGTGAAGCGGACCTACGCCGAGTACCCGGCACCGACTGAGGTGCCGGGTACCGGCATCTGCCGCCTCTGGCAGGGGGCCATCGACCGCGACGGCTACGGCGTGCTGACCGGTCGCGGCTACACCGACGAGAACGGCCACCGCTCGAACCACCACAAGAAGGTGCGCGCTCACCGCTGGGCGTGGGAGCAGGCGTACGGCCCGATCCCCGAGGGGATGGTCGTGCGCCACAAGTGCGACAACCGCCTCTGCTACTACATCAAGCACCTGGAGCTGGGCACCGTCGCCGAGAACAACGCCGATGCCGCCCGGCGCAAGCACGCAGGCGGCGTACTCTCGTTCCCTCCGTCCGAGCTCGTCATGATCCGTGACTTGAAGCTGGCCGGGTGGACCTACGAACGCATCCAGCGCGAGCGCCTCCCCGACCGCGCCCTGTCGACGATCAAGCGGGCGGGCAAGCGGGCGCTGGAGAACACGAAGCTGGGGATCGACCTGTGGGAGGTCCCTCCCCCGCCACCAGACCCGGCCGAGAAGTACGCGGCCTGGAGAGAGAAGGGGCTTTCATGACAGACACCCTGTTCGACCCGGACCTGTACGGGCCCGGGACCAAACCACGCAAGCGACCGGAGCGTCCGTCGTTCCCGGTCGAGCAGCACGAAGAACCGTGGGTCCTGATGCGCAACCGTCAGGGCGTAGCGCCGTTCTTCCACCTCCCGGCGACCCGCAACTCAGCGGGAGCGACCGTCGCGCTCTGCGGCCTGCAGGGCACGACGATCACCAACGTCGGGGTCAACCAGATGATCCGCTGTCCGGTGTGCATGACGGCACTCGACGTGCGGTCCTGAGAAACGACAGAGCCCCCGGTGTTGGGTGACCGGGGGCTCTGTCGTGAAGTCTACGATCGTCAGCCACTACACCACGATCGAAAGGAACTCCCGACATGGCGAATCCTAACCCAAACCCAATCCTCGAAGCGGCCCAGGAAGCGTACGCCGC
>DASUFV010000005.1:0-16693 GCA_036274415.1 Actinomycetes bacterium
GGCTGCCGTGGCCGCCACGAACAACGCAATTCCTGACAGCCATGCAGGCAGCGTGAACCGGTCGCGTCGGATGGCCAGTCGCAACAACTGCCCAGTGCCGGTGAAGTCGGACTTTCGGAGAGCGGGCATGCCGGTCACACACCTTCGAGCGCCGCCGAACGATCAAGGCCCTGGTCGCAATGACGGAGGAACAACTCCTCGAGCGTTGGCGGTGTGCTGGTGAGTGACCGGACGCGGTATCGCACCAACTCTTCTAGGACGTCGTTCAACTCAGTCGCGTCGACGCTGAACTGCACCTTGGTTCCGTCGATGGTTGCGTCGTGCACGCCCTCACGGGCGACCAATCCTTCAGGCGGCAAGGCGGTTTCCGCTGTCACGGTGGTTCGTGTGAGGTGTCGAAGCTCAGCGAAGGTTCCGGTCTCGGCTGCGCGTCCATTGCGGATGATCGTCACCCGATCGCTCAACGCTTCGACCTCGGACAGGATGTGACTGGACAACAGCACGGTGCGCCCTTGCTCCCGCAGGCCTCGGACCACGTCCTGAAAGACGGCCTCCATGAGGGGGTCGAGCCCTGAGGTCGGCTCGTCGAGCAGGTACAACTCGACATCAGAACTGAGTGCCGCGACCAAAGCGACTTTCTGCCGGTTTCCTTTGGAGTAGGAACGAATCTTCTTGCTCGGATCGAGCTCGAATCGCTCGAGGAGCTCAGTCCGCCGACCCAATGAAGCACGGCCACGCAGCGCCGCGAGCAGATCGATCACCTCACCCCCGGTGAGGTTGGGCCACAGGTTGACCTCCCCCGGGACATACGCCAATCGCCGATGCAACTCGGCGCTGTTCAGCCATGGGTCGCCACCCACCAGACGGACTCGACCGTCCGTGGCGCGCACCAAGCCGAGCAGGATCCGAATGGTGGTCGTCTTTCCCGCACCATTTGGTCCCAAGAACCCATGAACTTCGCCCGTGTTGACGGCCAGATCGAGGTGATCGAGGGCGCGCGTCCGTCCAAAATCCTTGACCAGACCATTTACCGCGATCGCGTGGTCAAGGGATGACGAACCTGCCGACATGTGTGCCTCGCCCATGGCTCCAGGCTGCCGAGGTCTGGAGTCATCAGCCAGAGGCCAAGGTCCCTGGTTGAGCGGAGCGGAGTCAGGGCGGATCTCGGGCCCGCCTCCTCCTCGCCACTATTTCGTCCGGGTGCTGATCGACGTCGTCCTCGTTGTACCCCTTGGACCGACTCGCCGCGTTGAACAAGGCCTGCTCGAGCTCCGCGACCGTTCGCGACTCGACAATCGCGAGGAATGCATCGACTTCGGCGATGTCGTAGCCGCCCCTGTGCAGGCGGAACTTGGTTGGGCCTCCACCGGAGGACCCAAGGCGGGCGAGCGTCTCTTGTGAGTCTCCTCGGCAACGGTCATGTTGCGAAATCACAACGGCATGGTTCAGCAAACCATGGCGCTTCCTCTCGCTCGACCAGCGATAGCCATATCTGGCTTTGCCGGACATCACCCGTGAACGGGTCTAGCGTCCACTCATGGCTTCGATCCAGTCCATTCGTCGGGTGCTCTTTACGTTGGCAGTGTTGGGTCTTGCCATAGGAGCCTCAGCTCCCCCCATGGTGACGGCAGCGATCGTCGGCAATACAGAAGGAAGCACCATCACGCCAGCCACGTCATTGCCCGCAGGATTCAGCGACGTGACGCTCTTCAGCCTCAATCATCCGACTGCCATCGCCTTCACACCGGACGGGCGAATGCTCGTTACGACGGACGCGGGGCTTGTCCGGGTCTACCAAGACGACACCTTGCTTGCGAAACCGGCGCTCAACCTCTCGTCGAAGATCTGCAGTGGGGGTGAACGCGGCATGATGGGTGTCGCCGTCGACCCCGCCTTCAGCGACAACCACTACATCTATGTCTTTTGGACGTTCAACAAGTTTGACAATGAGTGTCCGATTGGGACTGCTGATACACCCGTAAACCGTGTGTCCCGCTATACGTTGGGTGCCGACAGTCGCGTTGTCGCGGGCAGCGGCAAGGTCATCGTCGACAACCTGCCCTCACCCGCTACCGGTCACAACGCAGGCGATCTGCACTTCGGTAGCAATGAACTGCTGTACATCACTGTCGGTGACGGCGGGTGCCAGGTTGGGTCGCCCGGCCTTTGCCAAGGAAGCAACGCCAACAGCCGGCGTCTGGACATCCCCAACGGGAAAGTCCTACGCGTCACCCGAGCCGGCAAGGTTCCCGCGACGAACCCATTCGTCGGGGTACCCGGAGCCCGCCGGTGCACTGCCCGGACTGGTGTTGAACCTGGAACTGGCCCGTGTACTGAAACATTCGCTTACGGCTTCAGAAATCCATTCCGATTCATGATCAAGCCCGGCACCAATCAGGTCTGGGTCAACGACGTTGGACAGGATCTCTGGGAGGAAATCGACACGGTGGCTGCTGGCCGCGACTACGGGTGGAACGTGCGGGAAGGCTACTGCGAGGCGGGCTCGACCACGTCCTGTGATCCGGATCCGAATTTTGCTGACCCGATCTTCAGTTACGACCACACGACGGACTGTCGGTCGATAACCGGCGCTGCGTTCGGACCGACTTCATGGGGCAAGCCCTACGCAGGCAAATACCTGTTTGCCGACTTCACCTGCAACTCGGTATTCCGACTCGCCCCGCTATCAGGAGGAGGGTTTGTCGCGAAGCCGTTCTTCCCTGCCGACGGGCCTGTCGAGCTCACCGTCGGCCCCGGCCCCAACGGCGACTCGCTGTACTACCTCGGATACTTCGGAAACGAGGTCCACCGCGTCAGCCAGACCAACTAGCCAGGCGGTTGTAGACGCTAGTCCAGGTTGTCGCGCACTCTGAATACCTGAACGCTGTGCTAAATCGCCCATTGAGCAGAGATCCTGCGAGCGCTTTGCGGTGCAATATCCCTGGACTGAGAAGCGGGACGAGCCGGCCCGGAGGCGAACGCCGCCCGCTAGAGCGGGCAGAACGCGAGGCGCTGGCGCAGCTCGCCGGCGAAGCGTCGCCCGTCGCTGGCCACCCAGAGCCCGGATGCCGTGGCCAGCATGTCTTTCCCACCGACCCCTCGCGTCTTGCCTGGGTTCCACGCCAACGCTTCCCCGCTGCCCGGATCGAGCGCCGCAATCCCCATGCGGGACACCGCGCCCGGGCCTGCATCATCGACTCCGAAGGGGTTGTCCATCCACCGTTGGTGTCCTTGGACGTAGACAGCGGCGCCAGTCACCTCAACCGAGTGAAGCGTGTCACCACCGGTGTAGTTGATCCAGGTCGGTGCGGGGGGCGACGGCACGTCGGTCTCGAAGCGCGCGGCTGCATCGCACACGTCGGTGAACAAACCACCGGACTGTGGGACGAACCCGGAAGCCACCAGCACGAAGTAGGTGCCGTCAGGCGAGAAGTCGACGTCCTTCAGGTAGGCCGGGATGGACGACGCTGCGCACTCCCGCTGCAGCGGGGCGTACGACCACGGATTGAGAGTGGCCTTGTCCTTGCGCAAGTCCAGCATGAACGCCCGCCAACGGCTTTGACCATCGACCGACGTGAAGTTACCGACCGCCACGAGGCGGCGGTGGTTTGGGCTCACCGCGAAGCGGTAAACGTTGACAGGACCAGCGTTGTCAGCCACCTTCCCGGCGACCGGGAGCGAGATGTAGCCGGTGTCCTGTCCAGTCCTCGGGTCGAGGGCGCGCAGCTTGCCCGGGATGCTGCCCCCCACGATCAGCTTGCCGCGAGCCATCCGCAGTTGGGTCACGGTGCCAGACGTGAATGAGGGGTTGAACGTCTTCAGGACCGCGCCGCTGCCAGCGCGTAACTTGACAACTGCCGGACGCGAGACGCCGTCCACCGTGGTGAAGTCACCTCCGACGAACATCGCCTTCTTATAGCGCTCAACGGCCCAGACGGAGCCGTTGAGGTTCGGCGCAAAGTCCTTGACGGCACCCGTCGTGGCGTCGAAAGCAACGATGTTGTGACGGTTGTACGACTGAGTACCGGAAGAATTCTCAACAGTGCCGAAGCGGCCACCGGCGTACATCGTGTTCTTGCGCTGGCCAAGGGCGAGTACCACTGGGTGGCTGACGCCCGCATCGGGAACGACGTTCGGCGTGAAGTCAGCAGGATCTTCACTGACAACGCTTGGATGCGATACCGAGCCGGCCGATACCGGCGATGGCACCATCGACACCGACAACGACGCGACGACCGTGATCGCACTCGCCAGGACGACCTTGTGTGCAGTTGATGTGGTACCCAACTTCTCCCCCATGGAGTTGCGTGTGCGGCCTCATTCACCATAGAAGTCCCGGTCCTTCGTGCAACTTGTCACTATCAGATCGACGAATCAGACGCGTGCGACATTTGCCGTATCGACGCGTTGCTCCAGCGCGGTCTTGCGGCTCACCACCAGGCGTACAGCGGACCGATCAGTAAGAACGCCGTGTATCAGGGCGGGTGGTGCAAGCGGAGCGCGCCACCACCGACTCCACATGACGGGGTCAAGCTGTAACAGGACTGCAAAGAACACCAGGTCGCAGAGCGTGATCAAGACGGCGACGACCTGCTCGACAATGCGAAGGCGAAGAACTCAGGACTGCAAGGCAGAGATGGCGGCCGTTGAGACCTAGAACCACTTCGGAACAGGAGCCGGCTAGTCCAGGTAGTCGCGCAACACCTGCGACCGGCTCGGGTGGCGGAGCTTGCTCATCGTCTTGCTCTCGATCTGACGGATGCGCTCGCGTGTGACGCCGTACACCTTGCCGATCTCGTCGAGCGTCTTGGGCTGTCCGTCGGTCAGGCCGAACCGCATCGACACAACGCCGGCCTCGCGGTCTGACAACGTGTCCAGCACCGCGTGCAATTGCTCTTGCAGCAACGTGAAAGAAACGGCGTCCGCCGGGACAACGGCCTCGGAGTCCTCGATCAGGTCACCGAACTCGCTGTCGCCATCTTCACCGAGCGGGGTGTGCAGCGAAATGGGCTCACGTCCGTACTTCTGGACCTCGACGACCTTCTCCGGCGTCATGTCGAGCTCTTTGGCGAGCTCTTCAGGCGTTGGCTCGCGTCCGAGGTCCTGCAACATCTGACGCTGCACGCGCGCGAGCTTGTTGATGACCTCGACCATGTGCACCGGGATGCGGATCGTGCGCGCCTGGTCTGCCATGGCGCGCGTGATCGCCTGACGGATCCACCACGTGGCGTAGGTCGAGAACTTGTAACCCTTCGTGTAGTCGAACTTCTCGACCGCACGGATCAGACCGAGGTTGCCCTCCTGGATCAGGTCGAGGAAAAGCATGCCGCGTCCGGTGTACCGCTTGGCCAGTGACACAACGAGGCGCAGGTTGGCCTCGAGCAAGTGGTCCTTAGCGCGGCGTCCGTCTTCGGCGATCCACTCGAGCTCGCGCGTGAGCTTGGCCGACAGCTTTTTGCCAGCGTTCAGTTTCTCTTCTGCGAAGAGGCCAGCCTCGATGCGCTTCGCGAGCTCAACCTCTTGCTCGGCGTTGAGCAGCGCGACCTTTCCGATCTGCTTCAGGTAGTCCTTGACCGGGTCGGCGGTTGCGCCAGCAACCGTCACTTGCTGGACGGGCTCGTCGCTCTCGTCGCGGTGCGAGATGACGAAGCCCTGCTCCTCGGTCTCGGCCTTGGCCATCTCCTCGGCGATTTCTTCATCGCTCACCGGCATGCCGTCGTCGGCAACGGGGATCTCGACGGTCGCGGTTTCCTCGGCGGCCTTCTTGCCGGAAGCCTTCTTCGAGTCAGCCTTCTTCGCGGACTCAGCCTTGGCGTCCGCTGCCGCAGCCTTCTTGGCCGTAGTCTTCTTCGGCTCAGCCTTGGCTGGAGCCTTCGCAGGAGCCTTCTTCGTGACCTTCGCTGCCGTCTTGGTCGAGGTCTTCTTCGCGGTCGACTTCGCTGCGGTCTTCTTCGGAGCAGCCTTGGTTGAGGACTTGGCCGCCGGCTTCACGGCAGGCTTCTTCGCCGCTGCCTTCTTGGGAGCGGTCTTGGGCGTCTTCTTGCTCGCCACGGAGTTCGCCGTCGACCTGGCCGTCTTGGTGGCGTTCTTCTTCGCAGGCGCCTTCTTGGTGGACGCCTTCTTCGTCGCGGGCTTGGTGGCTGTCTTACGAGCAGCGCTCATAGGAGCGGTTGCCTCCTTGCGGGATGCTGGCAGGCGTCGGACGCGGGATGCCTAGGTCTGGGGGCTGTCGCCTCGCGGGGAAGGTCGGTGAACGCAGCCTCTGCCTGGGCTCTGCCTTGGGCGGGGGCTTGGTTCCGGCTCCGGATAACGCAGCGGGTGACATTGTAGTCAAACGCCCATGTCCGCCCAGTTCTTCCCCCACGCGTCGGCGAGTTCCGATCCGGGCGGCGCGCGGCGTCCAGCCCCTCGGAGCCGCTGGTGAGTCTGCGAAAGTTCCGTCTTATGGAGGGAACGCGTCGTTGCGTCCAAATGGGGTTGGGGGTGAGGTGAGTTCGGATCAGGAGCGTTTGACCGCGAGGACGGGGCATTCGGCGTCCAGGAGGATCCGCTGAGCGTTGCTCCCCATGATCAGTTTGCCGACGGGGCTGCGCTTTCTGAGGCCGATCACGATCAGTTCAGCTGAGGTCTCCTCGGCCACCGCGATGAGGTCGTCGGCCGGGTCCTTGCCTCGTACCAGGCCGCGCACGTCGTGCTCGATTCCGGCGGCGTGGAGCCGGTCGTGAATGGCCTGCACCTGCTCGTCGGTCAGCGCCAGCTCTTCATAGTCGGCGGTGCGTCCGCCGCGCTGGGAGTTGACCACCACCAGGCTGGACCCTCGCAATCGGGCTTCGTCGACCGCGCGGTCGAGCGCCGCCTCACCCTCGGGGCTTGGTACGTACCCGACGACAATCGTCCCCATCGCAGCCTCCTCGGTGCGCCAGGTCAGACATCCAGGTCAGACATCGCAGACGGACCGCCTGGTCGACGGCCCGGACGCTACCGGACGCCGACGCCCGCGACCAGGTACGAAAGGCCTGCGGAACCCGGCATCAGCCGGTGACGAGCTGTGCGCGAGCCTCGAGCACCCGAAGCGCCAGTGGACCGCTGGCCTGTGTGACGGGCTCCCCGCCGACCGGCCACGGCCCCATACCGTCGACGGTGAACCAGGCCTCCCACTCGGTGACGACTCCCACCGCGTACTCGCCTGAACGCGAGTAGGTGTGGCTGACGTCGGTGTTGGGCCAAGCCCCTCCTGGCGCGTCTGTCACCAGCGACCCGCCGTCACCGAACGTCCACATCCAGGTCGCCCGCCCGTGAAGGACGATGTCGAAGCCCACGAGAGTGAACCGGCGCCCGCCGAGCGTGCGCGGCTGGCCGGCGTCGAAGACGGCGGGCAGACCGACGAGTGTTCCGCCGCGCGGTTGAAAGCTCGGGTTGAGGTCGGGCACCTGCTCGACCACGACGTCCGACAGACGCTGCGCCACGTCGTCGACCGTCGTGGGTGCTCCGCCGACGAGACAGACCAGGCCCACCTCGCGCCACTCCGTGTCACCAGGACGCAGAAGCATCACGATGCGTCGAAACTCGCCCGGTGGGCATGAGGTCGCTGCACCTCCGCACGCGACGCCTCCGCCTTGGCCGGTGCGGCACATCGGCAGCAGCGCCCACTGGCAGCCCGTGCAGGTCGCCGCGTCTGACCGGTCCTGTGCGGTGCCCGTGAAGCTGTCAGCGGGTAGCAGAAGCCCTCCGCTGCCGACGTACTCGGCTCCATCGGGGTCACCCACCACGTCGCAGTCGGCACCTTCGCAGGGTTCTGCGCCGCGGGGATTAGCGGACGCGCTCACCGGAAGCAGCGACACCGCAAGTACGACGCTGAGAACGGACACGCCGACCATCACGACGGCAGCGCGCACGGTGCTGCTCCCCCACGACATGGGACCGCAGGTTAGGGGTCAGCAACCGCGAAGCCAGCAAGATCCACAGGGCTGCCGACCCGGATGGAGCAGCGCGACTACCCAGTGAGGTCGAACGATTACGGCAGAGCCCGCCGTTGGTCAGATCGGCAGGTCGGGCACGCCCGAGGTGAGCTCGGTGACCGCTACGGCTGCTGCTGCGGCCGCTGCGGAGGCGGCGCTTGCGGCACCGCTCTGCTTAGCGGCCGCACGCGCCGCCGTCGCAGTGCTGCCGCGGAAGATGTCGAGCAGCTCGCCGACCTGGTGGCCTGCCTCGTGCGGGTGACGGAAGCTCTGAAGAGGGTCGACCACGTAGTGGTTGCGGCGTCCCACTCGCTGACGCGTGATGTAGCCAGCCTCCTCGAGGTCAGCCACGATCATCTGGACCGCCCGCTCGGTGATTCCGACGAGTTCGGCGACATCCCGGAGCCGAACATCGGGATCGTCGGCGATGACGAGGAGTACTCGTCCGTGGTTGCTGAGGATCGTCCACTGCTCGGCCACGGTCGAACCGTACTCCTATCAGGCCCAGGTGACCCCTTATGTGCCCTTTGCAGTCTGAGACGCCGACTGCGTTCGCCTGCCCAATGGGTCGCGACGCCGCTGGATTCGACGTCCCACGCGCTGGGCTTCCGTGGCCATGTCGTGGATGAACTCGAACGGGTTGATGCCACTCGCCATCAGATCCAAGAGGATCTGAGCCATGGCGTAATCCGGCTCCGCCTCGAGTGCGACGTCGATCGCGATGTTGCTTCTCGCGCCGTTTCCAGCCGCGTAGCACCACAACGCATAGAGCGTGGCCGGTGCCGCTCGCAGGTCAACGGGTGCCACTCGGGCCAGCTGACGCCAGGCGTCACCGACGTTGTCGTCTGGAGGACCGACGAGGTAGCCGATGGCCGCATCACGGACTGATCGATCCATGAGCGCCACCAAGACGCGGGCTGCTTGCGGCGGTGTGAACTTGGTGCCCTTGCGGGCCCCCTTGACGAAGGCACGTACTTCGGCCCAGCCGGTGGCGCGCATGGCCCGCTGTGCTACCTGCACCTGAGCTGCGTCCGGCCAATCCACGGCGTCTCCGTCGTCCGGGACAGCCTTGAGTAGCTCATCGCAGAGGTACTTGTCGATCTCGGCCTCGACGACGCACATGGCCAGCTCGTCAATCTCGAGCTCGCTTTCCAGCGACTCGCGACTGGGCAGGGCCACCATGCCTTCGGACACCGCGGATGCGGCGATCGCGCCAGCGGTGTCGATCGGCGTTCCCTCAGGTGGACAGCACTTCGGGCTCGGGCACCGATAGGACCACCAACGACCATCGCTCACCGCAATGACGTCGACTTCCTTCAGGCCGTGCTTGGCGAACTGCTCGCCGAGCTGATCGACGTAGTCGCGCATCGGAAGCGGCGGCCCGGTGATGCCGTCGTGGTACACCAGCGCAACAGCATGGTCCGCGCCGGCGTTGGACGCCGACCGGAACCACGGCTCGGCGATCTCGATCGGTGCGTCGAGGTCGTAGCGAACCGACACGACGATCCGGCGACCGCGCATCGCCATCATCACCAGGCTCTCGCGGGGGTGGAACCCGAGGAGGTACGGGACGAGCTGAACGATTTCGGGCGGACCGCTCGCGCGCAGCACCGGTCGGTCGACGACGTCAGGGATGTCAGGTGAAGGCCCATCGATGGGCAGCGGAAGGCTCATATGCAGACCGTGGACGCCATTGCGCGTCCCAGCGGATTCGTCGTCCTGCCGTGTGGACAAGATCACGGTGCTAGAGGGTGTGGACGCCGCGCCGAACACGCGCTCACACGTGTCAAGTCGACCCCGGGTGAAGGTGCCGAAAAGGGCTTGGGCAAACTTTCGACATGCGGCTGGATCACCTGTCATACGCGGCGCCGACCAACCATCTCGCCGATGTGGTCCAGCGATTGGGTTCGCGGCTCGGAGCTCCGTTCACCGATGGTGGAGTGCACCCGCGATTCGGTACACGCAACTTCGTTCTTCCGCTAGCTGGCGGTTCGTACCTCGAAGTCGTTGCGGCGCTCGATCACCCTGCTGCTGATACCGCTCCCTTCGGACGTGCGGTCAAGCAACGCTCTGTCGACGGCGGAGGTTGGCTTGGCTGGGTTGTCGAGGTCCCCGAGATGGCGAGCGTGGAGTCACGCCTCGGACGTGACGCGGTCGACGGGCACCGTCGGCGTCCAGACGGCTACGACCTCCGCTGGCGCCAGATCGGCGTGAACGAGTTGCTCGAAGACCCGCAGCTGCCGTTCTTCATCCATTGGGAGTGCGAGCCCGATCAGCGACCTGGCTTCGGCAACGGCACCGAGGTACAGATCACCAAGCTCGAGATCGCAGGTGACCGCTCCAAGGTGTGTGACTGGCTCGGCGATCCTCACAGCGACCCACTCGACGACATCGAAGTCGAGTGGGTCGCTCCTTCTGAGGGCAGCGCAGGCTTGATCGCCGCGCACTTCTCGACGCCACAGGGGATCGTCCGCGTCGACTAGATCAAGTCGGCGTTGAAGCCTTTGACCTACTGCTGAGTGGCCAGCCGCGCTGTCCCGAACGCGACGCTGAAGGCCCGGCACCAGATCACGACCGACCCGCTGCGCAGCTGCTGCTGGCTGAGTTGCGCTGGCACCACGTACTGCTGATCGCCCTTGTTCCCCTTCAGAGCACCGAGGTCTTCACCGCTGGTCGGGTCCTCACCATGCGCCACGAAGTACACGCGGAGGTCTGGCCCGGGGTCGGTTTCGAAGGACGTCAACGTCACGAACGTCTTGTCGTCGGTTGCGATGATGGACGCCACACCGTCGGTTGGGTGCTCACCGTCAACAAAACGACCACGTGACACCAACACGTTGGTGTCAGCCTCTTCGTTCTCGCCTTCACTCGCACTCGGTTCCGGTTCATCCCCGGTTTGCGAAGAGGCATCCGGCGTCGCTGCAACGACAACGTCTTCGTCGACGACGCGATCGACTGTGCTCGTGTACAGCAAGAAGCCACCGAGCCCGACTGTTGCGACGGCGTATCCGATCAAAGCGGGCGCGGCCGTGCTCCGGTATCGGTAGGCAACGAGAGCGACGAGTGCCCCTGACACAACGAACCACACCAGGGTCAGGCCCTTCGCAACCGCTTCGTCGTTCGTGATCACGCCGCCGGTCACCCACACACCTAAGGCGACCACGACCATGACGAGCGGCAGAACCAGCCAGCGCAGGACGGCCCCTCCTGCTTTGGTTGGGGTACCTGCTGGGTCCTGACTCACCATCGCCTCCCTGCGGAAAGCCTAGCGACGGCCACGGTCTGACCGAGCCAGCCAAGGCTCGGGTTACCGTGGCCCTATGTGTCGCAGCATCAAGACTCTCCGTCCGCCGTTCACCGAGGATGTCACCCAGCAGGACGTCCGCGCCGCAGCGCTGCAGTACGTGCGCAAGGTCTCCGGTTTTCGCGCGCCGGCGTCCCACAACCAGGACGTGTTCGAGAAGGCGGTCGACGACATCGCGGCCGCGACGTCCTCACTTCTGAGCAACCTGCAAGTGCGGGGAAAGGCGAGCTCACCCAGCGCCTAGAGCAGGTCGGGATTCGGCAGCAGCAGTTGCCGCAGCGCCGACCCAAGCGCGAGGTCGTCGAGCGCCATCGAGGCTTCCTCGAGTGGACGCCGCGACGACACCATGGCGTCCAGGTCCAGATCCCCGGACATGTAGCGGTCGACGAGATCGGGGATGTCCCGGTGCGGTACCGATGACCCATAGTTCGATCCCAGGATGCGTCGGTCACCCTCTGCCAAGACCAACGGGTCGAACGATGCCGCGGAACCGGACGGCGGCAGACCTACGACGACCGCCGCACCACCCAGACCCAGTGCGGCGATCGCCTGCTCCGTCGTCGTCACTGCGCCGATCGCGTCGAAGACATAGTCGAGACCTTCGGGCACCAGTCCCTTCAGCCGCTCGACGGCGTCCCCTTCGCGCGCGTCGATCGCGTCAGTGGCGCCGAGACGCTTCGCGAGGTCGAGTTTGGCCGGAACGATGTCGACCGCCACGATCCTGCTGGCACCGACGAGTCGCGCACCTTGCACACACGAGAGGCCAACTCCCCCGCAACCGATCACCGCGACTGTGGCACCCGCGGGGACTGCTGCGGTGTTGCGCACCGCACCGACGCCCGTCGCGACTGCACACCCAACGATCGCGATCACATCGAGCGGCGCGTCCGTGCGCACCGGGATCGCTCCCGAGGCGGGAACTACCGCACGCTCGGCGTAGGACGAGACGCCGAGGTAGTGAAAGCACGACTCCCCATCGACGGTGAGACGTGTCGTGCCGTCGAACAGCGTGCCGCCAGCGCCGATGACTTCGGCGGACGGTTGGCATTGCGCCGGCCGACCCGCGACGCAGTAACGGCACTCTCCACACGACGGCACCCACGAGAGAACCACGTGATCGCCGACCGCCAGACCTTCGACGCCCGCCCCTAACGCTGTGACGACCCCGGAGCCTTCATGCCCGAGCACGACCGGCGTCCGAGGTGCCCAGTCACCACGCACCATGTGCAAGTCGCTGTGGCAGACACCCGCAGCGGCGATCGCAACCTCTACTTCCTGGGGACCGGGAGCGGAGAGCTGAACCGGTCGAACGTCGATGGGTTGGCCAGCGTCGCGGAACACCGCCGCCTGAATCGTCGTGGTCACCTGGCCGTCCTACCCCAGATGCGGTTCACGGGGCAACGACTAGCGTGAGTTAAAGACACAGGGTCCGGATCGCGGGAGGCATCGATGAGTAATGCTGAGAAGACCTGGTCGGACGTCGATGCCTACATCAGCGAGCATCTGGGTGCGTCTGACGACGTCCTCGACGCGACGCTGCGTGAGAGCGTCGCGGCAGGACTCCCTGAGATCGCAGTCTCTCCGCCGCAGGGCAAGCTGCTGATGCTGCTGGCGGCGTCGATCGGCGCTAAGCGCATCCTCGAGATCGGCACACTCGGCGGCTACAGCACGATCTGGCTGGCGCGGGCGTTGCCGCCGGACGGTGAGCTCATCACGTGCGAGTACTCGTCCGAACATGCCCGAGTCGCCGGAGAGAACCTCGAACGTGCCGGCGTTGCGGACAAGGTGCAGATCAAGGTCGGCGCTGCGCTCGACACCCTCCCAACGCTGAGCGGCCCGTTCGACTTGAGCTTCATCGACGCCGACAAGGAGAACAACGCCAGCTACTTCAAGTACGCACTCGACCTGAGCCGTCCGGGATCGCTGATCATCGTGGACAACACAGTGCGCGAAGGCGCCATCGTCGACCCGACAAACGACGACCCCATGATCACCGGAACCCGACAGCTGTATGAGGCAGTGCGCGACGAACCTCGAGTTGCGGCCACCGCGATCCAGACGGTGGGAATCAAGGGATACGACGGCTTCCTGCTCGCTCGGGTGTTGTAACCGTCGGACGCCAGGCGCTAGCCGTTCGCGACCGGACCCTTCACCGCTTGCAAGGTGTAGGTGCACGCCAGGCGCTCGCGCTGCTCGCGCAGTCGCCATTCGCCGTCGTCGCCCAGCACCATCTGACCCGGCAGCGCTTCCCACGGCACCGAGTCGTGCTCGACCAGACCCGTCACCGTCATACCGACGTCGAGGAGCGACGTCACGAGCTCACCGAGCCCGTGGTTCCATGAATGCGTCAGGTTGTGCTGGAACGTCACGTCGGTCTGGACGTACGTGCCCTCTTCGTCCTCGACGATCGGTTCTTCGGTTTCGAAGTAGGGGTAGCCAACGACCAGCTCCTCGGCGCGGCTCTCGTCCATCGCCCAGAGCATCGGGTGGGCCTCCCTGATGAACAGCCGACCGCCCGGCCGGAGCAGGTCGGCCACGACCCGCGCCCAGCGGCTGACACTCGGCAACCAGCAGAGTGCACCGATGCCGGTGAAGACGAAGTCGTACCGGCCAGGGCCGAGCAGGTTGTGCGCGTCGTAGACGTCCCCCTCGACGAAGTCGATGGACGCCCCAGTGGCCTCCGCCAGCGATCTCGCCTCCGCGAGTGCCGCGGCAGAGAAGTCGAATCCGGTCATCGACGCACCGAGCCGAGCCAACGAAAGCGTGTCGGTGCCGATGTGGCACTGCAGGTGGACGCCCCGCTGACCGGCGATCGAGCCGAGCAGCGGCAGGTCGAACCGCACGACATCGGAGAGGTAGTCCGGGTCGTCCAGGAACTGCTGCACCCGGTACTCCGGCGAGGCAGCATGGGCGGCGGCCCGCTCGTCCCAGCTGGCCTTGTTCAGCGTCACGTACTCAGGGACGTCACTTCTGTCGGCACTCACCGGGTCACTGTCGCAGAGGCGTCGCGGCTGGGCCGCTCATTTTCTCGGCCCTCGACTTTATTCAACCTTGCGGTTGACAAAGGTAGGAGGGATGAGGCAGGGTGTCGTTCTGTCGTATTCAACCAGATAGTTGAGAAAGATCAGGAGCGCGTGATGGCCGCAGACCCCCTGTCGAAGGTCTTTGCCGCACTCGCAGATCCCACGCGGCGGGACATGGTGGCTCGGCTCACGCTCGCGGACGCGACCGTCGGCGAGCTGGCCAAGCCCTACGACGTCTCGCTGCAAGCGGTGTCCAAGCACCTCAGGGTGCTGGAGGACGCGGGCCTGGTCACTCGCAGCAAGGAGGCACAGCGGCGTCCGGTGCACCTGGAGGCGGAGGTGTTCGACCTGATGACCAAGTGGCTCGAGCGCTATCGACGTCAAGCCGAGGAGCGCTACCAACGACTGGACGCATTGCTCGCGGAGATGCCGGACGATCCAGGCGAGCCGCAACCCCCCAAGAAGTCGACCACTACCACATCCAAGGAGAAGTGATGAGCAGCAAGAACACGACCACGATCGAGTCCGACCCGAAGGTGCCGCTCGTCCGCATCACCCGCGAGTTCGACGCGCCACCGGAGAAGGTATTCCGTGCGCACACCGACCCGAACCTCGTGGCGCAGTGGCTTGGTCCGCGCGACCTAGAGATGACGGTCGAGCACTACGACTGCCGCACCGGTGGCTCATACCGCTACACGCACCGAAGGAATGACGAGGAGTACAAGTTCTTCGGATCCTTCCACGAAGTGCGTGACAACGAGGTGATCATCCAGACGTTCTGCTGGGAAGGCATGCCCGACGGTGTGGCACTGGAACGCTTGGACATCGAAGACATCGGTGACGGACGGACGCGTCTCGTGGCGACGTCCCTGGTCGACTCGTTCGAGGGACGCGACGCGTTCGTTGCCAGCGGCATGGAGACCGGTGTGGTGCAGGGCTACGAACGGCTGGACGAGCTGCTGGAGAAGGCGGCCGCCTAGATCGGGCAGAACGCGATGCGCGAGCGGAACTCTCCAGCGAACAGCGCACCATCGCTTCCGACCCAAAGGCCCGCGGGTGTGGCGAGCATGTCTTTGCCGCCGATCCCGCGGGTCTTGCCCGGGTTCCACTCCAGTGCCTTGCCGGAGCGCGGGTCGATCGCCCCGATTCCCTCGCGGGAGACCGCTCCAGGCCCTGCGTCGTTTTGCCCCAACGGGTTGTCAAGCCATCGCTGATGGCCTTGTACGTACACGGCTGCGCCGGTGACGGCCACGGAATGCAGTGTGTCGCCACCGGTGTAGTTGATCCAGGTGGGCTTCTTCGGATTCTTGACGTTGGTCTCGAATCGCGCAGCGGCATCACACACGTCCACTCCCAGCCGACCCGGCCGAGGAATGTATCCGGACGCCGCCACAACGAAGTAGCGACCACTAGGTGAGAAATCAACGTCTCGGAGGTACGCCGGGATGATGCGTGCCTTGCACTTGTGTCGGAAAGGTTGGTAACGCCACTCATTCAAAACGGTCGATCGCTTGCGCAGGCTGACCATGAATGCTCGGTAGCGCGTCTTCCTGTTGACCGATGTGAAGTTGCCGACTGCTACGAGCCGTGTTCGATCCGGACTCACCGCGAAGCGGTAGACATTCGTCGGGCCAGCGTTGTCTGCCACTTGCCCGCGGATCCTCAGGTGAAGGTAGCGGGTGACCTTGCCGGTGTCGGGGTTCAGTGCTCGCAGCTTCCCCGGCACGCTGCCGCCGACGATGAGTCGCCCGCGCGCCATGCGCAGCTCTCTGACGATGCCCGAGGCGAACGGCGACCGGAACTCTTTCCGCACCTGTCCTGTGATTGCATCCACCTTGACGATCGCGTGGCGACGAGCGCCATTGACCTTCGTGAACTCGCCGCCAAGGAAGATGGAGTTTCCGTGTGGCTGAACCGCCCACACCGTCCCGTTCACGCGCGGAGCGAAATCGCGAACCATGCCGTCCTGGGCATCGAACGCCACGATGTTGTGCCGGATGAACGACTGCGAATTGTCAGCGGTCTGAACAGTTCGGAACGTGCCGCCGGCGTAGATCGTCCCTCGGCGATTCCCGAGCGCATGCACGGCAGGGTCATCGACCGTCGAGTCAGGGACGATGTTGGGGGTGAAGTCTGCGGGGTCTTCGCTGACGATTCCCTCGTGTCGCACCGATCCCGCCGATGCTGAGTTCGGTGGAGCGACTGCTGCAATCCCCGCGCAAACACAGAAGACGGCCGCCGCGGCGACCGATCGAGATCTTGACGCAAGCCTCAGACTGACCCCCAGAACGTACTCCTCATCCCCAAGCCTATGAGGATGAGACGCCGCGCCCAACCAGGCATGCCGGCCTGAGGATGAGCACCTCGCTTCGGAGCGGCTAGAGCAGAGCGATCCCGATCGCGAGCAG
>DASUFV010000006.1:0-6957 GCA_036274415.1 Actinomycetes bacterium
TCCGCGCCCTGTGGAGTGGTTCTCTCGCTGAGCCCGATCATCACGGTGCCATTCCCTATGACCAGGATGTCGCCGCCTTCGCAGGTGGCGGGGTCATGGACGTCATCGTCGTCGCCGTAGTAAACGGCGAACTTCTCGCGCTGCTCGGCGAACATCGGGTGGTACCGGTAGATCAGCCGGGAATGGATCGCCTCACGCTTGCGTGCGGCCTTCGCCATCGGGTTGACGGACACGCCGCTGTAGACCCAAGCGGAGTTGTCTCGCTGAAAGAGGTGGTTGGGCAGCGGTGAGAGGACGAAGTCTTCGTCGTCGAGCAACCGCCACAGCAGGCTCGGCCACTCGGGGGCCGGCAAGTCCTTCTTCAGGATGCCGCCGATCATGAAGTCCGCGAGCTCCTGCGGCTCAGTGTTGTCGATCAGCTTGCGCAGTGGGGAAACCAGCGTCGGACCGACGGTCTCCTCGTGGACGACCCGCTCCAGCAGGAACTCACGGGCTTCGCTCTGTTGGAGCGCTTCCCCCAGCAAGGAGTTGAAGTAGTGCACCTGGACGCCGCGGTTCTGGAGCACGTCGACGAACTGATCGTGCTCTTCGATGGCACGCTCGGCCCAGAGCACATCGTCGAAGAGCAGGTCGTGGACGTTGTCCGGCGTCAGTCGCGCGAGCTCGAGACCGGGTCGGTGGACGATCACCTGGCGCAGCTGACCGACCTCTGACTCGACGCGAAACATGGGGCCTCCTGGATCTGGTGGCCCCTACGGTGCCATGGAGTCGAGACCGGGGTCAGGAGGCGGCGTCGGTCTCCTTGGCCTTTGCCTCAGCCACCTGCGCGTGCACGACGTCCATGTCGAGGTCCTTGACCGCGGAAATGACCTTCTCCAGCTCGGTGGACGGAAGAGCTCCCGCCTCACCGAACACCAGCACCTTCTCGCGGAAAGCGACCAGCGTGGGGATCGAGGTGATCCCGAACATCCCCGCCAGCTCCTGCTGATCCTCGGTGTCGACCTTGGCGAACACGGCGTCGCCGTGGGTCTCGCTCGCGGCCTCGAACACCGGTGCGAACGCCCGGCATGGCCCGCACCAGGCGGCCCAGAAGTCGATGAAGACGATGTCGTTGTCGCTGATCGTGTCAGCGAAGTTGTCCTTGGTCAGGGTGAGCGTGGCCACCGAGTCTCCTTTTTGGCGTACGGGTTACCCGTAGCAACCCCCGGTGAGGCCGAATGCTTCCGTGATCTTGCCCTCAGCACCGGGAAGACCTGCTGGAGGGGTATGGATCCGCTGCCGCCCCGGGCAGCACAGGTGTGCGAATGCGGGTGGAGTCACCGCCCGGCGTCAGCGAAGATGTGCGACATGGATGAGTCGGGATTCTCTGAGGCGGAGGTCGAGGCCACCCTCACGGGCCGACTGCTGGTTGCCTCCCCTGAGCTCGGCGACCCCAACTTCTCGCGCACGGTCGTCCTGCTTGTTGATCATGACGAGAGTGGAGCCCTCGGCGTCGTGCTGAACCGGCCGTCCACGACCGACGTCGGCGAGATCCTGCCCGAGTGGCATCTGTACGCCGCCCCACCGCAAGTCGTGTTTCAAGGTGGCCCGGTCGGACGCGACAGCGCTCTGGCACTGGCCTCCCGCCTTGATGGCAAGGGTGAGGACGGCGAGCCACTGGGCTTTCGTCACGTGCATGCGGGCATCGGGCTCATCGACCTCGACGGGCCAGCGGAGCTGATCGCCGGCGAGATCACGTCGATGCGAGTGTTCGCGGGGTACGCGGGTTGGGGCTCGGACCAGCTCGAGGCCGAGATCGACCAAGGTGCGTGGTTCGTCGTGGACGCCGAGCCGCAGGATCTCGCGTCCACCGACCCCGAACAGCTCTGGACGGACGTGCTGCGGCGCCAACCACCACCGTTGGCAGTGGTCGCGACGTTCCCCGAAGACCCGACGATGAACTGAGGCCTAAACTCACCATCGTGATGAGTGACCCACAAGGACCTTCGATCGATCCGCTGGGGCCGGACGCCACGCCGGACAGCTCTGGTGGGGTCGGCACGCTGACCGAAGAGCAGGTCGAGACCGCTCCGGTCGAGCCAGGCGACCACGAACGCTTCGCGCACTACGTGCAGAAGGAAAAGATCATGGAGAGCGCGGTCACCGGCACGCCGGTCATTGCGCTTTGCGGCAAGGTCTGGGTGCCCAACCGCGACCCACAGAAGTTCCCGGTGTGCCCAGAGTGCCAGGAGATCTACGACTCGCTGCCGCACGACAGCTGAGACCGCGCCTGGCCGACCGTCGCCCATCGGAAACGGGTATCTAGGCTGGCTTGGTGTCCTCGCCGCCCGAAGTACGCGACAGCATCTTCGGGAGTGAGTACCGCGTCCTGACGCTCGGCGTCATCGCGGTGATGTCCCTCATCGCGTTCGAGGCCATGGGTGTCATCACAGCAATGCCGACTGCGGCACGAGAGCTCGATGGGCTCGACCTCTACGCGTGGGGTGCCACCGCCGTCACGGCAGCAGCCCTCTTCGCCACGGCGTCCGCCGGTGGGTGGGCCGATCACAAGGGTCCGCTTCCGCCACTTGCGGCTGGTTTGACCGGCTTCATGTTCGGCACAGTCGTCTGCGGTCTGGCTCCGAACATGCCGGTTCTGCTCGTCGGGCGCGGCCTGCAGGGCCTCGGGTTCGGCGCAGCAATCGTCGCCATCTACGTCGTGATCGGACGCGCCTTTCCTGAGTCGATGCGCCCACGCGTCTTCACCGGACTGTCCGGCGCGTGGGTCGTGCCAGGAATCGCCGGGCCGTTGGTGGCGGGTTGGATCACCGAGTACCTCGGCTGGCGCTGGGTGTTCTTCGGAATCCTCCTGCTGATCATTCCGGTCTCGGCGGTCCTGCTGCCGAAGCTGCGCTCCATCCACCTCGATGCGCTCCCGGGTAGCGGTGAGGAGCCAATGCCAGGTCGAAAGCGCGCCGCGTTCGTTGCTGCACTCGGCGTCGTCCTGCTGCAGGCCGCCGGGCAGTTCTTGAATCTCACGTCCGTGCCGCTCGCGGTGATCGGGCTCGCGATGCTGATCTACTCCATGCCGAAGCTGCTGCCGCAGGGCACGATCCGCTCACGACGAGGGCTGCCGACAGTCGTGCTGACGCGCGGCATCTTCGCCGGCGCGTTCTTTGGTGCCGAGTGGTTCATACCGTTGATGCTGGTTCGCGAGCGCGGGCTCTCATCAGTACTCGCGGGCGGCGCACTAGCGGGTGCGGCCGTCGGATGGTTCATAGGGAGCTGGTTGCAGGGACGCCCCACCGTCACCATCAATCGCGATCGCCTGGTCGTCATCGGTGCGGTGTTCACGTCAGCGGGTATGGCGTTGTCGAGTTTGGTGGCGCTGGACGCCGTGCCGTGGCAAGCCATCGTCGTCACGTGGTCGCTCGGCGCATTCGGACTGGGAATGCTGTACGGGACGCTGGGGGTGCTGATCCTCAAGCTGTCGTTGCCGAAGGAGCAGGGCGTGAACTCTGCTGCGTTGCAGATCGCCGACTCCATGGGCGTCATCTTGGCCACTGGGCTGGGAGGCGTGATCTTTGCCGCGAGCCACGTCAGTGCTGGACGGGACTCAGGTGTCTACCTCGCCATCTTCTGGACGATGACCGCGATCGCTGTGGTGGGGACGGTCCTGTCGCCCCGCGTGGCCCCGACTCGCGAAGGTGTTCGTCCTTAGGCCTCCACCCCTGCGGGGCTGGCTCGGCGCTAGGCTCAGGCCCACGTTGCCGTGGGGAGAGATCCCGCCACTCGTCCGACCCGGAGGCGTCATGCGCACCGCCCGTCCCACACTCCGATCCGCCTTGGTGGCTGTTGCCTCGTTGGCCGCAGTGATGACCTTGGCGTCGTGTGCCCAGGAGGACGAGCCGGAAGCGGCGTCCAGCCCGAGTGCTGACCCATGCGCAGAGATCACGACAGTCAAGGACGGGACGCTCACGGTTGGGACGAGTGATCCGGCCTTCCCGCCCTACGTCATCGACAACGACCCGACGAACGGCAAGGGCTTCGAGTCAGCTGTTGCATACGCGGTCGCTGAAGAGATGGGCTTTGCGGAGCAAGACGTCGACTGGACGTTCGCGGGCTTCGCGCAGTTGTTCGCTCCTGGCGACAAGAACTTCGACTTCGCGCTGAACCAGATCTCGATCACGCCTCGCCGCGAGCAGGCGGTCACGTTCAGCGAGCCGTACTACGAGGCCGCCAACGGCGTCCTCGTCCTCGAAGACAGTGAGTTCGCGGACGCGACGACGCTGGCCGAGCTGCAGGATGCCGAGATCGGTGTGCAGATCGGCACCACGGCCGGGGAGCAGGTTGAGAGCACGATCGCGCCGACGCAGGACATCCGCGTCTTCGACGACACCACGGCGTCCACGACGGCCCTGGTGAACGGCCAGATCGATGCGTTGGTCACCGACCTGCCCACAACGCTCTACCTCGCCGCTGTCGAGGTTGACGGCGGAACGGTCATTGGCCAGCTGCCCGGGGATCAGGCTGCCGACACCTGGGGGCTCGTGCTCGAGAAGGACAACCCACTGGTCAACTGCGTCAACGAGGCGCTCACCACGCTGCGTGACTCAGGTGAGCTCCAACAGATCACCGATCGGTGGATGACCGAGTACACGAAGGCTCCTGTTCTCGGCTGATCGCTCGGTCGCGAGGCGCTCGGTGACCACGACGGCAGGCACGGCTCCGGTTCACGACCCGGAGCGGCTTGCTGCCATCAGTCGTCGGGGACGGCGGGACTTCACCATCTCGGCGGTCAGCACCGTCGTAGTGCTCGGCGTGCTCGTTCTGGTGATTCTCAACTCACCGGGATGGCCCGCGATCCGAGAGAGTTTCTTCGACCGTGAGCTCGCAGAAGAGTCACTGCCGCACATTCTGGAGGGCCTACGGCTCACGGTCATTCTGTTTGTGACCGCCGAGCCGGTCATCTTGGTCATCGGATTGGTGCTGGCCGTTGTTCGTGGGTTGCGGACTCCGGTCTTCACGCCACTTCGCTTCCTTGCGGCGGCATATACCGACATCGTCCGAGGAATCCCAACCATCTTGTTGGTCCTCATGTTCGGGTTCGGCATCCCAGCGCTCAACCTCCAGGGCCTTCCCGACTCGCAGTTGTTCTGGGGCTGGTTCGCGCTCGTGGTCTCGTACTCCGCGTACGTCGCGGAAGTCTTGCGCGCCGGACTCGAGTCGGTGCACCCCAGCCAACGCGCAGCCGCTCGTGCCCTCGGGCTGAACGAGTTTCAGAGTCTCCGGTTTGTCGTCGTCCCACAGGCCGTGCGACGGGTCGTGCCGCCGCTGCTCAACGACTTCATCGCGCTGCAGAAGGACACCGCACTGGTCGCCATTCTGGGCGCGGGGATCGAGATGACCAGGGCAGCTCAGATCGACGCATTCACGTCATTCGACTACACGCCCTTTGTTGTTGCTGCCTTCTTCTACGTCCTGCTCACCGTTCCGCTTTCGCGGTACGCCGACTGGATTGCCGAACGTCGGCGCCGACGCAGCCAGGCTGGACAGGACGTCCTATGACCTCCGCCGCTGAGAGCGCAACGCGTCCGACACTGCGCGTCGACCGCGTCCACAAGGCGTATGGCGACAACGCGGTTCTGCGCGGTGTGTCAGTCGACATCGACGAGCACGAGGTCGTCGCGCTGATCGGCCCGTCCGGGTGTGGCAAGTCGACGCTCCTTCGTTGTATCAACCTGCTCGAACCCATCGATGCTGGGTCGATCCTGCTGAACGGCGTGGACATCTCCTGGCCGGGATACGACTCGAACCGTGCGCGCAGAGAGATCGGCATCGTGTTCCAGTCGTTCAACCTGTTCCCCCATCGCAGCGTTCTCGACAACGTCACTCTTGCGCCGCGCAAGGTGCTGGGGCTGTCCCGTGAGGAGGCCGCGGGTTCTGCGATGGAGTTGTTGCAGCGATTCGGCCTGGCTGAGAAGGCGAAGGATTACCCCGATCGATTGTCCGGTGGTCAGCAGCAAAGAGTGGCGATCGTTCGTGCGCTCGCCATGAAGCCGAACATCATGCTGTTCGACGAGATCACGTCGGCCCTCGATCCCGAACTGGTCGGCGAGGTCCTGGCGGTGATTCGTGACCTGAAGGACAACGGTCTGACAATGATGCTCGCAACCCATGAGATGGCGTTCGCTCGAGAAATCGCCACGAGAGTTGCCTTCCTTGACGGCGGCGAGGTTGCCGAGATCGGACCACCCGAACAGGTACTGTCCGAACCGCAACAGGAGCGCACCAGGCGCTTTCTACGTCGCGTGACGGAGGCGGGACGGTTATGAGTACCTACTCGGCTGATGCTGGCCGGCTTCTTGGTCGCACCTTTGGTGTGGTGCTGGCTTTCGGAATCGCCACGGTCGTCCTTGGCATCATCCTGATGGTGTTCACCGAGGAGTCGGTGAAGTTCTTCGCAGTCATCTGCGGGATCTACCTGATTCTGAGCGGAATCTTCATGTTGGTCGCGAGCTTCAGCGACAACCTGGAAACGACAGGTATGAGGGTGCTGTCGGCGATCGGCGGTTTGTTGTCGATCCTGTTGGGTGTCGTTGCACTGCGCGGATTAGCTGAGGCAGTCGCCATCTTGGCCTTGCTGATCGGTGTCGGGTGGATCATCCGCGGAGTCGCCGATCTCATCGAAGGAATCGCTCACCCAGGCATGCCCGCACGTGGCTGGGTCATCTTCATCGGCATCCTGAGCCTGCTCGCCGGCATCGTCGTCCTGACGTGGCCCGCGATCACCTTGGGAGCGCTCGTGTGGGTCACCGGCCTCTGGCTGGTGGTTCTCGGCGTGATCGAGATCATCGGGTCGTTCCAGCTGCGTGGCATGGCTCGCGACTTAGCGAGTTGATCAGTGGCTGTCAACTGACGGTTTTGCGGCCTCTGGCGTCCAGAAACTGACAGTTGGGAGCCAGTCGTCCGTCGCCG
>DASUFV010000007.1:0-7099 GCA_036274415.1 Actinomycetes bacterium
GTCGTCGTCCCTTTCGGCGGATAGATGACCAGCCCGCCGAACAAGCCGCCAATGACCTGTTCATGCGACACCTGGTGCGAGTGGTACCAGTACGTTCCGACCTGGTCGCCGGCAAGGCGTTGACTCTCACCGCTGGGGGACGCGCCGACCTTTTGATCGAAGTGCCTCCGTCCGGTGCCAGAGTCGAGCTTGGCGGTAACGCAGCGCTGTTGCTGGGAACAGGGGCGTCCGACATCACGAAGACCGAAGCGCCCCGCGACTTCGTCGATCTGCTCAGTTATGGGTCACCGGCCGACATCGGCTTTGACGTCGACGATCCCGACCGGGACTTCGAATACGTGGTCGACCGGCGGCCCGGCTTCCTCGACGGCAAACCCGGACTGTGGTGGACGGTCAACGGACACATGTTTCCTGACGTTCCCATGTTCATGGTGACCGAGGGTGATGTCGTCACCATGGAGATCGAGAACAACAGTGGTGACGTGCACCCGATGCACTTGCACGGGCATCACGCAGTCGTGCTGTCGCGAAACGGAGTCGAGGCGACGGGCGCGCCATGGTGGGTCGACTCACTGAACGTGCGTGACGGGGAGACGTACGAGATTGCGTTCGAGGCGGACAACCCAGGTGTCTGGCTCGACCACTGTCACAACCTCCCGCACGCGGCCGAAGGCCTGCTGGCGCACCTGATGTACACCGGCTACACGACCCCCTACGTCGTCGGCGGGGAAGCAGGCAACCAGCCTGAGTGAGCCCTAGCTCACTTGGTGACCGTGACCTCGATGTAGCCGGCGGAGTTGTACTGATCGGCGAGCAGGTAGTGGATGTGGTACTTGCCGGGCGGTAGCGGCCAGGGCTTTCCTTGCGAGTCCGGGCCCATCGTCATCTCCCCGAAGACGGTCGGTGGCAATGCCCCGGCCTCGTGCCCGCCGGTGTATCCCCACAACAAGTAGTCGTCTTGATGCGGGTTGGACGCGTCCGCCTGATACACGCCGAGCCAGTCCCACCGGTTCGCAGGTCCGTCGTCCCAACTGACCGTGATGGGTTCGCCGACCGAGTAGCTGGTCTTGTCGGTTTGCAGCGACACATCGGCCTCGCGTGACCGCACCCAGAACGAGTTGCGCCCGAGCTCGTCCCCGTCGGCGTTGACCATGACGACGTCATAGCCGGCGGGTTCGAGGTCTGCAGTGCTGAACGACGTCTCGCCCTTCTCCTCGACGGTGACTGAGTCGAGCGCCTCGTCGACGTCGCCATCCTCGGGAACGACCGCGATCGTGGTTTCGGTGCTACCCGGAGCGTTGTAGAGCACACCGAGCTCTTCGCCCTCGGTCAGCAGTCGGCGATCGAGCGACACCGTCGTTGGAAGCTCGACAGGGCGCAGAGCGAAGGTCGAGAGCACGGCCCTGTGGTCCGACGTCCAGGGCATGTACTCCAGATCGACGTTCGGCCCGCCTTTCTCACCGACCAGCTTGCTGTCGAGGGTCGTGACTGGACCTCCGGCGTACAAGTAGTCGATGCGGTCGCCGAAGCCGCCCTCGCGGAAGTCAGGGTTGTCTTTGGTGATCCCCGGGTTCTCGACCGGGTCGGGATAGACCTCGCGGAACGTGTCGTACATACCGATGTCGAACAAGGTCTCGCTAACCGTCCACGGGACCGCTTCGTCGATTCCCTCACGGGTACCGACCGTCTCCTCGGCGTAGTCGAGGCTGGACGGTTGGTTGAAGTCGCCGGTGAGGAAGACCGGGTAGCCGGCCTCGGAAAGCTCTTTCATGTCGGGGGTCAGGATCCGGATGGAGTTCGTGCGCACGTCGTCCTCGGATGCGAGCACCTCGTCCATGGGCATGCCGCCCAGGAGCAGTCTCGGCCCGTACTTCACGTAGTCCAGATGGGTGTTGAACATCGCAACCGCGTAGCCGGGCTGTACTTCGATCAACGCATAGAGCCCCTCCGCGCCAGAAGGTTCGTGGATCGGGTACTTCGACAGCAGTTGCAGACCGACGTTGTAGTACGGGTATCCGGTGTTCTCAGCGATCTCGGGCAGACGGTTGTACGACTCCAGGACGCCGACGATGTCGGCGTCGATGTCATCGATGACGGCATCAGTGGTCTCGTCGCCGCTGTACTCGATGTTGTACACGAGGACACTCAGGTCCATCTCGTCACCGGTAGCGAGTGCAGTGTCGTCGTCGGGTTCGGAATCGCTGTTGGTGCACGACGCGGCCAGCAGGACTACGGCGCACACCGCAATTAACGAACGCATGACGTTGTGCCTGCTGGTACGCATGGAGCAACCCTCCGAGGGACTCGCTGGCGGCGTTGTCTCAACGGTGCCTCAGGGCACGGCGCTGCCAAGGCCTCCCGCGCCGCTCGTGATCAAGTTGTGGCTCCGATATCCCAGATCGTGGAACGAGCGCACGATCCGCACGGTCGGGTCGTTGGTAGCCGCTCGATAGCATCCGCCTTGACCTGCGCCTTCGGTCGCTACTGACCCACAACTGGCGCGACCACGGAGGCCGACGATGACCGCTGAGCTGACCACTGCCTCACCGTTTGCGGTTTCGGCCGACGAGGTCACTGCCGGTCTGGGGGTCGACCCATCGGTCGGACTCTCCGATGCGGAGGCAGCGAGCCGGTTGGCCGACGTTGGACCTAACGAGATCACTCGTGAACGTCCGCCGTCTGCTCTGCAAATCGCGCTGAGCCAACTGTCCGACCCGATGAACATCATGCTGCTGGCGGTCACGGCCGTGTCCATCGTCATCGGGGAGTTCAGCACGGCTGCCATCGTGGGTGTGCTCATCCTGCTCAACCTGGTTCTCGGCACTCGCCAGGAGCTCAAGGCCCGGGCGAGCGTCGACGCACTCGCCAAGATGCAGATCCCGCAGGCGCGCGTGATGCGAAACGGCTCGCTCACGCTGGTCGCCGCCACCGATGTCGTGCCTGGTGACGTCCTGGCGGTCGAGGCGGGTGACATCGTGCCAGCGGACGCGCGCATCGTGCGCGCCGCTGCGCTCGAGACGCAAGAGGCAGCGTTGACCGGTGAGAGCGCACCTGTGGCGAAGGGCGTCGAGGTGCTCGAGGCAGAAACAGCGCTGGGCGATCGCCACAACATGCTCTTTCAGAACACGTCGGTGACGCGCGGTACGGCGTCCGCAGTCGTGACTGCCACCGGCATGCAGACCGAGATGGGCCAGATCGCAACCATGCTCAGCACGGTCAAGCGAACTCGGTCACCGCTGCAGCGCGAGCTTGACTCGCTGACCAAGGTGCTCGCAGTGATCGCGTGGGGTGCGGTCGCTTTCATCCTTGTCGTCGGCTTGGCGCGGGGTCTGCCCGCGAAGGAGCTTCTCCTGCTCGGGACGGCGATGGCGATTTCAGCGATTCCGACGGGCATGCCCGCGTTCGTGTCTGGACTGCTGTCGGTCGGCGCGAAGCAGCTCGACGACGCGAAGGCCGTCGTGAAGAACCTCACCGACGTTGAGACGCTGGGCGCAACCAGCGCCATCAACACTGACAAGACCGGCACGCTGACGCTGAACGAGATGATGGTCTCGACGATCTACGCCGCCGGTGCCTGGTACAGGGTCGAAGGCGAGGGCTACCGGGCGGTCGGAGCCATCAAAGGTGTTGCCGGCGAACCGACCCCCGACTTCACTCGCCTGGCGCTTGGGCTATGTCTTGACAGTGACGCCACGGTCAGCGCGGACGGAACGGTCGTGGGCGATCCGACCGAAGCGGCGCTGGTCGTGCTGGCCGCCAAGCTCGGCGTGGACGCCGAGGAGACCCGACGCGCGTACCCGCGACTGGCCGAGGTGCCGTTCGACTCCGACTACAAGTTCATGGCCACCTTCCACAAGGTCAATGTCGACGGCGACGGGGTCGACGGCAACGAGGTTGTGATCGAACTGGTGAAGGGTGCGCCGGACGTGGTGCTCGCCCGATGCACGCAGTCCGGTGGGCCGTTGCGTGACACGCAGGTTCCGATCGACGAGGTGCGGGCGGACATCGCCGCGGCGAATCAGCAGATGGGGGAGCGGGGTCTGCGAGTGTTGGCGTTCGCCGCGCGGGTGCTGGACGAGTCTGCGCAGGCGACCATGGCGTCCGACCCCATGGCCCTCGCGCAGGAACTGAGTTTCGTCGCGATGGTCGGGATCATCGACCCGCTGCGTTCGGAAGCCAAGGGAGCGGTGACCACCGCGCTCGGCGCCGGTATCGACGTACGCATGATCACTGGCGACCACGCCGTCACCGCGAGGGCGATCGGAGAGCAGCTCGGGCTCGGCCCTGGAGCGATCAGCGGTGCCGAGTTGAAGGATCTGACCGACGACGAACTCGCCCGACGGCTGCCCGACCTCCATGTGTTCGGTCGCGTGTCGCCGGAGGACAAACTTCGCCTCGCGAGGGTGATGCAAGAGAATGGTCTGATCGTCGCGATGACGGGAGACGCGGTGAACGATGCCGCCGCGCTGAAGCAGGCCGACATCGGCGTCGCGATGGGGAGTGGCAGCGAGGTCACGAAGCAGGCCGGTCGGATGGTTCTGACCGATGACAACTTCGGCACCTTGGTTCACGCCGTCGAGATCGGACGCCGCGTGTACGAGAAAGTGGTCTCGTACATTCGCTATCAGATGACGCAGCTGCTGGCGCTGGTCGCGTTGTTCGTTGCCGCGAGCACCTTCAACATCAACGAAGGCGTGGCTCTGACCCCGCTCATGGTGCTTTACCTGCTGATCTTTGTGACGGCCGCTGGAGTCGTCGTCATTGCGATCGATCCGGGGAGCCCGGACGTGATGCATCGACCTCCGCGCGACCCAAAGGTGCCCATCTCCAACCGTGGGGCGATCGGGTTGTGGGTGCTCTACGCGACGACGCTGTTCCTGGCGGCTCTTGTGCCGTTGGTCTTTGGCCCAGATGAGCCCAGCACGGAGCATGCGAGCGTCGCCATGACGATGACGTTCGTGGTGCTGGGGCTCGGAACTGTGTTCAACGCACTGACCAACCGACGCAGTCCGGCGTCCGGCCTGAGCGAGCCAGTACTGAAGGCTGTAGCGGTCGCCACGGTCCCCGTCTTGTTGATCGTTCTGGCCACTGAGCTACCTGGCCTGCAGTCGAGCCTGTTGACCGTGTCACTCACCACATTGCAGTGGATGAGTGCCGTGGCTCTGGCGTTGCTGCTGCCGCTCGTCGTGGAGCTCAGCAAGCTCGTGCAACGCCGGCGGGGATGACTGCTGGGCCGAGATCAACCCGGCCGAGATCAACCCGGCAGAGTCTCGCCTCCGATAGGCGCCAGCACCTCGCCGCTGTAATACGACGAGAGCCGGTTGGCCGCGAAGAAGACGTAGGACGGCGCGATGTCGTCAGGTTGCGCGGGTTCGCCCATCGGAGCCTGCTCGCCGAAGGACGCGACGTCGTCGGCCTCGAAGGTGGCGGGAATGAGCGGCGTCCACACCGGACCAGGGGCGACGCAGTTGACTCGTATCTCTCGATCGATGAGCGACTGAGCGAGCGCGTACGTGAAGGCCAGGATGGCGCCCTTGGTGGCGCTGTAGTCGATCAGATGACGGTTGCCGCGGAGCCCGTTAATCGACGAAGTGTTGATGATCGACGAACCCTTGTGGAGATGGTTGAGTGCTTCACGCGTCATCCAGAAGTAGCTGTTCACATTGACGGCGAACGTGTGCAGCCACTGGTCGGTGGTGATGTCGTCTAGCCGTTTCTGTGGAGTTTGCGTTGCCACGTTGTTGACCAGGATGTCTAGACCACCTAGTTCGTCGACGGCCTTAGTGACGGCGCGCCGACACATCTCCTCGTCGGAGAGGTCTCCGGCGAGGGCTAGACACCGGCGTCCTTGCTCCTTGACGAGGCGGGTCGTGTGTTCGGCGTCCTCATGCTCAGACAAGTACGTGAAGACGACGTCCGCGCCCTCTTTGGCGAACGCGACCGCCACCGCGCGTCCGATGCCTGAGTCACCGCCGGTGATCAGCGCCCGAGCGTCGGTGAGCAGCCCGCTTCCGCTGTAGTCCTCCATGGAGTCGCGAGGGGCTGGTTCCATGTCCCCGGAGTGGCCCGGGTAGTCCTGCTCCTGCGGAGGTCGCTCACTCATCCGAGTCGCGTGCGGGGTCGACGTCCCGCCTAGTGGTTTTCTTCACGTCGCCCACAACGCCGTGACCGGCGTCGCGCTCATGGTCTTCGCGCCCACGGTCCTCGCGCTCATCGTCCTGTGGCAGTTTGCCGTTGCCGCTGAGATCCGAGGTCGGCTCATCGGTGTCCTGGGACTGTCGGACGTCGCTGATGGAAGGGTTCTCAGAGCGAGTACCACGCTCGCGGACGTCGTCCTGCTCTGAGTGAACGGCCATCGCTCGGGCGATTTCCTCTGGGGTGACCATTAGGACTCCTCTGCTGATGTGGTGCAAGGAGACATTTACCCGAGATGTCGTCCGTTACACACCGCCCAATTCCGCGGGGCTCTGCGGTTGCATCGGGTGGCGTTTGGCGATGTGATCAAGAAAGGAGGTCGCCCATGACTGTGGACCGCGGAGGATCAGACAACGAAGTCGTCATCGTCGGCGCGAGTTTGACGGGAGCCAACGCAGCGACGGCGCTGCGAGAGGGCGGATTCGACGGCCCGGTCACGATGGTCGGCGAAGAGACCGCGTTGCCCTATGAGCGCCCGCCGCTCTCGAAGGGTTTTCTGCAGGGGAAAGTCGACGAGGAAGAGACGCTGGTTCACCCGGCTGAGTGGTATGACGCCAACGACGTCAACCTGCTGCTGGGAACGAAGGCCGTTCGCGTGGATCCTGCACGCCACAGTGTTGCGCTCTCGGACGGGACCCAGCTCGAATACCGACATCTGCTGTTGGCGACGGGATCATCGCCTCGAAGGATTCCGGTCGAAGGAGCCGAGCTCGACGGCGTCCACTACCTGCGTCGGATCGAAGACTCGAAGTCGCTGAAGTCTGCCATCGCCGATGCAGAGTCGGCCGTTGTTGTGGGTGGCGGATGGATCGGGCTCGAGACTGCAGCGGCCGCCCGGGAAGCGGGACTGAACGTCACGGTCGTCGAGCCGGCAGAACAGCCGCTGCTCGCAGTGCTCGGCCCA
>DASUFV010000008.1:0-4496 GCA_036274415.1 Actinomycetes bacterium
CTCTTCTGCAGAGTTCCCGTGTCAATACCGGGAGGCGCGGCTCTGGTCGCGACGTTTGGTCACGCTGGACCTGGGTAGGGCGCACCCATGGGCGCCTCTTTCTGGGTGGATGACGCGCTGCCTCACGTTGCCGAGGACGCCGCTCAGCGCCCGGCCCAGCCACTTGACGTCCTCATCGTCGGTGCAGGCATCGTCGGCCTCACCGCAGCGACGGTTCTCGCCGATCGTGGCCGCAGGGTTGGTGTCATCGACGGCTCTCCGATTGGGACCGGTGTGACGGGTCAGTCCACCGCCAAGGTGACCATCGGGACAGGTCTACGCATTGACGCGGTGAATAGACGGCATGGAGACCAGGCTGCTGCGCAGTACCTGAAAGCTGGGCAGGCGGGACTGGACTGGGTGCGCGACCACCTGTCTCCTCAAGCGCGAGAGCGAGCCGAGATGGCTCCGCACACGCTCTACGCCACCACGTCAGAGGGGGCGAGCAGTCTCCGACAACACAAAGACCTCGTCGACGGGCTAGGTGTCAGGCTCGACGTCCAGACCGGAAACACCCCGACGGACGCAACGTATGACGTGAGCTATCGGGATCAGTTGATGATTCAGCCGGTCGATTATCTGCGCGGTTTGGCGGCCGCGCTCCTCGCCCAAGATGTACCGATCTGGAGCGAGCTTCCCGTCCTTGACGCGCATGACCATCACGTGACAACGCCGTCTGGCGACATCAGTGCAGCCGAGATTGTCCTGGCAACCCATGTTCCGCTGGGTTGGGCGCCTGCCGCTCTGCCGTGGGAACAGCAACGGCACTACGCAGCCGTCGTGAGGACTACTCGACCGGTTCCGATGGCGTACGACGTCGAAGACGGATGGTCGACCCGTCCCATTACCGGTCACCCCGGCCTGGCCCTGGCACTCGGTGGGGGTCACCCCACGGGCGCGGACGAGGACGGCACCAATGCCCAGCTCGAACGACTCACATCATGGGCGAGCAACGTCCTGGACGGCGAGTTGGTCACGTGGTGGTCATCGCAAGACGTGATGACGTCCGATGACGTGCCATTGGTGGGGCGCATCCGCCCGGGCCATGCCCCACACACAGCGACCGGCTTCGCCGGATGGGGCTTCGCGCACGGCACGGCTGCCGGCATCGACCTCGCAGGGAGACTGACCGACGGTGACGCGATGTGGGACTTCTGGAGCCTGACACCTTCCAGGCTCCTGGCGATGGTGCCACAAATCGGCCGAAACGCTGTGAGCGCGAGCCGCAGCTGGGCGAGCCGACAGATCCACGCCCACTCCTCATCCGAGGGCCCAACGCAGCTCAACGCCGGGGAAGCAGAGGTCGCCTCGGTCAACGGCCGCTCGGTGGCTCGCAGCGTGACGTCCGACGGAGTACTCAGAGAGCTGGACGCCACCTGCACCCACATGGGCTGCTTGGTCAACTGGAACCCGGCCGAGGAGACGTGGGACTGTCCGTGTCATGGGTCTCGTTTCTCGCCGGATGGGGCGGTGCTGCACGGGCCGGCAACACGACCTCTGCAAGCGGCGGCTGTCGAATCGCAGGCGTGAGAGTTGGCTCGGCTTCGACGTAGTGACTGGCGTGAGCCCGGCATCACCAGGAGACGACAGGGCTCGGGGTACACCTATCTGACCGCCAAAGGGGAACGCGTATGCGATCCCGAGATCCTCGAACGAGTGAAAAGCCTCGCAATCCCTCCGGCGTGGTCCGAGGTCTGGATTTGCGTCCATGCCAATGGACACCTGCAGGCCGTGGGCATCGACGACGCCGGACGCCGTCAGTACCTCTACCACGAGCGGTGGCGTACTCAGCGCGATGCAAAGAAGCATGAAGAGGCCCAACACCTGGGTAGGCGGCTGGCTCTGCTGCGCAGAAGCTGCGCACGTGACCTGAAGTCGCGCGGTCTGAACCGTGATCGCGTCCTTGCCACAGCGACGCGGCTGCTCGACCTCGGTTTGTTCCGAGTCGGCGGTGAGCGCTACGCCAGCGAGAACGACTCGTACGGGCTGGCGACGCTGCAACGCGACCATGTCCTGCCGATGAACGGTGGCGGTATTAAGTTCGAGTTCCCGGCCAAGTCCGGGCAGACCAGCAGCTTCGTCATCACGCACCCCGTCGTCTGCCAGGCCGTCCGTGAGCTGCTCAAGCGGCGAGATCCCTCCCCCGAATTGCTGGGCTGGTGGGACCCGACCTCGCGCGCCTGGTGCGATGTTCGCAGCGAGCACATCAACGAGCATCTGAAGACTCTCGTGTCGTCAGACACCACTGCGAAAGACTTTCGGACGTGGCATGGGACGGTGCTCATGGCGATGCATCTCGGCGATCTCGTTCGATCCGGAACCGCCGTCACGGGACGCCGACTGACCGAGCTCTATCGGGAGGTGGCGTCCGAACTCGGCAACACCGGCACCGTGACGCGCAACTCCTACGTCAACCCCAAAGTCGTTGATCTCGCGGTCGAGGGCCTGGTCATCGACGCCGTCCGCAAACAACGCCACGAGCTTGTGCCGCTCCCGGCGTCGCGTGCTGTATTCAGACTCTTGCAGTCGCAGACGCCGTAATCAGTTGCCTCTCAACATGCGAGCGACCTCTTCGTAGGCAGGGAAGAGCGACTCGCTGACCGCTGGGAACGGTTGAATCGTGTCGACCAGCGTGTCGATCGGCACCTGCGCTCGGATGGCGAGAGTCACCTGGGCGATCCATTCGTCCGATCGCGGCCCAAGTGCCGATGCACCGACGAGCACGGAGCGCTCAGCATCGGCCACGAGTACAAGGACGCCGCCCTCGTCCTCGAGCCAACCTCGAGCGGAGACTCCGATGTCCATCGTGGCGCGCACGAGGTCGACACCCTCCTTCCGCGCCTGTTCGGTGGTCCGTCCGACCCCCGCGACCGGCGGATCGATGTAGACACCACGGGGAACTGCTTCGAAGTTGACCCGCTTGTTATCCCCGAGCACGTTTGCCGCCACCACGCGGCCCGCGTAGTTGGCGGTGTGCGTGAACGGGAACTTGCCGGTGACGTCTCCAGCCGCAAAGACGTTCTGGTGCCCGGGCACGCGACAGTCATCACCGATCGCTACGGCCCCTGATTCGGTGTCGATGCCGAGTGATTCAAGGCCAAACCCCTTGACTCGCGGACGGCGTCCAGTCGCGACCAGCAGACGGTCGCCCGTCACCGTCTTACCGCTCGCGAGATGCAGCGTGGTCGAGTCAGCGGTCGTGGATACCCGTTCAACCCCATCGCCCACGATGGTCGCCACACCGGTCTCGGCCAGCACGTCGGCCACATGTGCGGACACTTCCGGTTCCTCGAGCGCCAACAGGCGGTCGACCGCTTCGACAACCGTCACCCTCGTCCCGAAGGTCGAGTACACCTGTGCGAGCTCGACACCAATCGCTCCGCCGCCCAAGATCACGAGAGATCCAGGAAGCTCGTCGCTCGTCAGGACGTCGTCGCTCGTCCATGGCTTCGCATCGGACAAGCCCTCGATCGGCGGGAGCGTGGGCTCAGCGCCCAGACTGATCAGCAGGTTCTCGTACCTGAGCGAGCGGTCCCCTACCTCGACGACGCCGGGCGCCTCTACGCGTCCATCGCCCCTGACGATCTCGACTCCCTGTGCCACGAGATCCCCCACGGCCTCTGCGTCGTCCAAGTGCTTGGCGCGGTCGTTTCGGCGGTTTACCGCCGCACGCCACGCTGCCTCTGCATCGCCAACGTCAACGGGCTCGCCGAACGCGCCCAGTGCATGGGCCCTTGCCGCCTGCCGACGTCTCGCCGCGGCGATCAACAGGGCCTTACTGGGTACACACCCCCAATAGGGGCACTCCCCTCCCACCAATCGCGGTTCTACGAGGGCGACGCGGCGTCCAGCAGCAGCGACCCGTCCCGCGGCAGTTTCGCCGGCAGATCCACCCCCCAGCACGACAAGGTCGTACGCACCTTCTTCCTGAGCCATGGGGTCATCGTGGCAGCAATCCCCATGGCGTGCCCGGAACGTTTCCCGACAGCCGTCATGGGTACTGGTTCCCGAAAACCATTACACGCAGAACGCACGTTTCAAGGATTCGAGGTACATCCATGGCGAATACCCTCAGCGCCCTGATCCAAGCCGACCACCGCGAGTTCAGGCGCATGTTCAGCGAGCTCCGGCTGCCCGCCACGAGACCCCTTATCGCGCCGATGCTGATGGCGCTGTTGGGTGCTCATGCACGGTCAGAGGAGGCACACGTGTACCCGGCTCTCCGGGAGCGCGCCGGCGCTCCCGACGCCGTTGAGCACAGCCAGGAAGAGCATGTCGAGGCCGACCGTCTGGCAGCGCAGCTGGCCGAGACGGCACTCGATGACCCCAAGTTCGACGACCTTCTCGAGAAGCTGGTCGACTCGGTGTCACATCACCTCGAGGAAGAGGAAGAGACGGTTCTGCCAAAGCTGGACAAGCTCTCCGATGACGAACAGCACTCGATCGCCGAGGCCTTC
>DASUFV010000009.1:0-12300 GCA_036274415.1 Actinomycetes bacterium
AAGTTCCCGCCGGGGAATCTCGCGGAGGGGGCGTTGTCAGTAGCCCGTTCCACACTTGTCGGTGGCCCGGTCCACAATGGTCGGCGTCAGATCCCGCCTCGGCAGTTGAAGGAGCCGCAAGCGCGATGGCCCGCCGCAGCACGAAGACCCCGCCGCCGGTCGACTTCGAGGAGAGAATCCTCGACATCGACGTCGTCGACGAAATGCAGGGCTCCTTCCTCGAGTACGCGTACTCGGTGATCTACTCCAGAGCCCTGCCCGACGCACGCGACGGACTCAAGCCGGTCCACCGCCGGATCCTGTTTCAGATGGACGACATGGGCCTGCGTCCCGACCGTGGGCACGTGAAGTCGGCGCGCGTCGTCGGCGAGGTGATGGGCAAGCTGCACCCGCACGGAGACGGCGCCATCTACGACGCGCTCGTTCGCATGGCGCAGCCCTTCTCGATGCGTCTCCCTCTGATCGACGGTCACGGCAACTTCGGCAGCCTGGACGCCGGACCAGCCGCCATGCGCTACACCGAGTGCCGGCTGGACGCCGCGGCGCAGTTGCTGACCGGGTCGATCGACGAGAATGTCGTCGACTTCATCCCTAACTACGACGGCCAGCTCAGCGAGCCGCTCGTGCTGCCCGCGGCGTACCCGAACCTTCTCGTCAACGGCGCTACCGGCATCGCGGTCGGCATGGCCACGAACATGGCCCCGCACAACCTGGTCGAGGTGATCTCGGCGGCGCGTCACCTGCTGACGCATCCGAAGTCCGATCTCGACACGATCATGCGGTTCATCCCCGGCCCCGACCTGCCCACCGGAGGCACGATCGTCGGGCTGGACGGCGTCCGGGATGCCTACGCCACCGGCAAGGGATCTTTCCGCGTCCGCGCGACCGCTCGCATCGAGAACGTGACGCCTCGCCGCAAAGGCATCGTCGTCACTGAGCTGCCCATGGGCATCGGCCCCGAGAAGGTTGTCGAGAAGATCAGTGATCTCGTCCGCAACAAGAAGCTGCAGGGCATCGCAGGCATCGTCGACCTGACCGACCACGAGCAAGGGCTGCGGCTGGTCATCGAGGTCAAGAACGGGTTCAACCCGGACGCCGTGCTCGACGAGCTGTACCGACTGACGCCGATGGAGGACTCGTTCGGCATCAACAACGTGGCGCTCGTCGACGGGCAGCCCCGCACGCTCGGCCTGGTAGAGCTGCTCACCGTCTACCTCGAGCACCGCATCGAGGTCGTCCGGCGACGCTGCGAATACCGCCGTGGCCGCGCACAGGATCGCCTGCACCTCGTCGAGGGCCTCCTCATCGCGATCATCGACATCGACGAGGTGATCGAGCTCATCCGCAGCTCGGACGACGCCGCACAGGCGAAGGAACGTCTGATGAGCGTGTTCGACCTCACCGACGTCCAGGCGACGTACATCCTCGACATGCCGTTGCGCCGCCTGACCAAGTTCAGCCGCATCGAGCTCGAGACCGAACGCGACGAGCTCACCGCGACTATCGACGAGCTCACCGCGCTGCTCCAGGACGACAAGGCGCTGCGCAACCTGGTCTCGTCCGAGCTCGCTGACGTCGCCAAGCGGTTCGGCACACCTCGCCGCACGGTGCTGCTCGAGTCGGCGGGTCTCCCCACGCGCACCGCCGCGCCGCTTGAGGTGACTGACGACCCCTGCCGAGCCTTACTGTCGGCGACTGGGTTGCTGGCACGCACGACCGATGCCACCGAGCTCGCCCCGGTCGACAAGCGAGCGAAGCACGACGTCATCGTGGGCGATGTCGCCACGACTGCGCGGGGGGAGGTTGGCCTGGTGACGTCGACCGGCGAAGTCGTCCGGCTGTCTGTGCTCGACCTGCCGTCGCTTCCTCCCACCGCTACACCGACGCTGGCTGGTGGTGCGCCGATTCGCGAGTTCGTCGACCTCGGGCGCGACGAGCGAGTGCTGACCCTCGTGCCGCTCGACGGGTCGGCGACCATCGCACTCGGAACGCGCGATGGTGTCGTCAAGCGGGTCGTCGTCGAGCCCCCGAGCAACAAAGGTCGCTGGAGCCTGATCGCACTGAAGGATGGCGACGAGGTCGTGGGCGCCGCTCCCGCAAGCGACGACGACGAGCTGGTGTTCGTGGCGTCCGACGGGCAGCTGCTGCACTTCGCGGCGTCCAATGTTCGGCCGCAAGGACGGTCAGCCGGCGGCATGGCCGGCATCCGACTCGGCGATGGCGCTCAGGCGGTGTTCTTCGGCAGCGTGCCGAGCGGCGCGGACGCCGCTGTGGTGACCGTCTCGGGCAGCTCGTCGGCGCTGCCTGGCACCGAGGCAGGCAGCGTCAAGGTGACGCCGCTGGCCGAGTACCCGGCGAAAGGGCGCGGCACCGGCGGCGTCCGCTGCCACCGGTTCCTCAAGGGCGAGGACACGTTGATCCTGGCGTGGGTCGGCAGCGGCCCGATCGCGTGCGCCAGCGCAGGAACTCCGGTCGACCTGCCGGCTCCCGTTGCTCGGCGTGACGGCAGCGGCGAGCGCGCGTCGCAGCCGATCGCGGCAGTCGGATCGAGCCGCGAGTGACGCTGACCTGCTCGGCCGAGCGGCTCGCGGTCGGTGAGCCGCTCGCCGGCTCTGCACCCTACGCGCGACTGTGGGTGTTGCTCGAGCAACCCGGGCCTTGGGGGCGCGACGCGTTGCGCGAGAGCCACCTCGATGCGGGAGTCGCTGATCGGCTCGCAGCTCTGGTCGATGGCGTCCCTGCTCGAGTGGGGCTGATCCGGTCGGTCGGTGCGCACGCGGACGTCACCGATGGCCCGCGCACCCTGCTGGTCGCGCGCACCGATCCCGACGCGTCGTGGTTCGCTGCACGACGCATTCACGACCTCGAGGCGTTACCAGACGCGTTGGATGTGGATGCGTTGCTTTCGACGCAGTCCGCGCCCGCGACCCTGCCCGGCGAGCCACTGCCGACTCCGAGCCGGGCGTTCCTCGTATGCACGAACGCCAAGCGCGACCAGTGCTGCGCGGTGCTGGGGCGTCCATTGGCCGCACAGCTCGCCGACCGAGCGGCGGCCGCGTCCGACGGCTCCGTCGTCTGGGAGACCTCGCACACCAGCGGGCATCGGTTCGCGCCGACGTACCTCTCGCTGCCCGACGGTTACCTCTTCGGTGGGCCGGACGCCGACAGCGGAAGCGTCGAGGCCTGCCGCGGGCGGTCATCGCTACGACCTGCCGCACAGGTGGCCGAGCTGGCCGTGCTGCGTCACCTCGGCGCGAGGATGCCGCGTCCCCTGGACGTGACGGACGCCGACGCTGGCCGATTCCTCGTGCGAGACGGCTCACGGTCGTTCTCGGTCACCGTGAACGAGAAGGAAGGAACCGAGCGGCCCGAGTCGTGCGGCAAGACTCCGGTGTCGTCACCGTGGATGGTCGCGTCCGTGCAGGAAGTTCGCTAGAGGGCAGCCAACGCCACGAGGAGCAGCGCGAAGGCCGCCCACGTCACCACGAGCTGGATCGCGTTGATCGTGAAGTACCTGCTGCGGACGTGCTCCCAGTCGGCGGGGATGGCTTCGGGGTCCCAGGCCAGGATCATGTTGTAGGTCGGTGTCTTCCAGACGTTGGACACGATCCAGACACCGACGATCACGATGCCGAGTGCTATCGCGGTGAGCACGAACGCTGCTGAGCTCGGATCGTCCCACAGCAGTACGAGCGCGATGATCGGCCCGAAGACCATGCCGAGCGCCCACGCGTAGTTGAAGACCTTGCCCCACGAGTGGTCCGCGTACCGCAGAAACGCCTCCATGAAGGTGCGGAAGCCGCGGCCGTCCATCGCCGCCTGCATTGGCCGCATGATCGCGGACAGCATCCCGAGTAGGCCTGCAGCGAGGCCCGAGACGAACGCCGACGCTGCCAGTACCCATTCCTCTGCCACGACGGCTCTCCCTCCGCTCGACGGCTCGACCTTGCGCAAGATCAAACACCCATCGGCGAGGAGAGAACAACGGGTCGCGGCCCTGCCCGTTGGTTCACCAGTCGTCGCCCGAGCGTTCATCGACCGCAATCCGTGCGGTCAGGTCGTCCACCGGCGACCCGGGCGGCCGGAACACCATGATTCCGGCGTCCTCGTCCTCGGTGCGCGTCCAACGGTTCCCTGCGACGACGAACGTTGGCCCGAGCCAGCGTTCCCAACCGGCGCCTTCGTACAGCGGGTGCTTGGACGTCGAGAGCGCGGCGAACGGGTACCGGGAGCCGACGACGTCGTTGACCGCAGCAACGAGGGCGCGGCCGACCCCGCGTCCGCGGTGGACTGGGTCGACGGCCACCGCCTCGACGTAGGCGCCATCGATTGCCGCATCGGCGACGTAGATGCGCCGCGAGATGACCGATGCGTGCCCCACGGCGTCCTGGCCCTCGAAGGCGACGATGTGCGTGCCGCCGATGCCGTGCGTCCAGTCGTCCTCGGTGAAGTCGTCAGGGAAGGAGTCGAACAGCAGCGCGCGAAGCCGGTTTCGCAGGGCGTCCGACAGTTCGTCGGACGCCAGCAGCCGCACCTCCACGGGGCCAGCATGCCCGAGCGAGCAAGGCCGAGGCATCGGGCAACACCGCGCGTCCGGCCGTCGGGACGTGAGGCAAGATTGGGGTATGGCCGCCTTGACCTCGACCCTCGTTCCGCTCGGGACGCCGGCGCCGGACTTCGCGCTGCCGGACGTCTACGGCGAGCGTTACTCGCTCAGCCTCTTCGACACCGCCGTCCTGGTGGTGTTCTTCAGCTGCAACCACTGCCCGTACGTGCGGCATATCGAGAACCAGCTCTGCACGTTCGTCCCGTCGCGCGACTTGAGCATCGTGGCCATCTGCCCCAACGACGTCGAGCGCTACCCCGATGACGCCCCCGCCAAGCTCGCCGAACAGGCCAAGCGCGCCGGGTGGCGATTCCCGTACCTCGTGGACGCCGACCAGAAGGTGGCCCGCGCGTATGGGGCCGTGTGCACACCGGACTTCTTCGTGTACGGGCCCGATCGCAAGCTCGCCTACCGCGGGGCGTTCGACGACTCGACACCCGGAAACGGCGTCCCAGTCACGGGTGCGGCGCTGCGTCGCGCGATCGACCTGATCGCTGCGGGCAGGCCGGTGCCTGAGCCGCATCGCCCGAGCATGGGCTGCAGCATCAAGTGGTTGCCCGGCAACGAGCCTGAAGCGAAATCCGCGTGACCGACGTTCCGTCGGGCGCGTTCGACGACCTCTTCGAAGCGAACGCGAAGTTCGCGGCTGGCTTTGAGAACACGGGGCTACCGGCGCGCGCTGCCCGCGGGCTCGCTGTGCTCACGTGCATGGACTCGCGGCTCGACCCGTTCGCGATTCTTGGCATCGGGCCGGGGGACGCCAAGGTGCTGCGCAACGCCGGAGGTCGGGTCACCGAGGACGTCCTTCGCACCCTCGTGCTGGGTGCGTATCTACTGAACGTCCGGCGCGTGCTGGTGATGCCGCACACGAAGTGTGCGATGGCCGGCAACACCGAGGACGAGATTCACGCCAAGATCCAGCGTGAATACGACGTCGACACCCGAAGCCTGGAGTTCCGTACGACCGACGACCAGCTGGAGTCGCTTCGCAGCGACATCGTCCGGATCCAGTCGTATCCCCTGCTACCGCGAGACCTCACAGTGGGCGGCGCCATCTTCGACGTCGACACCGGCCGCCTCGAACCGGTAGCCCTCTCCCCCTGACCCCTCAACCGCCCGCCGAGTGCACACCAGATTGACGCCCAAGCCCGCCGAGTGCACACCAGGTTGACACCCAAGCCCGCCGAGTGCACACCAGGTTGACGCCCAGGCACGCCGAGTGCGGTTTTCACCTGCGACTGCGGTCGTAGACCCCTGAGGTGTAGGACGCGATGTCGAAGACCAGTCCCATGAAGACGAGGAACCAGCCGAAGCCGGAGACGTGCTGCACGGGTGCCCACGCGATTACCCAGAACAGAGCGGTCCACGGTAGGAAGATCAGGCCGAGCAACTTGAGCCAGAAGCTGTCGATCGCCTGATTCACCTCGTCGGTGAAGATCCAGGCGAAGAGGAACGCTACCCGCGGACCGATCAGGGTCATCAACGCGACGATGCAGCACATGGCGGCGACCCTACCCCCGAAGATCGATTTGAAGCGTCGGTTCCACGCGGAGAGCGGGGTCTCTGAGGATCGGACCAGCACTCGGCGGGCCTGAGTGTCAACCAGATGTGCACTCGGCGGGGTTGAGCGTCAACCTGCTGTGCACTCGGTGGGGTTGAGCGTCAACCACGTGCACTCGGCGGGGGTGAGGGCTAGGCGTCGATGCGGGCGCGGTCGAGGTCGGACGCCCCGGCCACGATGAAGTCGCGGCGCGGGGCTACCTCGTTGCCCATCAACAACTCGAAGACCTCGGAGCCGTGTTCGGCGTCCTCGAGCGTGATGCGGCGCAGCGTGCGCCGGCGGGGGTCCATGGTCGTCTCGCGCAGCTGTTCGGCGTCCATCTCACCGAGGCCCTTGTAGCGCTGCACGGGTTGCTTGACTCGCTTGCCCTTCTTCTCGAGGTCCGCGAGCACCGACTTCATCTCAGCGTCGGAGTAGGCGTAGCGCACCTCGTTCGGCTTGCTGCCGCCAGTGATCACCTCTATGCGGTGCAGCGGCGGAACCGCGGCGTACACGCGACCGGACGCCAACAGCGGCCGCATGTACCGGTGGAACAGGGTGAGAAGCAACGTGCGGATGTGGGCGCCGTCGACGTCGGCGTCGGTCATCACGATCACCTTGCCGTAGCGCACCGCGTCGACGTCGAACGTGCGCCCTGACCCCGCGCCCAGTACCTGGATGATCGACGCGCACTCGCTGTTCTTCAGCATGTCGGCGACGGACGCCTTCTGGACGTTGAGGATCTTGCCGCGAATCGGCAACAGCGCTTGAATCTCCGACGATCGCGCCAGCTTCGCCGTTCCAAGCGCGCTGTCGCCCTCGACGATGAACAGCTCGGTCTTGTCGATCTCGCCGCTGCGGCAGTCGGCCAGCTTGGCCGGCAGGGACGACGTCTCGAGCGCGTTCTTGCGGCGCTGCAGCTCTTTGCTCTGACGTGCCGCGATCCTTGCCCGCGCCGCCCCCAGCACCTTCTCGAGCACCGCGCGCGAACGAGTCTTGTCGCCGCGCTTGGACGACGACAGCACCTTGGTCAGCTCGCGATGCACCACGTTCGACACGATGCGAGTGACCGCAGACGTGCCCAGCACCTCTTTGGTCTGCCCCTCGAACTGCGGCTCCGGCAGACGAACGGTGACCACAGCGGTCAAGCCCTCGAGCACGTCGTCCTTGACGACCGCGTCGTCGTTCGTCTTGAGCAGCTTGGACGCCCGCAGCTGCTCGTTGATCGTGCGCACGAGCCCGCGCTCGAAACCGCTGACATGCGTGCCGCCCTTGGGCGTGGCGATGATGTTGACGAAGCTGCGCACCGTCGTCTCGTACCCGTTGCCCCATTGCAGCGCGAGATCGACGATGACCTCACGCTCGACCTCTTGCGGCGTCATGTGCCCCTTGGAGTCGAGCACAGGAACCGTCTCGTGGAAGTGCCCGACGCCGTGCAGCCGGATCGACTCGGCCACGGGCTCGTCGGGGTTGAGGTACTCGGCGTACTCGCTGATGCCGCCGTCGTGGCGGTAAGACTCCTCGACCACCTCGCCGCCGCGGGTGTCGTGCAGCACCAACGTCAACCCGGGCACGAGGTACGACGTCTGCCGCATTCGCGTCTTGAGGTCGTCGAGGCTGACCTCGGCGCCGGAGACGAAGATCTCGGCGTCCGGCCAGAAACGGACGCGAGTGCCGGTCTTGCGCTTCGGCGCTTTACCGACGACCCGCAGGCCGGACTTCTTCGAGAACGCCGCATCGGGCCCGTCACCGTCGAAGATGCCGGGGATACCCCGACGGAACGACATCGTGTGCACCTTGGCGTCCCGGTCGACCTCAACGTCGAGCCGCGCCGACAGCGCGTTGACCACGGACGCGCCAACGCCGTGCAAGCCACCGGACGCCGCGTACGACCCGCCGCCGAACTTGCCGCCGGCGTGCAACTTGGTCATCACGACCTCGACGCCGGTGAGCTTGGTCTTGGGCTCGACGTCGACCGGGATGCCGCGGCCGTCGTCCTCGACCTCGACCGACCCGTCACGCAACAGCCGGACGTCGATCCGGTGACAGTGCCCCGCCAGAGCCTCATCGACCGCGTTGTCGATGATCTCCCAAAGACAATGCATCAGCCCGCGGGAGTCGGTGGACCCGATGTACACGCCGGGGCGCTTGCGGACCGCCTCGAGACCCTCGAGCACCGACAGGTGCTTGGCGGTGTAGCCGCCCCGCGCTGACTTGGACGCCTTCTTGGCCGGCGATGCCTTCTTCGCGGCCCCCTTGGCGGCGCCTCTGGCAGCCCCTGTGGACGCCCCCTTGGCAGCCCCTTTGGCGGCAGCCTTGGCTGCACCCTTTGCAGGGCGGCTAGAGCTGCTCACGGTGCGCGTCGGTGACACGCCGAGAGGTTATCTGCCGGGGCCGACTGGGTGATGGTGGCGCTCCGACGGGTGCACTTTGGTCACGGTCGGCGTGTCGTGAGCCAGATCACAGAACCCTGGGTGAAGGTGTACGCCAACGGCGAACCCCGCGGCAGCCGGCGGCGGGAAATGTCGGACTGTGATGGGATGTTGAGACAGGTGCCGGGCAACCGGTGCAGCGACCCGACGGTCACGTGATCAGGTCCAGCTCCTTGGGCAGGGCGCGCGGCCCCCAGTGAGGAGTGAGAGCCATGAGCACAGCACTGGCCCCCGACACCGCGCTGACCGCTGCCGACCGCTGCGACAAATGCGGCGCTCAGGCCTACGTACGAGTTCGCCTCATTACCGGTGAGCTGCACTTCTGCGCCCACCACGCCAAGCAGTTCGAGCCCAAGCTCAAGTCAGTCGCTGTCGAGTACACCGACGAGACCGCCCGCTTGGTCGAGTCCTGACCGAGACCTGAAACGGTCCCTCCCTCGAGCGCCACAATCCGCGTAGCGCTTCGCGTCCGCCCTGGTGCCAGCCGCACCGAAGTCGGCGGCAGCTATGACGACGCCCTGGTGGTCCGGGTTGCCGAACGCGCGGTCGACGGCAAAGCCACGGACGCCGCCCTCAAGGCGCTCGCGAAGGCGCTCGGCGTCCCCCCGAGGTCGGTAGTGCTCGTCAGCGGTGCGACCAGCCGCACGAAGATCGTCGAAGTGCCCACGGCGTCCGCCGCCGTGATCAGCGAACTGAAGAATCGATAGCTGGACGCCGCCCGCTCAGCAGGCGCTCACCTCAAGGTGAGTGCTTAGCACCATCAGCCCGGTCTGCCCCGTGCCCTCTGAGTTGATGAGCACCTCGTCGCCTGGGCTGGCGATCGCGCGTCCGATCTTCAAGGACGCCGAGAAGTCACCGTCCTCGTCCGCGGTCACCGGAGGCCAGGTGCCGGTCGTGTTCTCGCTGGGTACCGTCCAACGCAGCTCGACCAGCGATTCGGGCAGATAGTCGAAACCCGAGATCTCGACGGTGTCGCCTGGTCCGATTCGTCCGGTCGGGCATTCGGTGTCGCCGGTATCCACAATCAAGTCATTACTGAGCGGTCCGGTGAACGCCTCCGAGTTCTGGTTCGGTGCGCCGTTGTTGCACCCGCTCAATATCCCCAGCGCGATCGCGGACGCGGCCAGAACGGCCGGACGGCAACGGATCACGGAGTGAACCTAACCGCCATTGCGGATCAGTGCACCATCCTCCATGAGCTTCGAGCCGTGACGGCACACCTTTGGGGCAATTCGCCCGACCTATGACCCCGACGGATCACCCCGAAGCGCTGAAACTCCGGTCGCTCGGCCCCTGCGGCTCGGTTACGGTGCCAGAAGGCGACCGGAGGAGGGGCAATGCGGCGCACACATCTGCTGGCAGCAAGCCTCATCGTCGCGACCGCAGCGACCGGCCTCGCACTGCCGGCCAACGCAGCAAAGGACGACACGAAAGGGTCACCGTTCGCGGTAGGTGCACCGGGCGCGGGTGACCCCTACTTCCCGTTCATCGGCAACGGCGGCTTCGACGTCCAGCACTACGACCTGAAGCTCACCTACACCCCGCCAAAGCCCGCACCCGCGCCGCTCACGGGAAGGTTGGACGCCGTCGCGAAGATCACGATGCGCGCGACGCAGAGCCTCGACCGGTTCAACCTCGACCTCCGCGGACTCGACGTCAAGGGCGTCCGCGTCGGCAAGAAACCGGCCAAAGAAGTCAGCCCACCCGGGAACAGCAACGTAGGAGGCTCCGTCTACTGGCAGACGCAAAACGACGCCAACCGGAAATGGGAGCTGACCATCCAACCCCGCCCGAAGATCAAGCGAGGCCAGGTCTTCACCGTCACGATCCACTACGGCGGCGCGACGACGCGTCCGACCGACATCGAAGGCGTGCTGTACGGCTGGGTCACGACGCGCGATGGCGCGATGGTCGTGAACGAGCCCGAGGGCGCCATGACGTGGTACCCAGTCAGCGACCACCCCACCGACAAGGCGACCTACAGCTACGCCATCACCGTCCCCAAGGGCAAGACAGCCGTCGCGAACGGACTCCCCTCGCGCGAACCGGTGACCGCCGACGGCTGGACCACCTGGTACTGGGACGCCCCCGACGCGATGGCCAGCTACCTCTCCACCGCCAGCATCGGAGACTTCGTCCTCACTGAGAGCACGACGTCGTCCGGTGTGCCGATCATCGACGCTGTCGACTCGAAGCTGTCACCACCGGATGCCGAAGCGACCGCCAGGGCCTTGGCTCAGCAGGACGCGATCATCACGTTCTTCGAGGACAACTTCCGCGCGTATCCCTTCAACTCCGCCGGTGCGATCGTTGATGACAACTCCGTCGGTTACGCGCTCGAGACGCAAACGCGTCCGGTCTATTCGGGTTTCGCTACTACGGGAACCGTCGCCCACGAGCTGGCGCATCAGTGGTTCGGTAACGCCGTCAGCCCTGGGCGTTGGTCGGACATCTGGTTGAACGAGGGATGGGCGACGTACTTGACGTGGATGTGGCGTGAGGAGCGAGGCCGAGCGACAGTTCAGTCGCAGTTCGAAGACATCATGGCCATTCCCCGACGCAGCGGCTTCTGGGACGTGGTGGTCGCCGACCCTGGCGCGACCGGCCTCTTCCATAGCGCGATCTACAACCGCGGCGCTGCCACGCTCCAGGCACTGCGACTAACGGTCGGCGACAAGGCCTTCTTCGCTGGCGCTCGGCTCTGGTTGCAGCGGTACGACGACGCAACCGGCACCACAGACGACTTCCAGGCGGTGTACGAAGAGACTTCGGGCCGAAACCTCGACGCGTTCTTCGACACCTGGGTGTGGACGCCGGACAAGCCAGCCGTCGCAGGCTAGCCGCGGCTCGACACCTGTTTGTTCAAGTCCCACTCGCCCGGCGTCGACGTTCATGCGGTGAGCCAACCGCACCCCGACACTGCTGGCTGGTATCCCAGCGAGAGAGCCGGCTTCGTCCAGTTCCACGACGGAACGAGATGGACGGGTGAGTACTTTTCGACGGCGGCGTCCTCAGGCACTACTGCGGCGTCACCACAGGCACCACAGTTGTCACCACAGGCAGAACAGTCGACCACCGACGCCTCGCGGGGGGCGTGTCAGACATACCGGTTCGCTCCCGCTCCGGGATCGTTAGGCCGGGTTCTTCGAAACGCCGCCAAGTATCCGCTCGTCGTGCTGGTGGTCGGGATCGTCGCGTGCGTCACAGAACTCTTCCTGGAGTCGCACGGTTGGTTCGACAGTGGTCTGCGCGACCGGTCAACAACCATTGCGTTCATCGTGGCACTCGCCGGCTACGGCGTTGTGGTGAGGGCTCGTCGCGCGCAATTTCGCTGGGCTGCCTCATTCCTGACCGGGCTCGCGCTTGGCTTCTTCGTCGCCGTCGCCATCCAGTTCGCTCAGCTCTTCCTGCGCCTTCAGTAGCGCACGGCGCTATCAGGAGTGCTCGCGCAAGATGCGCGCCACTTCGTCCTGGCCCCTCGTCTCGGCATGCTGCAGCGGCGTGACACCGTCCTTGTCGGCAATGGCCGGATCAGCATCGGCGTCCAGCAGGATGCGGACGATCTGTTGGTACGGCCGCGATCCGTCTCCCAGGATCACGGCTTCGAGCAACGCCGTCCATCCGAGATCGTTGACGTGATTCACATCAATCTTGGTCTGCACAACGCGACGCACGTAGTCGACGTGCCCTCGCTCGCTCGCCGGAATCACTGACACTCCGCC
>DASUFV010000010.1:0-10383 GCA_036274415.1 Actinomycetes bacterium
CGACGGTCTGCTGTCCATCGCCGACGAAGGGCCCGGAATCGACCCGAAGGACCGGCCACACGTGTTCGACCGGTTCTACCGTTCGGACGGTGCGCGATCGCTGCCTGGCTCGGGCCTCGGTCTTGCGATCGTCGCGCAGGCGGTCGCCGAGCATGCCGGACAGGTGACGGTCGGCGACAGCCCGTCGGGCGGTGCACGCTTCGACGTCGCGATCCCCGGAACTCCGGAGGCTCCGTCGCCGGAGGACCACCACGACGACGCGGAGCCGGTTCGCAGTAATCCTCAGTAATCCATAGTGACAATCCTTAGTGACGGTCCAGGGTCTTCTCAGGACGTTCTCAGGTAGCGGCAGCACGATTTCTCCATGACCGATTCGCACCCCACCGCGCCCCTCTCCCACAACCCGGAGACCGGCGCGCCCGCATCCACAGGCACACCGACCACGACCGTCCCGCTGCCTCCGCCACCACAGAACCCCTGGGCACCGCCTGCGCCCCCGTCTGCTTCCCCTGAGCGCAAGCGCCCCGGAATGGCTGTAGTGGTGGCCACGAGCCTGTTGGCGGGAGCACTGGGTGCCGGGCTCGGGGCGGGCGCGGTCATCGCAACCGACGACGACGCCACCGGAACCGACTCGTCGACCAACGCATCAGACACCGTCTCGACCACTTCCCTTCCCGACGGGAGTGTCTCCAAGGTCGCCGCCAAGGTGTTGCCGAGCGTGGTGTCGATTCAGTTCGCCGGTGCAACTGGTGGAGGTTCCGGGTCCGGCGTCGTCATCGACGAGTCCGGGCTGATCCTCACGAACAACCACGTCGTCGAGGGAGCGGCTGATGGTGGGTCGCTCACGGTGACTCTTCAGGACGGCACGTCCACCTCTGCTGAGATCGTCGGTCGTGACCCGAGCTCAGACCTTGCAGTGATTCGCGTGGACGACGCCGACAACCTGGTCGCGGTCAAGCAGGGCAACTCCGACGACCTCCAGGTCGGCGAGAGCGTCATCGCCATTGGATCGCCGCTTGGCCTGAACGGCACCGTGACCACGGGCATCGTGAGTGCCAAGAACCGTCCCGTGCTGCCAGGCTCCACTGCCGGCGACGAGTCAGTACTGAACGCGATCCAGACCGACGCTGCCATCAACCCGGGCAACTCCGGCGGCGCCCTTGTGAACCTCGACGGTGAGCTCGTGGGAATCAACTCCGCGATCGCGACCTTGGGCGCTGCAGGCGGTCAGAGCGGGAGCATCGGGCTCGGCTTCGCCATCCCGATCAACCAAGCCAAGTGGATCTCCCAGCAGCTGATCGACAGCGGAACGGTCGAGCACGCCCAGCTCGGCGTCACGGTGGAGGACGCCACCGGCGAGGTGCGCGGTGCGCAGGTCACGTCGGTCGAGTCTGGTAGCACAGCTGAGCGGATCGACCTTCAAGAAGGAGACGTGATCACCGGCTTCGGCGACCAGTCGATCGACTCCTCTGCCTCTCTCGTTGCCGCTGTCCGATCGACCGAGCCAGGAACCGATGTCACCATCACGTACGTCCGTGGCGGCGACACCCAAAGCGAAACTGCCACGTTGGGAACTGCACCCAGCAGCTGACCAACGGCAGCTGACCAACGGCAGCTGACCACAGCACCTGACCCGGTCAGCTGCACCTCCACTCCGGACCCGGGGTGGCCGCCCTCCTCCCCTCGTGTCGCGGCCGCTCCGGGTTCGGTACGTCGTGCTACAGATCAGTTCCTGGTGTCCGCCAGAGGCGTCAAACGCGTGGCGTCGACGGTGAGAGTCCGCTTCGTCCAGTCGACTCGTTCTACCGCGTCCCAAGGCGCCAGCTTCGCTCCTCGGTGTATCCAACGAACGACTGAACGCACCGCCCACGGGCCGTGCTCGGTCTTCCGGTCGTAGCCGAGCAACGAACCCACGAACCGATCAGCGACGACCACGCCCTGCACGCGCAGCACAGCAGACTGGTCCCCGGCTCCGCTCTTCCCCACGAGCCGGACGTCATTGACGTGGCCGATCTCTTCCCCTTCGAGGTCCAGCACCGGCATACCGAGCAACTGCGACAGCCGTCGGTCGTGTTCACTCATCGGACGCTCCTGGAAGTCGTTCGATGATGTGCTGTCTGACCCACTGCTCGTAGCCATTGACACCCGGCACCGACTCGAGTTCGGAGATGCTCGGTGCGACGTGGATGGCGCTGTCGATGCGCACGACCTCGCTCATTTCGATGCGTCCAGGCATGGGCCGTGCGTCAGTACGCAAACGCCGCCAGACGCTCGTGACCAATCGACCGAGCTCGCCTCTCAGTCGGGACCCGAGCGCGCCTGGCCCAATGAGGAGGGCGGTAACCTCGAGCTCACCGTCCCGTTCGCTCAACTCGATGTCATCGACCTTCGCGACCATACGGCCGTCCGAGTCGACGATCTGGCGGTCGAGCAGCTGCAGCGCGGCGTCGAGCTGCCTCCCGCTGAGATCCTGTCGACGCACCATCACTGCCCCGCCTTCGTCACGACCATCAGGGGAATGGCTGCTAGTGACGCCACTCCAATGATGAACAGAAAGAGCGTGCCGAGCGCGTTGGCGGTCCTCGAGTTCGCGTGCTGGCCCATGTAGTCACGATCGTTGGCCACGACCAGGATGGGGAAGTACGTGAGCGGAAGCGCAAGAGCGGAGAACACGACCGAGTACTCGGTCACTTTGATGGGATCGACCGTCGTCAACAGCACGGCGACTCCCAGAATCGTTCCGAGCAATATCGTCAGGTGAAACCGTGCCGCCTCGCGTGGCCGCACGTACTTTCCCCACTGCCAACCGAAATACTGCGAGATGCTGTAACCGACCGAGAGGCCAGTCTCGCAGGCCGCACCGAACGTGGCGGCGAAGAACCCAACCAGCACCACCACGAGGCCGATCTTCCCGAGCGCAACCGCAACGGGAAGCGCGACTTGTCCCAACGTGTCCGCCTGAATGCTCATGGGCAGGAGCACGACTGCTGCAGCGGCCGCGATGCTGATCGACAGCACACCACCCAGAGGGAACCCGACGAACACGTTGGCTCTCATCACAGGAATGTCTCGTGTTTTCCACTTCTCCTCGACTCCGCCCGAGGAGAAGAAGAACACCTCGTACGGAGTCATCGCCGCACCGAGCAGCGCAACGGCGTAGTACCAGTACGTGAATGCGGACTCGCCAGGAGGCGTTCCCGGCTGCGCCGCCTGCTCCCACAGGTCTCCCCAGTCCGGGCCCAGCTGCCAGACGGCAACGCCGAAGGCGATCAGCGCCAGTCCCATGAGGCCGAAGACGTTCTCGAGCAGCACGAACTTGACGCGCCACAGGACGACCCAGACCAGGAACCCGACCAAGGGGATCCAGAGGAAGTAGTTGATGCTGGTCGCCAGCTGGAGCGCCAGCGCAACACCGCCGATCTCGGCGATGAACGTGAGAAGAGTGATCGAGGCAGACGCGACGAGGTTCATCAGCCCGACTCGCGGTCCCAGACGCTCCCTGACCACATCGAACGTCGCGCGTCCACTGACGGCAGCGACGCGACCGCTCATCTCGGCGAACACGCAAATTCCTGCGACCCCGGTCACCACCACCCAGACGAGCGCCAGGCCGAAGCGGGATCCGACCTGCGCGTTCGTGACGATGTCGCCAATGTCGACGAAGCCCCCGATCGCCGTGAGGATCCCGAGGGCGACGGCCAGTCCACGTTTCACGCCAGCAGCTCTTCGGTCGCCGCAAGATCGGCCAGGATCGTGTCCATCCGACCAACCAGATCCACGAGCGCGTCAGTGTCAGATCTACGCGCGGCTATGCGTGCGTCGCGGACTGCGGACTCGGCGCGGTCCAGTTGCGTGGCGAGGCGCAGGTAGATGGGGTCGGCTCCGCGGGGCGGTTGCACCGCAAGCAGGGAATCGGAGATCGAGCCCAGCGCGTCCTCACTGGCACCGAGCGTCTCATCAGCTGTCGACTGCAGCACTCGCTCGCGGAGGAGCAGCCCGCACACGAGCTTGGCTGTGCCCACTTCGCTGGTCGCCGCTTCGGCTGACCCCAACGCTTTGTCACGGTAATCGGCCGCATTCAGCGCCGGAGTGACACACGCGCTGAGCACAAGCGCGAGGGCGACGACCAGGAGGATGGTGCGGGTCAGCCGCAACACCCTGGGTACCTGGGGCGGGACTGCCACGGTGGGCACGACGTCACCTGCTGCGGACGACAAGGCCAAGGAGTACTCCGCACAGCAGAGCCCACTCCAACCAGGCGACGCCGAGCGCAATGCCCTCGGTCACGGGAGAGTCGTTCCCGCGCCGTGCAACGGCTAAACCAGGCGATGCTCAGCGGGCCCCTCAGGAGGAAGGCATGCCCTTCTGTACCTCGCCCCACGCGTACTCGACTGCGTCGCCGAGGATGTCGACGATTCGGTCGAGCAACTCTCGGTCGGCCACGAGCGGCGGTGAGATCTGGACAACCGGATCCCCGCGATCGTCCAAGCGGCACAGTAGGCCGCTGTCGTAGAGCCGTGCCGAGAGCACGCGGCGCAGCAACCAGTCAGCCTCTTCGCCCTCGAACGTTTCCTTCGAGTCACGGTCTTTGACCATCTCGAGCGCATAGAAGTGCCCGACGCCGCGCACGTCGCCAACGAGCGGAACGCGTAGCAGCTCGCGAAGTCGCTTCTCGAGGTATGGACCGTTGTCGCGAACGTTCCGGACGATGCCCTCGCGTTCATAGATGTCAATCACTGCGCTACCGATGGCAGTAGACACGGGGTGGCCGCTGTAGGTCGTTCCGTGGTTGTAGAACGCCTTACCAGTGACGAAGGGCTCTGCTACCCGGTTGTGCACGATGACGCCACCGAGCGGTGCCATACCGGCAGTCGCGCCCTTGGCGAAGATGATGAAGTCGGGCTCGATGTCGTACGTGATGGAGCCGAACCACTCGCCTGTCCTGCCGAATCCGGTGATCACCTCGTCGGCGGTCAGCAGAGCTCCGTACTTGTCAGCGAGCGCACGCAGCCCAGCCCAGTACCCAGGCGGCGGCGTGAACGATCCTCCGGAGTTCTGAACGGGTTCGGCGATGATCAGTGCCACCTGGTCAGGGCCGGCATCGATGATCGCCTGCTCCATCTCCTCCAGTAGCGCCTGCGTGAACGCCGCAGGGTCATCACCCTTCGGATGCCGGTACGCGTTCGTCTCGCTGACGTGCGTGACGTCGATCGGCATCGGCAGGAAGTCGTCGCGACAGAACGGGATACCCGTGAACGAAAGCGCGCCGAGGCTTGTGCCGTGGTACGCCGTCTTGCGAGCAATCGCCTTCGTTCGCTGCGGCTGTCCATTGGCCTGGTGCCAGTTGCGCACCATCTTCCACATGGACTCGTTCGCTTCGCCGCCGCCAGTCGTGAAGTACACACGGTTGAGGCCGTCAGGTGCGAGGTTGGCGATCCGCTCAGCCAGCTCAGCAGCGCGTGGGTGTGCGACGTACCACGTCGAGGTGTACGCCAGCTCCTGCATCTGCGTCTTGGCGACCTCGCCGATCTCCTCGCCGTACGAGTGACCGAGGTTCGCGCAGTACAAACCCGAGAGCCCATCGATGAACCGACGACCGTGGACGTCGATGAGCTCGCAGCCCTCACCTTTCACGAACACCGGGATCTCGGCGTCCCGGTAGTTGCCCATGTCGGTGAAGTTCAGCAGCAGGTGGTCGCGCACCTGCTGCTGGACGACCGCCGCGTCGACTGGTTGGCCAGGACCGCTCATCACGCCTCTTCCATCGGGTTTCCTACGCTGATATCAGGCGGCCAATTGGGCCACTCACAGGGTGGAGCCGGTTGACCATTGCCTGACTGTTCAGTCAGGATACTCCCCGCATCAACCGAATCATCCCGCCACGCCAGATGAGGATTCCTGTGAGCTCCGACGGCGCGACCGCGTCTATGTCCACCCTTACCCCCGCCCAGGCCGAGCTCCGGGAACGAGCTCGTCGCTACGTCAACGACGTGCTGATCCCCCTTGAGGTGAAGGCCGAAAAGGCGGGTGGTCCCCTCCCTGATGAGGATGTGGCGCACATCCGCTCCACCGCCCTCGAGGCCGGGCTCGCCGGTGGCCTGCACGATCCGGCTCACGGTGGCCAGGGTTGGACCACAACCGAATGGCTCCTGGTCGAAGAGCAGATGGGCCGCAACACCAACGGCGTGAGCTGGTACATGCCCACGGCGTACAACGTCTGGAAGTCCGCCAGCCCCGAGCTGATCGACCGTTGGCTTAAGCCAGCGCTTCGCGGTGAGCTGCACGACGCCTACGCTGTGACCGAGGCAGAGGCCGGGTCAGACCCGTCGGGCATCTCGACCGTTGCGCATCGCACCGACGACGGCGGTTTCCTCATCAGCGGCGAAAAGTGGTTCGTTACCTATGGGTCGGTAGCTGCGGTCATCATCGTCATGGCCAACGTCGTCGACGGCGACGACCGACTTCCTACACTCTTCGCGGTGCCTGCGGACGCCCCGGGCGTGTCGATCGTCGACGACCCGCCGTTCACGCACTTCTACCCGCACGGGCACCCGATCATGAACTTCGACAACGTGAAGGTGTCGGCCGGCGACGTCATTGGCGGAGTCGGGCAAGGCGACGACCTGCAGCGCATGTGGTTCACCGAAGAACGCATCGGTATCGCCACACGTTGCATCGGCGCAATGCAACGCCTGATCGAAGAGACGACCGAGTGGGCGATCAACCGTCATCAAGGCGGTGCACGCCTCATGGACCACCAAGGCGTCTCGTTCCCGCTCGCCGACTCAGCAGCGGACGCGGCAGCCGGCCGCCTCATGGTGTTCGAGATCGCGCGGCTCAAAGAAGCAGGAGCCGATCCCAAGCTGATTCACGGCAAGGCGTCCATGGCCAAGCTGTTCTGCTCGGAGGCGGCCAACCGATGCGCTGACCGCGCTGTGCAGATCTTCGGTGGACGCGGCTACATGCGCACCAACGTCGCCGAGCGGTTCTGGCGCGAGCTTCGGGTCGACCGCATCTGGGAGGGCACGAGCGAGATCCAGCGACTCATCGTGGCTCGCAGTCTCGAGCGGCGCGGCGTCGAAGCCATGCTCAGCTGACCGCAGTAGATCGGCGTGAACCTCTCGCGGCTTTTCTCACCCACGTCCATCGCGGTCGTCGGCGCGACTGACCGAATCGGGTCTTACGGCTACACCGCCGTTGCCAACCTCGTCGAGGCACGTTTCGCCGGACGGCTCATCGGTGTCAACCCTCGACGCTCCGACGTGCTCGGTGTGCCATGCGTCCCGACGCTCGACGAAGCTGGGCCGGTCGACGCTGTCGTCATCGCGACGCCAGCGGATACCGTTCCCGACCTGCTGTCCACTGCGGGCGAGCTGGGCTGCGGAGGCGCTGTCGTCTTTGCCGCCGATTTCGCCGAGACGGGACGCACCGACCGGCAAGACCTCTTGGTGAGTGCGGCGTCCGCTCATAACCTGCCGGTCATCGGCCCGAACGCCAATGGCGTGGTGTCCGTGCCTTCTCGGGCCCCCATGTGGGGCGATGGCGTCACCCTGAGCGAAGCAGGCGGCGTCGCGCTCATCACGCAGAGCGGCAACCTTGGCGTCGTCGCGCTGGCGAGCAGACGAGGAATCGCCTGGCACACGGTCGTCAGCGTCGGCAACAGCGCCGTCGTGGACGCCGCAATGGCGCTGCAGCAGTTGGCCGTCACCGATGGCGTCCGGTCTGTCGCGCTGTACCTCGAAGGGGACGGCGACGGACGCTCATGGGCGGAGGCATTCGCCCTCTGTGCGGAGAACGACGTGCGGCTCGCCATTCTCAAGGCGGGGCGAAGTGAAGCCGGAGCAGCAGCTGGAGGAGCCCACACCGCCGCCGTTGCCGGTGACCACCGGATCTTCTCCTCGCTCGTGGCCGAAGCGGGCGGAGCGTGGTGCCACGACCCGCACGAGCTGCTCGAGACCGCCAAGCTGCTCGCCACTCCGCGCCCCACCCGAACGGGAGGGCTCGCGGCGGTCACCTGTTCGGGGGGCGACTCGGTCATCACCGCCGATGAGGCAGATCGACTCGGCGTACCTCTCGCGGTGTTGGCGCCAGAGACCGAGCGGGCGCTGGCCGACGTGCTTCCAGAAGGCGTGGTGATCACCAATCCCCTCGACCACACCAACATGCTGTGGGCCGAGACGGACAAGGTTCGCGCATTGTGCGAGATCCTGGCGGCCGATCCCTCCGTCAGCCAGGTGTTGTATGTGCAGGACACACCCCCTGACTTGACTCCGGATGCGGCGTCCGAGTGGAAGGCGACGCGCGACGGACTCGTGCAGGCGGACATCCCGGGCACCGGTCGTGCTGTTGCATCGGGCCTTCCTGAGCTCATGCCGGAGGCGGTCGCAGCTGACCTTGCGGCATCCGGTGTGACGGCGCTCGGGGGCATCCCCACCGCGTTGTCGGCTCTCAAGGCGCACGCACTCACGTCACGCTCCCCTGCTCGGCTTCGCGAGATCGCCGCTTCCGTTGCCTTTCGGACGCCCGGCGAGTGGCTGGCAGAACATGCAGGCAAGGAGCTGCTGGCGTCCTATGGCGTGCCGGTTCCCGTCGGCGTGAGCGTGCGTGATGGCGCAGAGGCTGTTGCGGCTGCGGCGTCCCTCAACGGACCAGTAGCGATGAAGATCAGTCACGCTGACGTGCAGCACAAGAGTGACGTCGGCGGTGTGCTGCTCGGACTCACCGAGCCCGAGCGCATCGAGGTGGCCGCCGAGCAGCTGTTGAGTCTGGCCCCCGACGGCGTCGTGCTTGTCGAAGAGATGGCAGAGCCTGGCATGGAGCTGATCGTCTCTGCGACGCGCGACGGAGTTGTCCCTTCGCTTGTCATCGGTACGGGTGGTATCTGGACCGAGCTGCTGCGCGACGTGGTGGTGGTTCCGCTGCCCGCGGACCCGAGCCGTGTCGCGGAGGCACTTCGCACGCTGCGCAGTTGGCCGATGTTGAGCGGGGGACGCGGCCAGGCGAAGTTGGCCGTGGACGAGCTGTGCCAGCTCGCCTCGGCTGCGGGCGACGCACTGCTGGCTGAGCCGCTCACCCTCGTCGAGCTGAACCCGGTCATCGTGTCAACTAACGCCGCCGTTGCGGTCGACGCAGTCGTTCGTCGTTAGGACCACTTGCTCGAAGTCCAGATCGATCGGTGCTGACGCCGTCTTGTGTGGATAGCTACCTTCGTTGTCGGACCCTGGTGGCAGGGTCTGCGTCATGCCGAACAGCATCGAGGTTCTCACCGATCGGGTGGCCGCTATTGGCGACTCGATCGATGAGTTGTTGCTGACGGTTGCGTCGCTGGACGGCCCCGGCTCTGAAATGGATCCGCGGGCTCGCACCGATGATCGGCTGCGCGAGCTTGTTGTGGGTCTGCAGCGAGTGTGCAACGCCGCTGAGGCCGCTCAAGCAGACGCTTTGGTCGCCATGGGTGAGGAGGCCCGGCAGCTGGACGCCGCTGAGTTCGCCGCGACCGGGCTGCCGGTGCGGAGTCATGAGGAGTTCCTTCCCGACGAGGTCAGCGTCTTGCTGGCGTGCACCAAACCGGCAGCTGGACGGCGCTACGCCCTTGCCCACCGGGCGATCAGCCTTCCGGCCCTGCACTCGGCATGGAGTGACGGCCTGCTGGATGCGCGTAAAGCGCAAGTGATCGCCGACGAGGTCGGGGCTCTGTCCGACCCGGAGATGACCGGTTCCCTTCCTGCAGCAGAGGTTGCCGCGCTCACCGAGCAGCTCACCTGCGCCGGAGTGGAGTACGCCCAGAGGCACACCTGGTCAGAAACCCGTGCCTGGCTGCGACGTCGGGTGCTGAAGGTTGCGCCTGAGGTCGCCGAGCTGCGCCGCGGTAGGGCTGAGCAAGAGCGCAAGGTGACGATCACGCCGTCTGACGATGGCATGAGCGAGCTGTGGGCCTGGCTGCCCTCTGTGGAGGCGCGCCAGATCCAGCAGGCGTTGACCGCTGCCGCGCACGACCTGGGCGCTGGCGACGCCCGCACGATGGACCAACGCCGCGCCGATCTGCTGGTGGCATGGCTACTCGGCCCCGACCACGCCCCCACCGTCCACCTGCACCTGATCGCTGAACCCAACGCGAGTACCGGCATTCCGGGCGATGCCGGTGCGTGGCTGCCCGGCGTCGGAACGCTCACCGAGCTGCAGACCAGCGACCTGCTCGGCTCGGCCCGAACAGTCGTCGTGGCCAACCCCGGTGATCTGCCGGCCGAGCACAGCTACCGCCCATCACCAGCGCTCGACAGTGCCATTCGGGCCCGCGACGTCACCTGCCGCTTTCCCGGCTGCCGCCGCAGCACTCTCGGGACAGGTACCGGTACCGACCTCGACCACACCGTTCCCTGGCCA
>DASUFV010000011.1:0-4037 GCA_036274415.1 Actinomycetes bacterium
CGCGGCGAAGACATCACCCGAGGCCTCGACCGGCTCGTCGCGCACGCCCAGACGATGCGCACGTTCGAGCCCGCGGCTTGGTGCACGTCCATGCGACGGGCGCTGATCGGGAACTCCGCATTAGAGGACGACGCCGTCATCCTCGCTCTACATCTGAAGGCGACGCCCTCCTACGAGCTCTGACGCGGACATCGAGCGGCTAGTCCCGCCACGCGACGACGACGACCAGCCCGACCGGGAGTTGCTCGTCTCCGAAGGCCGGTCGAACCTCGGCCCGGAGCCCCAGCGACTGCAAGCGGCCGGGTATGACCGACGTGTCGACCAGGACGTTGTGGTGCCGCTCATGTCCGCGTCGATACGACCCGTCCGGCTGCTCGGTGAACGTGGTCATCTCGCGGATGTAGCGGTCTTCGCCCTCGAATGGAAACTCCGTGATGATCGCCCAGTCGTCGCCCACCCATCCAGCAGCGCGTTCACCGCGCCGGTGGCGTCCCCATTCCACGTCACACAGGTCGAACGCCATCACGCCGCCGGGACGCAGAGCGCGCGCGAGCGCGACGATCGCCCGGTCGACTGCTTCCTCGTCGGGCAAGTAGCTCAACGCATGTCCGATGGACACGATCGCGTCCGCGGGTGGGACCGGCTCGTCCGGCAGCGTCAGCCGCTGCAGATCTGCGGCATCCCCGAGGTTCTCGCGTGCCAGCTCCAACATCGCGGGGGACGCGTCCGTCGCCATGACGCGATGCCCCGCGTCCACGAGGTATCGCGTGAGATGACCGCTGCCGCAGCCGAACTCGAGAACGAGCCCGTCGCGCTCACGTACGTCGCTGAGCAGGTCCAGGATTCCGGATGCGCAGAGGTCAGCGTGAAATCCAAAACCGAGGTGGTGGATGCGCGCAAGGTCGGCTTGGTAGTACGGCTCAGAAGTCACTCCGCCCACGCTTCCACCCACGACATGACCTGTCGAGCGCGCGCTCGGCGGGCTCGAGCGTCCCCCAACTGTGCACTCGGCGGGCTCTAGGAGAACCAGCGGCGGGCGCGGGACGCCGCGAACTCCACCTTGCGGTCGTTGAGGTCGGGGGACGGACCATTCATCGTGCTCAAGCTTCCCTCGCCGGGTACGACTGTCACGTGCACCTCGGCAAGGTTGTCCTGGCCGACCTGCAGGTAGCAGTAGCCGGTCGCTTCGTAGCTGCGCTCGAACGTTTCTCCGCGCGCTTCGGCCGCGATCGCGTCAGCGACGAAGCGCCCCTGGCCCTCTGCGAAGACACCCGCCTTCGGCGTCCCGGCGCTGGTGACATCGCCTATGGCATAGACGCCGGCAAACTTCGTCCGCATGGTTCGCGGATCGACCGGTATCCATCCGTCCTCAGTCAGGCCTGCGGCGTCGACGACGGCTGGCGCGTGATGACGCGGCACTCCGAGGTAGAGGTCGAACGGTAGTTCGCGGCCATCGCTCAAGAGGGCGACGTGACGTTCGGCGTCCAGGCTCTGCACCGAGCACTTGGGAATCCACGTGATCCCGCGCTCGGCAAACGCAGCGACGATGGCCTTGGATGCGGGAGGTGACGGCGGCACCGGCACGGGGACCGGGCTCACCGCTGTGATCTCTGACTTCTCGCGCAGTCCACGGCGCACGAGTACGTCATGCACGAGCAGCGCTGCTTCGCTAGGCGCCGGTGCGCACTTGACTGGCAACGACGCGACACCCACAACGACACGTCCACCATCGAAAGCGTTGAGCGCGTCGCGGGCGGCAGCGGCTCCGTCGGGCGTGTAGAACTCGTGACCCAGTCCGGTGAGCCCTGGAGTTCCGCCTGGGTTGACGTCGGCACCGAGTGCAACGACGAGCACGTCTGCGTCGAACTCGCCGGCGTCGGTCTGGACGCGTCGGTTCGCCGGGTCGATGGACGTGACCACGGCCCGTACGAATCGGACGCCGGGTTTGTCGATATCCGCGTAGCTGTGAAGCACGCTGGATGGGTCGGTCTTCCCGACCATCACGTCCAGCTTCTGGAAGCCGAACGTGAACCCTTCACCGCGATCGATGAGCGTGACGTCGGTGTCCGACGCGAGGAGTTCGGAGATCCGGGAGACGCACTCGAGCCCACCGAATCCCCCACCCAGAACGACGACTCGCATTGGTTGCTCCATCTGTCGGAGATTGGAACTGTAGTGCGATGGGACTATTTCTCGGGCGGCCCCATGCGAATCATTCGAAGTCGCCGCGTGACCGCGTTGCGGCAGCTATTTTTCAGAATCAGCCCGGGATGCGTGGGAATGCCCGCGGCGATCTGGAGGTCACCGTGTCCAGACGCTCGATGCCAGCCCAGTGGGGCCGAGTTCTGCTGCTCTTCATCTTGACCCTCACCGGCCTGGCGGCGTTCGCGCCGCAGGCTTCTGCTGCCACCTGTGTCTTCGACCCCGGAACTCGTCACGCCACTGCGGCCATCGGCTCAGGGGAGCTCGAGCTGCGGTTGCGCGCGGACAACGGGACGCTCGAAGCCAACGGAGTGTCGTGTGGTTCGTTGACGGAGATCGAGACCGTGACCGTGAACGTTGGTTTGGATTCGACCCGACCCGTGGTCTTCGACCTTTCCGGTGGACCACTGGGGCCAGGTTTCACCAATGAAAACAACGGCTCAAGCGAGGTCGAGTTCACCATCGCGAATCAGAACCCGTTCGGGAGTACTCGTGTCGACGGCTCAGTGGGCAACGACTCCGTCACCATTGGCCAGGAGTCGATCAACGGCAACATCATTGGACAGCTCAACCTCAACGCGGGCGCTGAGTCAGCGACTCCCGATGTCGACGTCAACTTCCCTGTGTTTCCATTCGACGTCGTCGTCGATGGCAAAGGTGGAAACGACACGATCAGCGCGAACGGCGTCGGTAGCGGACTGTCGGCGCCGTACAGCGGTAACACCAAACTTGCGGGCGGGCCGGGATCGAACTCTCTCACCGGTGGAAGCGGTAGTGACCAGCTCACGGCCTTCGCCGAAGTGAGCAGCACCGGTGCCGACACCTTCATTGGAGGCGACAGTTTCGACCAGGTCATCATTGAGCCGGAGGCTCCAGGGATCACGTCGACGTACTCGCTCGACGGACTCGCCAACGACGGTGTGAACTGTCCAGGACCCAGCTGTGAAGGCGACAACGTAGAAGCCGCCATGGAGGCTATTCGCGGATCATCTAGTGCCGAGACTCTGATCGGCAACGCCAAGGGGGACGTCCTCATGGGTGGTGGGGGCGCTGACGTCCTGAAGGGGCTGGGCGGGTTCGACAATCTCCAGTGTGCCGGCGGGAAGGCCGTCGGCGGGCCGGGTGGGGACTCCTTACTTGCCAGTGTTGGGTGCGCTTCAGTTGCCGGTGGGCCTGGACGCGACGAGGTGGCGTTCAGCGACGCCTCGCAGGGTGTCACGGTCACGCTGGACGGTCTCAAAAACGACGGCGTGCCAGGAAGCTTCGTCAACGTCCGCTCCGACATCGAGAACGTCTACGGGACGGCTTACCGCGACATCATCGTCGGTGACGACCAGCCGAACCGTCTCCAGGGTGGTGCCGGTCGCGATGACCTGTCCGGAGCGGGCGGTAACGACCGCCTCGAAGGACACGACGGCTCCGACGCACTCTTTGGCGGTCCCGGCGACGACATCCTTCTTGGCGGAAAGGGCGACGACTCCCTCAACGGGGGAGAGGGCACGGACGACTGTCGTCAAGGGAAGGGCACTGGCGCCGAGGTGAGCTGCGAGTAGCTACCGCACCGACCAGTCGCGGTTGAACCAACGCTTCACCCGGGACGTCCCGAACTCGCCTTTGTGCACTTGCAGCCCGGTCGACGGGCCTTGCAGCGTGCCATGCGGTGCTTCCCCTGCAGCGAACGTCACGTCGACCTCAGCCACGCGTCCGTCACCGAAGTCGAGGTAGCAGATGCCGTGACCGTCGTACCAGCGTTGCTGGGGTTCACCCCGGTGCTGGGCGATGATGGCCTCGGCAACCACCGCGGCTTGTCCTTCGGCGAACACGCCGGCTTTGGG
>DASUFV010000012.1:0-2772 GCA_036274415.1 Actinomycetes bacterium
CCCCAGAGCAGGCGGCGCACCCACCAGATTGCTGCAAGGAGACACCCGCATGACCACCTGGCTGACCCAGGACGCGTACGACAAGCTCAAGACCGAGTACGAGCAGCTGAGCACGACGGGACGCGAAGAGGTCGTCAAGAAGATCGCTGCGGCGCGTGAAGAAGGCGATTTGCGCGAGAACGGTGGCTACCACGCGGCGCGCGAGGAGCAAGGCAAGCTCGAGGCTCGCATCAAGCAGCTCCGTCACCTGCTCGAGAGCGCTCAGGTCGGCGAGCCTGCCGAGGCTGACGGCTCGGTTCAGGTCGGGCACCAGGTCACGGTCACGTTCGTCGGAGGTGCTCTGGACGGTGAGCGAGAGACGTTCCTGCTGGGCTCACGCGAGCAGGCAGGCCACCACGACATCGACGTCTACTCACCTCAGTCACCGCTGGGTGGGGCGGTCCTGGGCCAGCCAGTCGGATCCGAGACTTCCTACACGCTCCCGAACGGCAAGGAACTCACCGTCCGAGTGAACGAGTCGGCTCCATTCGTCGCCTGAATGATCAGCGGCTGGTCGAGCGGCGATACGCGCGTACCGACAGAGGCACGAAGATCGCCAAGATGGCGACGATCCACACGATCGACACCAGGATCGGGTACTGCTCGGGCCAGGCGTCCCCCACGTAGGGGTTCGGGTTGCCGAACAGATCGCGGGACGCAGCGACGACCGCTGACACCGGGTTCCACACCGCGATCGTCTGAAGAACGGTGGGCATCCCGGTGAGCGGGACGAACGCGTTCGACAAGAACGTCATCGGGAACAGCCAGATGAAGCCGGCGCTGTTGGCTACTTCGGTGTTGGGTGACTTGAGGCCGATCCACGCTCCGATCCAGCTCATCGCGAAACCGAACGCCAGGATCAGCGCGTACGCGAAGAGAGCCTCGGCGACACCGTTGTGGATGCGCCACCCGACAAGGAAGCCACAGATGCTCATCACGACCAGCACCAGGACTCCTCGCAGCATGTCGGCGATCGTGCGACCGACCAGCACTGCAGAGTGCGCCATGGGCAGCGACCGGAATCGGTCGACCAAGCCCTTCTGCATGTCTTCTGCCATCCCAACAGCGGTGGACGCGCCGTTGAACGCGATGGTCTGCACGAAGATCCCGGCCATGAGGAACTCGCGGTAGCTGCCACCGCCCGGAATCGGGATCGCTCCGCCGAAGACGTAGGCGAACAACAGCACGAACATGACCGGCTGCAACGTCGTGAAGAGCAGTAGCTCGGGAACACGCGTCGTGTGCAGCAGGTTGCGCTTGGTGATGACAAGGCCGTCATGGAGTGACATCACCCAGCGAGATGGCACCATGGCAGGCGGAGTGGCGACCGTCATGAGCTCACCTCCTCCTCGGACTCCTCAGCTCCGTGACCGGTGAGGCTCATGAAGACGTCGTCCAGCGAGGGTCGCGTGAGCTTGAGGTCGGCAATCTGGACACCTTTCTCGTCCAGCCTGCGAACCACGTCGACCAGGGCCGTTGCCCCTTCCTTCGTTCCAACGGAGACTCTGCGCTCAGCCACCACGACCTCCGGTGTGTCATGGCCGATGGCCGCGAGCATCTCGGTGACGACCGGCAGCTCCGTCGCGTCGACGATCGTGACCTCGACTCGCTCGCCTCCAATCGTCCCCTTCAACTCTGTTGGACTGCCTCGCGCGATCACGCGACCGTGGTCGACCACGACGATGTCGTGAGCCAACCGGTCGGCTTCGTCCAGGTACTGCGTCGTCAGCAAGAGCGTCACGCCGGACGCCACCAGTCCCTCGATGACTCCCCACATCTCCAAACGACTGCGCGGGTCGAGGCCTGTCGTGGGCTCGTCGAGAAAGATGACGGGTGGACGAGCGACGAGCGCTCCGGCCAGGTCGAGTCGGCGTCGCATACCGCCGGAGTACGTCTTGACCGGACGGTCGGCAGCGTCAGTCAGGGAAAACTGCTCGAGCAGCTCGGCGGCCCTCGTACGCGCAGCAGCCGCACCCAAGTGGTACAGCTGCCCGAAGATGGTCAGGTTCTCCCGACCGGTCAGGTACTCGTCGACCGCGGAGTACTGGCCGGAGAGGCCGATGTGGCGGCGTACCGCGTCCGGTTCGCTGCGAACGTCGATGCCGTCGACGAAGGCCCGACCCTCATCAGCCCGAAGCAACGTTGTCAGGATTCGCACTGCGGTGGTCTTACCTGCGCCGTTCGGGCCGAGTACGCCCAGCACCGTCCCCCGCTGTGCCTCCAGATCGAGACCGTCGAGAGCCTGAACGCTGCCAAATCGCTTCACCAGCCCTTCGGCCAGTACGGCGACGTCAGTCATCGCGTGACGATCCTCCTTCGAATACGACTACGGACGCTGAGAAGCCGTGCAGGTGGTTGCGTCCTGCCACCGGACCAATCTCTCCCGCCGCGAAGTAGCCGGCAACCTCAGCTCCACCTAATTGATCACGAACGGTCACGGCGTCGTGGTCGCTCGTGGTGAAGAAGGCCTCCCCGCGCCCGTTGCAGGAGAACAGGAGGGCACCAGCCGCCCTGGCCTGTCCGCTTGCTTGCCCCCACAGCGCCAGGATCCGCTGCAGGTCTTGGCTCGCTGCGGCAGGGTCGCGCAGCTGGAAGCTGACGGTCTGGCCGACCTCGATGTCGTCGGCGATCACGACTGCGCCCCGGTCGACGTCGACCCGCACGAGGTTCCTGATCAAGTAGTCGCCCTGCTCGTGGCTGTCGAGGTACTCGTCGTGCATGACGCCGATCTGT
>DASUFV010000013.1:0-26391 GCA_036274415.1 Actinomycetes bacterium
CTGCCGATGTTGCGCCCATCGCGAGCAGCACGTGGCTCGGTTCGGCGACACCAGCCGAGCACGCAGACCCCGTTGAGCACTGGACGCCGTATGCGTCGAGCAGCATCAGCAGCGAGTCACCCTCGCACTTCGGGAACGACACGTGCGCGTTGCCGGGAAGTCTCCACTGCACGTCCAGACGTGGATCGCCGTTGAGCCGCGCATCCGGGACCGCCTCGATGACGCCAGCGATCAGTTCGTCCCGCAACGCGCCGACCGCGGCGCTTCGGACGGCGACGTCTTCAGTCGCCTCCACCGCCGCAGCAGCGAATCCTGCAATGGCCGGGGTGTCCAGCGTTCCTGATCGGACGTCGCGCTCCTGTCCCCCACCGTGGACGAGCGGGGTCGGGGTCGCCGACCGGCTGAGCAGGACGGCTCCGATGCCAAGTGGACCACCGAGCTTGTGTGCGCTGATCGTGAGTGCATCCAGACCGGACGACTCGAAATCGACATCGAGCCATCCAGCAGCCTGCACCGCATCGGAGTGCATGGGAATGCCGTACCGAGCCGCGGCCTCGGCGCACTCGGCGACCGGCTGCACCGTGCCGACCTCGTTGTTCGCCCACATGAGAGTGACCAGCGCCACCGACTCCGGGTCACGTGCCAGCTCCTGCGCGAGCTCGTCGGGATCGATGCGCCCCAACGAATCGACTCCCAACCACACGACGTCGGCACCCTGATGGTCGGCGAGCCACTGCACCGGGTCGAGTACGGCGTGATGTTCGACAGCACTGGCAATGATCCGTGGACGAGGCCGATCGGCTTGCCGGGCCCAATAGAGCCCCTTGACCGAAAGGTTGTCCGACTCGGTTCCGCCGCCGGTGAAGACGACCTCGCTCGGACGCGCACCGAACGCACCCGCGATGGCTTCCCGGCTTTCCTCGACGACCCGTCGTGCACGCCTACCGGCAGCGTGGAGGGAAGAAGGATTGCCGACCTCGCCGAGCTCCTTGGTCATGGCCGCCACCGCGGCTGGGAGCATCGGCGTGGTAGCCGCGTGGTCCAGGTACGCCATCGCCGCCTCAGTCTAGGTGGTGCACGCGGCTTCGGCCGCTCGTGCCCTTTGGCCGCGAGACCGGTGTAACGAGCGGGGTGTAACTAGGCCTTGCGACGCTTGACCTCTTCGGTCAGTTGCGGCAGAACGGTGTGCAGGTCGCCAACGACTCCGAAGTCGACCAAGTCGAAGATGGGCGCTTCTGGGTCCTTGTTGACCGCCACGATGGTCTTGGACGTCTGCATGCCGGCGCGGTGCTGGATGGCACCGGAGATGCCGTTGGCCATGTAGAGCTGCGGCGAGACCGTCTTGCCGGTCTGCCCGACCTGGAACTGGTGGGGGTACCAGCCCGCGTCCGTCGCCGCGCGTGAGGCACCGACCGCAGCGCCGAGCTCGTCCGCGAGCGCCTCGACGACACCGAAGCCCTCGGGGCCACCGACGCCTCGACCACCTGAGACGACGATCGCCGCCTCGGTGAGCTCGGGACGACCGGCCTTCTCCTCCGCCACACGCTCGGTGACCTTGGCGGACTTGTCCGTGTCGCTGAGCGTCACGGTCAGGTCGACCCGCTTGCCGGCACCGGCGCTCGCGTCGGCGGCGACACTGTTCGGACGCACCGCGATGATCGGGGTTCCAGTCGTCACCTTCGAGTGCACGAGCGTCGAGCCACCGAAGACCGACTGTTCGGCGACGAACCCTTCGGCGACGCCCACCGCGTCGGTGATGACGCCCGACCCGGTGCGAATGGCGAGACGTCCAGCAGTTTCCTTGCCGTCCGCTGTCGACGGAACGAGCACAGCCGCAGGGTGTGACGCCTCGATCGCGGCCTGCAGCGCAGAGACGGTGGGTGCCACGACGTGGTCGGAGAACTCCGAACCGGCGGCGACGTACACCGTGTCAGCACCGGCCGCACCGAGCGCGGCAACGAGCTCGTCCGAGACGTCGCCAACTGCGACAGCGGCGGGCTCACCGAGTGAGCGCGCCAGCGTGAGCAGCTCGACGGTGACCTTCTTCACGTCGCCGTCCGCGTGCTCGGCGAGCACTAGAACTTCAGCCATTGGGTCCTCCGAACAGGGCGAGAAGGTCAGATGAACTTCTGGGCGGACAGGAATTCGGCGAGCTTGACCCCTCCATCACCTTCATCGGTGACGATGGTTCCTGCCGTGCGGGGTGGACGCGCCGCGAAGTCCTCGACTGCGCTCCACGAACCGCCTAGCCCGACCGTTGCAGGGTCAATGCCCAGGTCGGACAGCGCGAGCGTTTCGACCGGCTTCTTCTTCGCCGCCATGATGCCCTTGAAGGACGGGTACCGCGGCTCGTTGATCTTCTCGACGACGCTGACGAGCGCCGGCAACGTCGCCTCGACGACGTCATATCCGTAGTCAGTCATGCGTTGGACGCGCACCGTGTCACCGTCAAGGTCGACCTTGCCGGCGAACGTGAGCTGCGGGCGTCCAGTGCGTTCGGCCACCATCGCGGGCACCACGGACATGCGGGCGTCTGTGCTCTCGGAGCCCATCAGGACCAGATCGGGCTGCAGCCGGTCGATCGCCCCAGCGAGCACACTGGACGTCGCCAGCGCATCGCTTCCGTGCATCGCATCGTCGACGACGTGGACGCCGTCATCTGCGCCCATCTGGAGACCCTTGCGAACGCTTTCGATGGCCTTCTCGGGGCCGACGCTGAGCACGGTGACGGTGCAGTTGTCGGCACCGAGTCGCTCCTGAATCTGCAGCGCCTCTTCGATGGCGAACTCGTCGAGTTCGTTGACGACGGCGTCGACCGCGTCGCGATCGAGCGTGTTGTCGGTCGGGTCGAGCTTCTTCTCGGCCCAGGAGTCGGGCACCTGCTTGACGCACACGACGATCTTCACGGTGGTAGATCCACCTCCTGATTGCTGGCCTGCGTGCCCGCCCCGAAGGTGTGCATGGGGTCTGGCCGCGACGCGCGGAACTCACTGACTCGTCGGTCAGTCTGCCAGACCCGCAGGACACGGTGGTCGGGAGGGTTGAGGTGGAACAGGGCGTCCCGCACGTTCACCTGGTTAGGCTCCCGCGCATGCGCGCCGACGACTCCACCCAGCATGCCGCTGTACTCGATCAACGCCTACGCGCCGTGCTCGATCTCAACGTGGCCGAGGCACGCGAGGGCGTTGGCCGGCACGAGTACGACGGCCAGATCCAAGACCTGTCGGTGGCAGGGGTCGCACAAGCAGTCGCGCGTCTGGGGTCGGCGCAGTCAGGCGCTCCCTCGGCGGTCGTTCCGCATGATGAGTTGCACCTCGCAGCATTCGAGGAGTCGTCCCGGGTGCGCTACGGCGAGCTGCAGCTACACCGACGAAACCCGCTGCTCCACATGGAGAACCTCGACCTGTCGTGTTACGACCGGCCGTATGCCGCAGAAGACGTACGAGCGGATGCTCGCAAGCGGCACCTTCGGAAGTGGCCGGAGGCGGTTGACATGGCACTGGATGCTCTCGACCAGGTGCCGGCACCGGTGGCCCAGGCGTTGGTTGGCGCAGTCAGGGGCTTGAAGGACTCCGTCGCAACCGACGAGCCAGGACGCGATGATGCACTCGCCGCGCACGCGCGATTCGTCAAACACCTCGAGCAGCTGGCCGCCAACGGCGATCCCCAGACTGCGATGGGACGCGCGGAGCTCGAGCTGCTGATGGGCGCGGACGAGGCGATGCCGAACGTCGACCTCGGCGACTTGGCCGATCGCGCCACCCTCGAACGTCAGCGACTGCGGGACATGTTGGAGGAGGGTTGTCAACGGCTGGCCCCGGATGTCGAGCCGTCCGAAACCGTCGCAGCGCTCATGGCCGACCATCCGCCGTCCGATCAGGTGGTTCAAGCAGCCGCGGCGGTCACCTCTGAGACGATCAGCTTCTGCCGCGATCGAGGGCTCCTCACTCACCTGGACGGGAAATGCCGGGTGGGTCTGGCGCCCCCGTCGCGGCGATGGGCGGTCGCGATGATGGCGTGGTCCGCGCCCTACGAAGAGGACGGACCGAGCCACTACGACATCACGCCACCTGAGCCGGAGTGGCCACTCGAGGAGCAGGAGGAGTGGCTCACGATGTTCAGCAATGTGGCGCTGCCGGCTGTCACTGCTCACGAAGTGGCGCCGGGACACTTCGCGCATGGTCGAGCGCTCCGGCACGCACCCACCGACATACGTCGCAGCTTGATGAGCGCCGGCTTCGGCGAAGGCTGGGCGCACTACGCCGAGGAACTCATGCTCGAGGAGGGGTTCCGAGCGGACGATCCGCAGTACCAGATCGGTGTGGCTCTCGAGGCGCTCGTGCGAGTCACGCGGTTGTGGTGCGCGATCGGTCTACACACCGGTCAGATGACCGTTGACGACGCCACGGCGTCCTTCATGAACGATGCCCTGATGTCAGAAGCGACCGCGCGGTCGGAGGCTCGGCGCGGCACGTTCGACCCCACCTACGGCATCTACACCTGGGGCAAGTGGGTGATCATGCAAACGCGGGACGCAGCACGTGACGCCTGGGGCGACGCGTTCACGCTTCGTCGGTTCCACGACGAGCTGCTCACGCTGGGGTCACCACCCCTTGGCTTGGTCGGCGCCGTCGTCGCTCAAGGCACCGGCTAGATCTGCGGCCAGGCCTCGCTCGCGCCCGGGATGCAGCCGAGCGGACGCCCCACCTTGCGCAAACCGGTGCGGTCGCCGTCTCGATACTTCGTGTACTCGCGGTTGAGCATCGTGGGGTACATCAGCTCGCGCGTCGTACCAACGTGTCCGAGACCCATCGCGTGGCCGACCTCGTGCAGCAGCAACGCACCGCGAGTCAGGCCCGACCCGTAGCCAGCACGATAGATCTTGTTGTGGGCGCTGTTGATCACGACAAACCCGCGTCCGATGGCGGCCTGCCAATGGCCGTCGGAGTCGGTCCATGCGCGCATCATCCAACCGCCGACTCCCGAGCCGTATCCGCTCCCGGAGTTGGTCATGAGGTTCGAGCGGGTCTTCGGTCGCGACTGATCGACCCACGCCACCACGACTTCTGCCGCCTTCTGACGGGACGACCACGACTCCTTGCTGGTGTTGCGCGGGATCTCCTTGGTGCGACCGGCATACGAGAAGTCGATCCCCGTGCGCCGCTCAACTCTGCGGAAGGCCTCGAGCACATCAGCGATGGCGGACGCTCGACCTGCGCGAGTCTTGCTGGCGAGCCGGGCGTTCACCGCGTACGTCACCGTCGGCTGGCATGGATTCCACCTGACGCGGTGCTGCTTGTTCTTCGGATCCGTCCAGTTGCTGACGCTGTAACGCTCGCCTGAGGCGTCCGCCGCGTTGTTGGGGGTGAGCGGCGCGGAGAGCCCGACCGTCATCGCTCCCGCCAAGACGGCGAGCGCCACTGTCCGCGTAGTGCGCGTGGCGAACGTGCCGGAGACCATCGACGTCCTCCTCGAGAAGACCTGCAATCCGGTCTTCGGCGGGCCGCCGGGGGGCCCTGACTACTCCGCCCGGGGGACGCGATGAGCCCAATCGGGTGAATCGGCAGGTCAGAAGAGGGCGCTCGCGAGCTCACGTCGTGCGGCGAGCACCTCGGGCACGTCGTTGCCGACCAGGTCGAGCAGCTCGAGCAGGTGGTCCTTCGCCATGTCGCGGTCATCACCTGAGGTGCGGCGCACGAGCTCGATCATCCTGTTGAAGGCATCGGAGACCTGACCGTTCAACAGCTCGAGGTCGGCAGCTTGGCTGTTCACTGCGACGTCGTCGCTGCCGGACGCGCGCGCCAGGACCTCGTCGGCGTTCAGACCGGCCGTGCGCTTGAGCAGGGTGAGGCTGCCGAGCGCACGCTTGGCCTCGGCGTGCTCGGGGTTCGTGGCCAAGATCTGGCGGTACGCCGCTTCGGCTCCTTCGAGATCACCTCGCGTGAGCGCATCGTCAGCCGCAGCCAGCTCCGGATCGGCCGTCGCGTCAGCTGCCTCATCCGTACCCGCTGGTCCCGCGCCCTGCTGGGCCGGCACCTGACTCGGGAGCGCGATGACCTGGTTGAGGAAGTCGCGCACTTGAGTCTCGGGCAGCGCTCCCTGGAATCCCGGAATGATCTGGCCCTGCCACACCACGAGCACGGTGGGGATGCTCTGTACCTGAGCGGCCGCCGACAGCTGCTGGTTCGCGTCGACATCGATCTTTGCCAACACCCAAGAGCCCGCGTCCTCGACCGCGAACTTCTCGAGGATGGGAGATAGCTGTTTACACGGGCCACACCACTCAGCCCAGAAGTCGATCACGACGGGCACCTGGAGCGACCGTTCCAACACCTCCGCCTGGAAGGAGGCCTCGGTCACCTCGACCACGGTCGCCGTTGCGGTGTTGCCGGTGCCGTCCGCGGACGCCGCGCGGGCGCGAGCGGCTTCCGCTTGCTCTTTGGCCTGGCGTGCTTGCGCCAGCGCTCCGAGGTCGACCGCGCCGTATGGGTTGAACGAGGGGCCGGTGGGAACCGTCATGCGTCCATTCTGCCTGTCTCAGAACATCGCAGGTTCGCGGTAGTCGCCGAAGACGTCCAGCAGGACTCCGCACACCTCGCCGACGGTCGCCTCAGCGCGAATCGCATCGAGCATCGGTGGCACGAGGTTGTCCCTGCCTTTGGCCGCGTCCTTGAGCGCGGTGAGTGACGCAGTGACGGCGTCGGAGTTCCGGTCGGCACGTCGACGCGCCAGCGCCTCTCTCTGCGCGTGCTCGACCTGTTCGGGGATCTGCAGAATCTCGAGTGGTTCAGTGATCGTCGCCTGATGCGCATTCACGCCGACGATGTGTCGCTCACCCGTGTCCAGCGCACGCTGTTGCTCGTCGGCGGCGTCCGCGATCTTGCTGATGAACCAGCCGCTGTCGATCCCAGCGACGATTCCGGACGTCATCGAGCGACCATCGCCGAGCCCTTTGATCTCCGCCAGCAACGACTCAACGTCGGCGTCCATCTGGTCGGTCAATGACTCGATGAACCACGAGCCCCCCAGCGGGTCGATCACCGAGGCGACGCCGGTCTCTTCGAGGATGACCTGCTGCGTGCGCAGCGCCACCTCGGCCGCAGAGTCGGTCGGAAGCCCGAGAACCTCGTCGAGCGCGTTGGTGTGCAGCGAGTTCGTGCCACCCAGAACGGCAGCCAACGCTTCGATGGCGGTGCGGACGACGTTGTTCTGCGGCTGCTGCGCTGTCAGCGAGACGCCAGCAGTCTGGGTGTGGAATCGGAGCCATTGGGCGCGCTCGTCAGTCGCCGCGTACTCATCGCGCATCCAACGAGCCCAGATCCGGCGAGCAGCGCGGAACTTGGCGATCTCTTCGAAGAAGTCGATGTGCGCGTCGAAGAAGAAACTCAGTCGTCTGGCGAAGTCATTCACCGGGAGACCGCGCTCGAGGCCCAGCTCGACGTAGGCGAACCCGTCCGCGAGGGTGAAGGCGAGCTCTTGCGCAGCCGTCGAGCCCGCTTCGCGGATGTGGTAGCCGCTGATGCTGATCGGGTGGTAGCTCGGAATGTGTTGATGCGTCCACTCCATGAGATCGCCGATCAGGCGAAGGTGCGGACCAGGAGGAAACAGCCACTCCTTCTGCGCGATGTACTCCTTGAAGATGTCGGTCTGCAGCGTGCCTGCCAGCTCGCCCGGCGCAACGCCCGCGCGTTCTGCGGCGACCACGTAGCAGCAGAAGAGAGGGACGGCCGGGCCGCTCACCGTCATGGATGTCGTGACGTCGTCGAGTGGTATGCCGTCGAAGAGCTCGACCATGTCAGTGGCCGAGTCGATCGCCACGCCGCAGTGGCCAACCTCGCCCCGACTCTTGGGATGGTCTGAGTCGAGACCCATGAGCGTGGGCATGTCGAACGCGACGCTCAACCCGTGCCCGCCGCCCTCGAGCAGCTGGCGAAACCTGGCGTTGGTGTCTGAGGCCGAGCCGAATCCGGCGAACTGCCGGATGGTCCACGGCTTGCCCCGATACCCAGTCGTGTAGATGCCTCGCGTGAAGGGGAACTCCCCCGGCCACCCGATCCGCTCGAACCCGGGGCTGTCTGCAGGCTCGGGACCGTCATCAGGGGCGTACACCGGCGCCAGCGGTGTGCCCGAAAGGGTGCGGCGCTGCTCTTGGCCGCGGGCGGCGTCCCTCAGCCGCTGCTCGAACCGCCGGCGTCCCTCGGCGATCTGCTCGGCGTCCAAAAGGGCTCCTCCCCGTTCTCTGCTCGTGCCAGCAGGCTAACCCCGCCACGCCGAATCCCACCGTTCCGCTGGACATGCCTTTCCTATATTGTCTATCGTTCTAATCGGCAATGTAGGAATCACCATTGAAAGGACGCCTTGATGCGCTCCATCAGCAGGCACCTCCGCCTTATCGCAGGAGTCACGGCCGCAGCCGCCCTTGTGGCACTCGCGGGTTGCTCCAGCGACAGCGGGGAAGACGAAGGCGCCGACACCGGCACAACCCCAGCCGCGGCAGAGGAGATCACCACGCTCCGACTGGGGTACTTCCCGAACTTCACCCACGCCCCGGCACTGGTGGGCCAGCAGCAGAACTTCTTCAAGGACGCTCTGGCCGAGCAGGACCTCACGGTGACGCCGACCATCTTCAACGCTGGTCCTGACGCGATCACCGCCCTGTTCTCCGGTGCGCTCGACATCACGTACATCGGGCCGAACCCCACGGTCAACGGTTACGTCGAGTCCCAGGGTGACGCCGTCCGCGTGATCGCGGGTGCCGCGTCCGGTGGAGCGGCGCTGGTGGTGAACAAGGACATCCAGTCGCCGGAAGACCTCAGCGGCAAGACGTTCGCGACTCCGCAGCTGGGCAACACGCAGGACGTCGCCTTCCGCTACTGGCTCAAGCAGCAGGGACTGGCGTCCACCGAGGAGGGTGGCGATGTCACCATCGCGCCGCAGTCGAACTCCGAGGGGTTGACCGCGTTCTCCGCCGGACAGATCGACGGCGCGTGGGTGCCTGAGCCTTACGTTTCGCTGTACCTCGACCAGGGTGCTCACGTCCTGCAGGACGAGGCCGAGCTGTGGCCGGACGGCAAGTTCGTCACGACCAACGTGATCGTCCGCACCGACTTCCTCGAGGAGCACCCCGAGGTGGTGGACGCGTTCCTGAAGGCTCACGTGCAGGCGCTCGAGTTGATCCAGAAAGACCCAGCGACCGCCAAGCAGAACGTGAACGCCGCACTTGAGGCAATCACGGGTTCACCGATGGATCCAAAGATCCTCGACCAGGCATGGGACAAGGTGGAGTTCACCGCTGACCCGCTGCCGCAGACGCTCATCGAGAGCGCCGCACACGCCGTCGACGTCGGCCTTCTCGACCAGGCTCAGGTCGACGAGGCCGGCGGCGGCGACTTCCCAGGGCTGTACGACCTCGACCCCATCAACGCAGCCCTGAAGAAGGCTGGCTTGGAGCAGGTGTCCTCGTCATGAGCCAGTCCCTCATTGCGGCGGGAGGGCCCCAGGTTTCTGGGGCCCTCTCGCCCACCCTTCGGGTGAAAGGTGTGACGAAGGTCTTCGGTCACCACGACACCCGCACGGTCGCCCTTCAGGACGTCAACCTGGAGGTCTTCCCAGGCGAGTTCGTGACCGTTGTCGGCGCATCCGGCTGTGGCAAGAGCACGCTGCTGAACTTGGTGGCGAACCTCGAGAAGCCCACCACGGGTGAGATCGAGGTGGGCGGCCAGGTCGCGTTCATGTTCCAGGAGGCAACCCTGCTTCCCTGGCTCACGGCTCGCCGCAACATCGAGCTCGCACTCCGACTGCATGGGGTGCCACGAGCTGACCGGGCCACGCGGGCCGAAGACCTGCTCGAGACGGTTCGCCTGAGCGGAATGGCCGACAAGCGTCCGCACGAGCTCTCCGGTGGTATGCGGCAGCGTGTTGCGCTTGCGCGCGTCCTCGCTCAGGAGGCGGAGGTCGTCCTGATGGACGAGCCCCTCGGTGCGCTCGACGCCATGACGCGTGACCACATGCACGACGAGATCGAGCGGGTGTGGGAGCGCCACAAGTTCTGCGTGCTCTTCGTCACTCACAACATGCGAGAGGCAGTGCGACTTGCCGATCGAGTCGTGCTCATGACGAGCTCGCCGGGACGCGTGAAGCTCGATCAGCGCATCACGATCCCCCGGCCTCGTCGCATCGACTCAGCAGAGGTTGCGGAGCTGGCGAGCGAGCTGACCGAGGCGCTGCGCGAGGAGGTTGCCGCACATGTCGCTTGATGTTGCCGAACCCCAAACACAGACGGACGCCCCAGCCGTTGTCGTTCACCGGCGTCCGGCTGCTGTTCGTTGGGCTGCGGCCGCGTGGGCCTGGGTGTGGCCGAAGGCTCTCGCTGTTGCGATCGTTGTCGGCTTCTGGCAGTTCCTGTTCCTCATCGAATGGCGTCCGCCATTCGTCCTGCCGTCACCGTCGACAGTGTTCTCCTCGCTGGGAGACTTGGCGACGACCAGTCGGTTCTGGGACAGCGTCAGCACGACGCTGCAGCGAGCTGCCGTCGGATACCTCACCGCGTTGCTGATCGGAAGCTTCATTGGCATCGCGGTCTCGCGCATCCGGACGCTCCGGCTCGCGATCGGTTCGCTCATCACCGGGCTGCAGACGATGCCGTCCATCGCGTGGTTCCCGTTCGCCATCGTGGTGTTCGGTGGCACCGAGAACGCGATCTACTTCGTGGTCGTGCTGGGTGCGGCGCCGAGCATCGCGAACGGAATCATCGCGGGCATCGACCACGTACCGCCGTCGTACGTGCGTCTGGGCAAGGTCATGGGCGCGAGGAACCTGTCGCTCTACCGACACGTCGTCCTGCCCGCGGCGCTGCCGTCCTACGTCGCAGGGCTCAGCCAAGGTTGGGCGTTTGCCTGGCGTTCGTTGATGGCCGGTGAGCTCTTGGTCCTGGCGCTTGGCGTCACGTCCGTCGGGGCAAGCCTCGACTTCGCGCGCCAGCTGAACCACATGGACGAGGTCATCGCCTGGATGATCGTCATCCTCGTGATCGGCATGATCGCCGACACCATTTTCACCGGAATGTCACGCACCATTCGGAGGCGACGTGGCCTCGCTATCGACGACTGAGGTGCGCTCCGGGCCGGCCGCGAAGGATGCGGTCGGCCCGGACGCGAAAGCAGCCAGAACGAATCGGAAGGCCATTGGGGCCGCGCCCTCCTCGCGCCGACCGAGGCGGACCGGCAAGAATGGCACCATGCACGTGTCCGCGAAGGTCGACTACGCCATGCGGGCACTGCTGGTCATCGCCCAGGAGCAGGGGTCGTCCGGTGCGCTGATCAAGGGCGACCGGCTGGCGTCCGAGCAGGACATTCCGGCGCGGTTCCTCGAAGGCATCCTTCGGCAACTGCGTCAGGCTGGCGTCGTCTCGAGCCAGCGCGGAGCCGACGGTGGCTACCGCCTCGCGCGACCGGCGTCCGAGATCACGGTGGCCGATGTGGTGCGGGCGCTCGACGGCCCACTCGCCGACGTCCGGGGTGACCGCCCCGAGAACGCCGACTACAGCGGAGCAGCCGCCCACCTCGGGGAGGTGTGGATCGCGACACGCGCAGCCCTGCGCGGCGTCCTCGACCACGTGACCCTCGCCGACATCGCCAAGGGCGAGCTCCCCGAAACCGTCACCGCCCTCACCCAAGACCCCGCCGCCTGGACCTAACCCTTTGTGGGTGCATCCTCACCCCCCTTTTGGGTGCAACGACGCGTTCCCTCCAAATGACGGAACTTTCGCAGCATCACGAACTCTTGCGAACGTCGTCCGCCGGGATCACGCGGATCTCGGGTGCGTCTCGTCCCTCGTGTCTGCGCAGTAGAGCTCGGATGTCGGCTAGAACCGCCTGAGGGTTGGCGCTGAGGGTCGACGGAATGATGTGCTCCGCGACGATGCCGTACCGGTTGTACGTGTTGTGTCGCGTCCACGTCCTCTCGAACTGCTGCGCGTCGATGAAGTGGTGCTGCCGCGAGTCAAGCTCGAGCGCCAGTCCAATCTCCTCGTAGTAGCCGTCGGGCTCCGCGATGAACTGCCCGCTCAACGTTTCCAGCCGCGGGTTCCACAGGGGCTCCGGCAGGTCGCTGTTGACGATGACGTCGCGCAGGCGAGCCTCCTGAACGGAGCGGACGCCGACACGCGCGTCCCCGATGACCTCGCGCAGAATCGCTGTCCACCTGCGTTGACCGTTTGTGACTTCCGCCCGCAGATCGTCGATGGTGATCAGGCGGCGCTGAACTGCCTCCAGCAGGAACGCACGGATCTCTTGCCGACTCGCGAGACGTCGAGCTGCGTCGAAGGCGGCCCTCGCCAGGGGCGCCACCGGGTACCCGTGCAACGTGATCGGCTCGGGCATTCGAATGGTGCGCTCGACGATGACGAAGCCGCTCGACTTGATCTGCCGTTCCATCGGCACCAGCACCTGAACGGGCAGCTGGTCGCGCGGACCTGGCGCGTAGTGGAGCCCGTGCAGGTGCAGCCCCACAGATCCGCTAAGCGCATTAGTCGGAGCGGTGTAGAGCAGCGCGGCGCTGAGTCTCTCGTCGAACGTCGGCGTCCCGCGATGGAGCAGGTACGTCCCAGGGAGAACTCGTTGCCAGGGCCCACCTGTTCGCGTCCATCGGCTGATGGATGACTTCGGCATCCCCAGCTCTTCGAGCTGTCGGTAGGCGATCACGCCGCCTTGGGCATTTGCGGCGTCCTCGATTCGAGCCCGGTCGAACGATCGTGGTCGTGACATCTCGCAACCATGACTGGAATGCGGAGGGGAAGTCGTACGTCGACCTCTGGCTGTGGACACATCCCTCTCGATGACTCTGTGAAAGTTCCGTCATTTGGAGGGAACGCGTCGTTGCACCCAAAAGGTGTGGGGGCGTGGGGTCAGTCTGCGAGGAGGGTTGCGGCTGCGGTGTAGGGATCGGTCTCGCCGGCAACTACCTGGGAGGCGAGGGTGTCGAGGCGGGACGCCGCATCTCCGGTCCGGAGGTTGGCGCGGAGGGTCCCCACAGCGAGGGCTTCGATCTCAGCGCGAGCGCGGTCGAGGCGGAGGACGTGCAGCTGACCGTGCTCCTGCAAGAAGTCGTGGTGCGAGTCGATCGCTGCCTTCAGCTCGTCGATGCCCTCACCGCGGGACGCGACCGTCCGCAGCACGGGAGGACGCCAGACCGACGCCTCCTCGCCGTCGACGTTGCGCCCGATCGCCACCATGGTCCGCAGCTCACGTGCCGTCGCATCCGCCCCATCACGATCGGCCTTGTTCACGCAGTACACGTCACCGACCTCGAGAATGCCGGCCTTCGCGGCCTGAATCGCATCGCCCATGCCGGGCGCGAGCAGGACGACCGTGGTGTCGGCGAGTCCGGCGATCTCCACCTCGGACTGCCCAACGCCGACCGTCTCGACGACAACGACGTCACACCCCGCGGCGTCCAGCACCCGAACAGCCTGCGGCGCGGACGCCGCGAGGCCGCCGAGATGACCCCTGGTCGCCATCGACCGGATGAACACCCCTGAGTCACCCGCGTGCTCCTGCATCCGAATCCGGTCACCCAGCAACGCACCACCGGTGAATGGCGACGACGGGTCGACGGCCAGCACTCCGACTCGTCGACCAGACGCGCGGTAGGCCGACACCAAGGCGGACGTCGTGGTCGACTTGCCGACGCCGGGCGCCCCCGTCAGCCCAACAACGTGCGCGTTGCCGGTGAACGGCGCGAGCTCACGCGCCAGCTCACCCAGCACCGCGGACTGGTCCTCAACGAGCGAGATCAGACGCGCCACAGCCCTCGCATCGCCCTCGCGAGCCCGTGCGACGAGTTCCGCCGGGTCGCTGGCCGCCAACCGACTCAGGCCGGCACCCGCAGGATCAACGCATCACCCTGGCCGCCACCGCCGCACAGCGCGGCCGCGCCGATGCCACCGCCACGACGCTTCAGCTCGTGCGCGAGCGTGAGCGCCAGGCGTGCACCGCTCATGCCGATCGGGTGACCCAACGCGATGGCGCCGCCGTTCGGGTTCACCTTCTCCTCGGAGATACCGAGAGCCCGCGTGGAGGCAATGCCGACGGCCGCGAACGCCTCGTTGATCTCGACGATGTCGAGGTCGTCGACGCTGAGACCCTCCTTGGCGAGCGCCTTCTTGATGGCGTTCGACGGCTGCTCGTGCAACGAGGTGTCGGGGCCCGCGACCATGCCGTGCGCGCCGATCTCGGCGAGCCAGGTGAGGCCGAGCTGCTCGGCCTTGGCCTTGCTCATCACGACGACCGCGGCAGCGCCGTCGGAGATCTGGGATGCCGAACCTGCTGTGATCGTGCCGTCCTTGCTGAACGCCGGACGCAGCCGGGACAGCGTCTCGACCGTCGTGTCGGCCCGGATGCCTTCGTCCTCTGAGAACACGATCGGGTCGCCGCGGCGCTGCGGGATCTCGACCGGCACGATCTCCTCTGCGAACAGACCGTTCTTCTGGGCATCCGCTGCGCGCTGGTGTGAGCGTGCCGCAAAGGCGTCCTGCTCTTCGCGCGTGAGCGAGTAGCGCTCGTTGTACCCCTCGGTGGACGCCCCCATGGGCAGACCGTCGAACGCGTCAGTCAGTCCATCGAGTGCCATCGCGTCGACGAGCTGGGTGTTTCCGTATTTCACGCCCTCGCGCGACTTGGGCAGCACATGCGGAGCGTTGGTCATCGACTCCATGCCGCCGGCCACCACGATCTCGACCTCACCGGCCCGGATGAGCTGGTCGGCGAGCGCGATGGCGTCCAAACCCGAGAGGCAGACCTTGTTGATCAGGATCGACGGAACCGTCATCGGGATGCCCGCCTCGGCGGCCGCCTTACGGACCGGAAGCTGGCCGGCTCCAGCCTGGAGCACCTGACCCATCACGACGTAGTCGACCTGGTCGGCGCTGACGCCAGAACGCTCGAGAGCCCCCTTGATGGCAACCGCGCCGAGGTCGGCGGCGCTGAAGTCCTTGAGTGAACCGAGCAGACGCCCCATCGGCGTCCGTGCGCCAGCGACGATGACGTTCGCGGACGAAGTCGTGGTCATTGACTGACCCTCCCATCCGAGGCCCTCTGAGGCCCATCTGAGGTACGGGTGATCGCGTTCCAGCCTAGGGCAGGCCCACCACCGGGTCTGCGGACCATCCCCACAATCACACCGTCGCCGAACTGTGGTGTTCACAGTGTCACCCGTGGAACATCGCGACCCTGCCCCGCCTTCCCGGGCGGTTTCCTGCCACCATGAAGTGCAGACCTCGACTCCACCGAGAGGGGATCTTTCGATGCCAACCGGCACTCCTGCCGACCAGCCCTCATCAGGGGCTCCATCCGGGGCCCCATCCACGGCTCTTGCCGGGCTGTTCACCGCGATCGACCACGTCGGAGTGGCGGTCAGCGACCTCGATGAGGCCATCGCCTATTACCGGGACATCCTCGGCATGCCGTTGGTGCATGAGGAGGAGAACCCCGACCAAGGCGTCCGCGAGGCCATGATGGCGGTCGGCGACTCCGGCAGCTGCGTGCAGCTGCTCGCCCCGCTCACCGACGAGTCCCCGATCGCGAAGTTCCTCGACCGTTGCGGGCCAGGTCTGCAGCAGGTGGCGTACCGCGTGACCGACATCGACGCAGTGTCGGCCACGCTTCGTGAGCGCGGTGTCGAGCTGCTCTACGACGAGGCACGCAAAGGGACCGCCGGGGGGCGCATCAACTTCGTACACCCGAAGGACGCCGGCGGCGTTCTCGTCGAGATCGTCGAGCCGGCGGCCGCCCCCGCCTCGACGCACTAAAGTCCTCGTCCAGCGACCATCCGACTCGGAGGCCGACGTGCAACCCATCCAGCAGATCGCGGACGCCATCGTGTCCGGCACCGCGACCAGCGACGACTTCGCGAACATCGCGGTGCCCGACCACTACACCGCGGCCGTCCTTCGCAAAGAGGACGAGACGATGTTCGAGGGGATTCCGACTCGCGAGCGCGACCCGCGCAAGGCACTCCGCGTCGAGGATGTCCCCGTGCCCGAGCTCGGCCCTGGTGAAGCGCTCGTCGCCGTCATGGCGTCCTCGATCAACTACAACACGGTGTGGTCGAGCATCTTCGAGCCGGTGTCGACCTTCGCGTTCCTGCGTCGGTATGGACGCACCTCTCCGTTGGCCAAGCGACACGACCTGCCCTATCACGTGCTGGGCTCAGACCTCGCAGGCGTCGTGCTGCGCACCGGCCCCGGTGTCCACGCCTGGCATCCCGGCGACCGCGTGGTCGCACACTGCCTGTCGGTCGAGCTCGAGAGCCCGCTCGGCCACAACGACACGATGCTCGATCCCGAGCAACGCATCTGGGGCTTCGAGACGAACTTCGGCGGCTTGGCACAGCTCGCCGTCGTGAAGTCCAACCAGCTGCTCGACAAGCCAGCGCACCTCTCGTGGGAGGAGGCCGCGTCGCCCGGGCTCGTGAACAGCACCGCATACCGCCAGCTGGTCAGCCGTAACGGTGCCGACATGAAGCAAGGCGACGTCGTACTGATCTGGGGTGCAAGCGGAGGGCTGGGGTCGTACGCCACGCAGATGGCGTTGAACGGTGGCGCCACCCCGATCTGCGTCGTGTCTTCGCCGGAGAAGGCTGACATCGTGCGCAGCATGGGGGCCGAGCTCATCATCGATCGGAGTGCCGACGGTTACCGGTTCTGGAAGGACGAGTCGACCCAGGACCCGTCTGAGTGGAAGCGGTTCGGTCAACGCATCCGCGAGCTGACCAACGGCGACGACGTCGACATCGTCTTCGAGCACCCCGGACGCGAGACGTTCGGCGCGAGCGTGTACGTCACGCGCAAGGGCGGCACCATCGTCACGTGCGCTTCGACGTCAGGTTTCATGCACGAGTACGACAACCGCTACCTCTGGATGAACCTCAAGCGCATCGTCGGATCACACTTCGCCAACTACCGCGAGGCGTGGGAGGCGAACCGCCTCATCCAGCGAGGCAGGGTGCACCCCACGCTGTCCAAGGTGTACCCGCTCGCCGACACCGGTCAGGCGGCGTACGAAGTGCACCGCAACGTGCACCAGGGCAAGGTGGGGGTGTTGTGTCTCGCACCCGAAGAGGGGCTCGGTATCACCGATCCAGAGCTACGCGCCAAGCACGAGCAGGCGATCAACCGCTTCCGCGAGAAGTAGGCCGAGAAGTAGGCCAGAAGTAGGCAACGTCGGCGCCGTCGGCGTCTGGGTCACGCCTTCGGGTAGAAGTGGGCCGCACCTGTCACTGACAGACGCACAACATCTCCTGCTTGCACTTCAACCGGTGCTGTGACGCGCACCGAGACCATGTCACCTTCGGGCATCACCACCTGGACCACGGCGTCATGCCCGTAGAACACGACGTTGCTGACCTCGCCGGTCGCACCAGCGGCCGCCAGTCGCAGCTGCTCGGGCCGCACCAGCACGACCCCAGGGCCGCTTGCACCGTTCCGCAGTCGGAGCTCGCCGAGTGGCGTGGATGCAACTCCGTCTCGGGCTACGACCGCGAAGGACACTCCATCTCCGACGAACTGCGCGACCTCCAAGTCGACCGGCGACCCGTACACATCGACCGGCGTCGCCATTTGAATCACCCGACCCCGCCGCATCACCGCGACATGATCAGCCATCGACAGCGCCTCCTCCTGGTCGTGCGTCACGAGCACGCCGGTGGCAGCGGTCGCCTGCAGCACCTGCCGGACGTCGTCGCGGATCTCAGCGCGCAAGGCGGCGTCCAGGGCTGCGAACGGCTCGTCGAGAAGCACAACTTCGGGTTTGGGTGCCAGCGCACGAGCCAGCGCAACGCGAGCTTGCTCGCCGCCGGAGAGCTCATGCGGACGCCGGCGTTCAAAGCCAGGCAGCCCGACCAGCTCGAGCAGGTCTCGGACGCGCGTTTGCCGCTGCTTTCTGGGTAGGCCGAAGCCAACGTTTCCTGCGACATCCAAGTGCGGGAACAACGCCGACTCCTGGGGCACGAGCCCGACGCGCCGACGCTCTGGTGGCACCTCAGCCGATCCGCTGCCGGCAACCTGTCGGTCGCCAAGCCGAACGCGTCCAGAGTCGGGTCGCTCGAAGCCGGCGACGACGCGCAGCAGCGTCGTCTTGCCGCAACCGGAGGGGCCCAGGATCGCAGTCAGCGTTCCGTCAGGCACTGCGAGTGTCACATCGTCGAGTGCCACGACAGCGCCAAAGCGCTTGGTGACACCCTCGATGACGACGTCGGTCACAGCTCCTCCTCGGACACCCGATCAGACGCTCGGGCCAACCAGGATGCCGGAATCGCTGCAACGATCACCAACGCGGCGGCAAACGGCGCTGCCGCCGAGTAAGCGCCAACGGTCGTGCGCGTCCACAGCTCGGTCGCAAGTGTGTCTACCCCCGTCGGCCGCAGGATCAGCGTCGCTGGCAGCTCTTTCATCGCGGTGAGCAGAACCAGCAAGCCGCCGGCGAGGACTCCGGGAGCAGCCAGGGGCAAGGTCACACTGCGGATCGCACCCCAGCTGGAACGACCGAGTGAACGTGCCACGTCATCGAGCACAGGCGGCGCGGATGCCACAGCCGTGCGAGTGGCACCAATTGCTTTCGGCAGAAACAGCACGGCGTACGCCAACACCACGATTGCGGTCGTCTGGTAGAGGCCAGGTGCGACGGTCAACGCAAAGAACACCAGCCCGAGGCCCACGACGATGCCGGGCAGCGCATGTCCGGCGTACGACAGCTGCTCGACGACCATCGCTCGCCTACCGGGATAGCGCGCCAGCAGCACGCCCACGGGGATCGCAAGCAACACAGTCACAGCGGCGCCGAGCAGCGACAGCCACACTGTGGCGCTCATAGCACCCAGCAGCTCAGGAAAGTCGACGGATCGCTGGCGGCCGATCACCGTGTAGTACGTCAGTGACGCCGCAGGCACGCCGACTCCGAGCACGGCCACAAAGCTCAGCCACCCGTAAGCGACCGGAGCCCAACGTCCCAAGGAGACGCCGCCCAATGGACGCGGCGCCCCTGCACCGACGCGATGCTTGCGGGCGCGTCCGCGCAATAGCTGTTCGGCTGCCACGGCTGCAACGGTCAACACGACAAGCAGGAGGGCGAGGGTTGCGGTGGCGCTGCGATCGAAGCTGGCTCGATAGGTCGCGAACACCGCCCGCGTCAAGGTCTCGTACCGGAGTATCGACACCGCGCCGAAGTCGAACAGAACGTAAAGGAACGCCAGTAACGCGCCGGCCGATGCAGCCGGCAGGGCTTGGGGAATCGTGACCCGCCAGGCTGTGCGCCATGGCCCCAGGCCGAGGCCTCGCGCCACCTCCTCGTGCCCCCGGTCGCCGCGACGGAACGCCGCCACGGTTGGCAGGATCACCAACGGCATCGTGGAAAGCGTCAGCACCATCCAGGCACCGAAGAGCCCTGACAACCGCAGCGGTCCGCTGACCCAGACGAATGCTGCAACGTATGAGGGAACTGCCAGAGGCAAGGCCATCAGCGCAGCCCACACCGCTCGACCCCGTAGCTGCGCTCGCGCCAACAGCCACGCCGTCGGAACGCCGCCGATGAGCGTCGCGGCCGTCACCAACACTGCGAGCAACAGCGTGTTGCCCACCAGCTCCCACGTGCGCGGCCGAGCCAGAACCTCGAGCCACCCCTGCGGGCCAGCCTCCGACGCCCGCACGAAGAGGTAGACGACCGGCAGCAGAGCTACCAGAACCGCCAGCAAGGACGGCAGCACCAGCCCCAGCGGGGCACGCGCGGCTGCCTGCCGCGTAGGGGTCGGTGCTGATCGGTCGACGAGTGTGGTCAGATCAGATCCACCCGGTCTCGGTCAGCATCTGCAGGGTTCCTTCCAGGTCGGCCAGCTCGTAGAGCTCGACCTGCGGTCCTTGCAGCTCCGCCAGCGGCGGTAGCCCCTCCTGCGGCGCCACCCCATCGATCAGCGGGTACTCCTTGTCGACTTCGACGAAGTACTCCTGCGACTCGGGCGAAAGCAGGAACTTCACAAACTCGGTCGCGAGCGGATTGTCCTCGCCGCTGGTCAGCACACCGGCCCCCGCGACATTCACCAACGAGCCCGGATCGCCTGGCTCGAAGAAGTCGATCTCGGCGGTGACCTGATCTTCGCCCACCTCGGCGGCCTTTTGGTACCAGTAGTAATGGTTGATGAGGCCGAGGTCGATCTCGCCGGCGTCCACGGCATCCAGGATCAGCACATTGGACTCGTACGCGACGGCACCGTTCGCCTTCATGTCCGTAAGCCACTGCTCTGCGACATCGTCACCTTCAGCCTCACGCATCGCGGTCACGAACGCCTGGAACGAACCGTTCGTCGGTGCGATGGCCACTCGGTTGGCCCACTCTGGTTCGGTCAGGTCGAACACGCTCTCCGGAAGCTCAGACTGAGGCACGAGAGTGGGGTTGTACGCGAAGACACGGGCGCGACCTGACGTGCCCACCCATGCCCCGTCACGAGACTGGTACTCCTCAGGAACCTTTGCCAAGACGCCCTTGGGCAACGTGCTGAACATGCCCTCTTCGTCGACCGCGCTGAGCGCTCCGGCGTCCTGTGCCCAGAACAGGTCGGCTGGACTGTCGTCGCCTTCCTCGAGCAGCTGGACGGCGAGCTCGGCGGTGTCGCCATAGCGGACGTCAACGGTCACATCCTGGTCTTCCTCGAACCGGTCGATGAGATCGCCGACCTGTTCTTCGGACCGACCGGTGTAGATCACCAGGTCGGCGTCACCGGACGCATCCCCGTCGTCGGACGAGCACGCTGCCAATGACGCCGCGACCGCCAACGCCGCAACGACACCAGTCACGACCCGGACAGGCGCACGCATTTGACCTCCCACGCATCAGCCCGGACGCCGTCGTCCGAGTTAGGTAAACCTAACTTAGTCTTACCTAACTTCCTACATGGGGGTCAATCTTCTAGCCGTCGACCCGGCCCATGAGGTCGTCGAGTACGGACGCAACCTCCGCTGGAGCCTCGACTGGCGACAGGTGCCCGACTCCGTCGATCTGACGAAGTTCCCCGTCGGGCAGCACCTCCGCCATGGCTTGCGACTCCGCCGGAGGAGTGAGCACGTCTTCGGTGCCCACGACGATGAGTGACGGCACGTCGAGCGCTCGCAGTGTGTCGGTTGAGTCTGGGCGAGCTGCCATCGCCTGCTGGGCGAAGGCTGCGGAGGCAGGCGGTGCGTCGCTGACCCAGCCGCGCACTTGCTCCACCACTTCAGGTCGGTCGCGAGCGGTCGTCTCGCCGAGCAGCTTCGGAGCGACCACGTCCAGCAAGGGTGCGTTGGTCTGCTCGCGCAGCATCTGCGCTGCCATTGCACGGCGTCCCTGCGCCGCGTCAGGGGTGTCGGCTGAAGCCTTGGTGTCGATCAGCGCAAGCCCGGCAACTCGGTCGCGGTGGCGCCTGGCGAATGCCATCGTGACGTATCCGCCCATCGACGTCCCGCCCAGCACCACGCGTCCAACCTGCAGCCGGTCGAGCTCGTCCGCGACCGCGTCCGCGTAGACATCGAGGCTGGGTTCAGCATTCGGAACTGCAGTACCGCCGAACCCGGGGAGGTCTGGTGTCAGCAGCTGGTGCGACATGTGCCGTGCCACCCCCGTGTACATCTGCGAGTCGAGCGGGAAGGCATGCAGCAGAACCAACTGCGTCATTACGACTCCTCTACGGGCTGGCGGACAGTACGACGAAACCGACGAACAGCACCAGGTGGACGCCGCCCTGCATCACCGTTGACCGTCCCGGCGTGATCGTCAAGGCGGCCACGAACATCGTGAGCGCGAACAAGACCACCTGCACCGACGACAGACCGAGCAGAAGTGGCGTGTCGATGATCTGGGAGACGACCGCGATGACGGGGATCGTCAGGCCGATACTCGCCATCGCCGATCCCAGAGCGAGGTTCATGCTGGCCTGCACCCGGTCGTCCCAGGCGGCGCGCACCGCGGTCGCGCCCTCGGGCAACAGGATCAGAGCAGCGATGACCACTCCCACGAACGCTGGCGGGAACCCCGCCTGGTGCGTCGCCTCCTCGATGTTCGGTGAGACCGTCTTGGCCAGACCCACGACACCGACGAGCGCGATGAACAGCACCACCAAGCTCGTGACGGCATCGCGGTTGGAAGGCACATCCCCGTCCAGCTGGCCGACAATGGATCCGTTGTCCTCCGACTCCGGGACGAAGAACTCGCGGTGACGGATCGCCTGGACGAACACGAAGAGCCCATAGAGCAGCAGCGACGCCAGCGCCGCAAAAGTCAGCTGTGCGCCTGTCAGCGTCGGGCCGGGGCTGCTCGTCGTGAACCGGGGTACGACCAGCGTCAACGTTGCGAGCGCCGCGAGGGTGGCGAGCGCTGCGCCTGACCCTTCGGCGCTGAAGGTGGGAACGCGGTGCCGGAAAGCCGCGATGATCAGCGACAGCCCGACGATGCCGTTGCAGGTGATCAGAACGACCGAGAAGACCGTGTCACCCGCGAGCGACGACGGCTCGCCTCGCGAAGCGAGCATCACCGCAACGATCAGCGCCACCTCGATCACCGTGACGGCGACCGCCAATACCAAGGTTCCGAACGGCTCGCCGACCCTGCGGGCCAGGACTTCAGCGTGGTACACGGCGGCCACCACAACCGACCCCAGAACGACCAGATCTAGCGCGAACGCCCAGAAAGACAACTCGCGCTCCCACGAGAGCAGGAGCGCGACAATGGCCACGGCGGGGGCCACGAAGGCCAGACGACGTGTCATGGTGCCTCCTGTTCGGGTGGGCGCCATTCTTCCGGAAGCTCCACTGGCTCGCCCATTGCAACGGAGGCGACCGCGTTGAGGGCCTCCCGCACGTACTTCTCGCCCACCCACAGGTGCTTGCATCCCCCAACGCCCACAACGCGCGCTTGCGGTACCACTGCGAACCGCTCCAGAGCCTCGGCAGGTCGCAAGTAGTCGTCGTGCTCCGGGACCATCACGGTCATCGGGATCGGCGGTTGTCCTTCCTCCGCAGGCTGCGCCCACAACGCCAACTCGGCGTCGGTCGTGTACCGGAGTGGAGGCGAAAGCAGCACGACCGCGTCCACGCCCGCCTGTCGTGCGTACTTGAGCACCAAGTCCGTGCCGAACGACCAGCCAAGCACCACAAGTGGTGGACGCCGCAACGCGCGGCCCGCGTCCAGCGCAGCCTCAACGTCGAATCGCTCGCTGCGGGCTTCGTCGAACGCGCCCTCGCTCGTTCCGTGCGGTGACGTCGTACCTCGTGTGTTGAAGCGGAGCACCGCAATGTCGGCGAGCGCGGGGAGTCGCAGTGCAGCCTTGCGAATGATGTGCGAGTCCATGAAGCCGCCTGCCGTGGGCAGCGGGTGGAACGTCACGAGCGTCGCGCGGGGTTCGGCTGCCAACGGCAGTGCCCACTCCGCGACGAGCGAGAGTCCGTCGGCCGTTCGAAGCGCGAACGCCTCACGCCGAGCCGGGAGCTCGGTGTTCGCGCGGATCTCGACCGTCACGCGCTGCCTCCTACCGAGGCCGACGGCGGTCGCGGGCGTTCCAACAGTTCGTGTGCCAGTGACGTCGTTGCTCGATCCCCTCGCCGGTCAGAGCGGTCTCGGGCCAGACGACCGTGTGTGGTGTGGCCGGCGGGATCATCTGGTCGCAACCGGGGCAGCGGTACGGCCGCGTGGACGACGAGCCACGGATCGGTCGCACGACCCACGGCTCGCCCTGCCACTCGACGACCGTCTCGACCGGGCGGGAGGCCTGCGATTCGGACGGCAGCGCTCCCCCGCGTTTGCGTTGCTTTCGACGCGCCACGGGTCCGTACGCGCCGTCAGGCGTAGACCCGGAACCCGCGACCGGACTTGCGCCCCAGATACCCGGCAGTCACGAGGTGCTCGAGCAACGGTGCCGGCGCGAAGCCGGGCTCTCGGAACTCGAGGTACAGCGTGCGCTGGATCGCCAGCGCGACGTCCAGACCGACGACGTCGAGCAGCTCGAACGGCCCCATTGGGTAGCCGCAGCCCACCTTCATCGCGTTGTCGATGTCGTCCGCGGTCGCGTAGTGCGCCTCGAGCATCTTCACCGCGTCGTTGAGGTACGGGAACAACAACGCGTTGACGATGAAGCCAGCACGGTCGGCGCATGTCACCGGATGCTTGCCGACCCGCTTGCAGAGCTCGCTGATCGTGTCCACGACCTCAGGTGCGGTGTTGATCGTGTGCACGACCTCGACCAGCTTCATCACAGGCGCGGGGTTGAAGAAGTGCATGCCAATCACGTCGCCCATGCGCGACGTGGCTGCCGCGATATCGACGATCGGCAGACTGGACGTCGTGGTCGCCAGGATCGCACCCGGCTTGGCGATCTCGTCCAGCGTCGCGAAAATCGCCTGCTTGACCGAAAGCTCCTCGACGGTGGCCTCGACGAACAGGTCGCACTCGGTGAGGTCGTCGAACGATGTGCTGCCACTGAACCGAGCGAGCGCGTCGTCGCGCTCCTGCTCGGTGATCTTGCCGCGGACCACTGCCTTCTCGAGCGATCGCTCGATGGTCGCCCGTGCCTTGTCGATCTGCTCGGTGCCTCGCGCCCGCAGCACGACGTCGAGTCCCGCCTTGGCGAACACCTCGGCAATACCGACCGCCATGGTCCCGGAACCGACCACTCCGACCCGCTGGATGGGTCGCACCGGGATCTCGTCGCCGTTCTCGACGGGCGTTTGCGCATCGGCGACCACGACCGGGGAGTCAGGTGTCTCGTACCTGTAGAACCCGCGTCCGGTCTTTCGACCTTTGACTCCCGCGGTCACCATCTGCTTGATGATCGGGCTCGGCGCGTGGAGGCGATCACGCGTCTGCTTGTACATCGTGTCGAGAATCTCGTAGGCGGTGTCGAGCCCAATGAGGTCGAGCAGCTGAAGCGGCCCCATCGGCAAACCGCAGCCGAGACGCATCGCAGCGTCGATGTCTTCACGCGAGGCGTAGTGCTGCTCGTACATGGCGACCGCGTGGTTCAGGTAACCGAAGAGCAGGGCGTTCGCAATGAAGCCAGCCTTGTCGCCCACCACGACGGGAACCTTGCCCAGGCGTTCAGCGAGTGCCTTGACGTCCTCGATCACCTCAGCGTCGGTGACCACCGTGCGGATCACCTCGAGCAACTTGAGCACGGGTGCCGGGTTGAAGAAGTGCATGCCGACGACCTGAGCCGGCCGATGCGTCGCGACCGAGATCTCGGTGACCGAAAGCGAGGAGGTGTTCGTGGCCAGGATCGCGTCAGGCGCGGTGATCCGGTCGAGCTCGGCGAAGATCTGCTGCTTCAGTTCCAAATGCTCAGGTACCGCCTCGACGACGAGATGGCAGTCCGCCAGATCCTCCATCGACGTCGTGAACGTGATCCGGTCGAAGATGGCCTGGCGCTCTTCCTCGGTCAGCTTGCCGCGCTTGACCGCGCGATTGGTGGACGCCTCGACGTGGCCGATCCCGCGCGTCACACCGGCGTCATCGTGCTCGACGGCGATCACCTCGAGGCCATTGCGGGCGAAGACCTCGGAAATCCCGGCGCCCATCGTGCCGAGGCCCACAACTCCGACCCGCGTGAACTCACGTGCCATGACCACTCCCTGACCTGCTCAACAATGACGTGCCGGTTGCCCAACGGGCCGACATCGATCCTCCCATTGTGAGGCCGGACCCCTGGCAGCGGCTGCCCTATCACCTCTAGCCTTCGCGGCATGCGGGTCAACGGGCGGCGCGTCCTCGTCTGTTGCAGCGTGCTGCTGCTGATGGTCGGCTGCTCCAGCATGTCGGAGTCCACCACAGAACCGGACGCGAACACCGTAGAGACCGTTCAGCTGGACCTGCCCGCACCAGTCAGGGACACCAAAGCCACCGTCACTCCGCTCAGTGAGCTTGAGACAGCTCGTATCGACCTCAACTCGCCAGACTGGATGACGGTTGAAGGGGAGTCATTCTGGGTCAGGCTCGACCCCGGCACGCTCGTGCGGGTCGATCCGGTGACTGCAAAGGTGGACGCGAAAGTCAGGGCGGCCGGCGAAGGATCGTTTGCCAACTGTGCAGGACTTGGCTCGAGCCCGGGAGCGGTCTGGTCGTGCTCACCGTTCGGTCCGTTGCAGCGGGTGGACACGTCCACCAACCGCACGGACGAGACCCTCGACATCGAGATGTCAACGACGCAGGGACACCTCGTCGCGGCCGATTCGCGACTCTGGGTACTGACGCCAGAAGGTCAGGAGATGCGCGGAGTTGATCTGGACGACCTTTCCGTGAGCGATCCAGTCGACCTCGGAGTCCCGTGTACCGACCTGACGGCGAGTGGGACGGTCGTATGGGCTGCATGCCCGTTCGACAACCAACT
>DASUFV010000014.1:0-8683 GCA_036274415.1 Actinomycetes bacterium
CGACCAACGGTGCGCGGCGGCCGAGACCTGCCCAACGCGCAAGGTGTGTGGCTTCTGAGGCACCGTCACGAACGAGCGTGACGAGCGCGAACGCCCCGATGGTCGCCAGCCCGTACGCAACCAGGTAGAACATCGTGCTCGACAGTCCGGCGCTGTTGGTAGCAGTGACGCCGATCAGGATGAAGCCCACCTGAGCGACCGACGAGTACGCCAGCATCCGCTTGATATCGGTCTGGGTGATCGCGAGCACCGAACCGACCGCAATGGTGGCAATCACCACGATCCAGAAGAGCGGGCGCCAGTTCCACTCGTAGTCGCCAAGGGCGACGTAGAACAGCCGCAGCATCGCCCCGAACGCCGCGACCTTGGTCGCTGACGCCATAAACGCCGTGATGGGCGTTGGCGCTCCTTGGTAGACGTCTGGGATCCACGAGTGGAACGGCACTGCACCGACCTTGAAGAACAGCCCGATCGCCACCATGCCGGCGCCGATCAGCAGTAGCGGCTCGACACCTCCGGGGACCGACAAGGAGTCGTGGATAGCGGCAAACGAGATCGACCCGGAGTAGCCGAACAGGAACGCCGATCCGAAGATCAGGAAGGCCGAGGAGAATGAGCCCAGCAAGAAGTACTTGAGTGCGGCTTCCTGGCTGAGCAAGCGACGCCGTCGGGCCAGACCAACGAGCAGATACAACGGCAGCGACATGACTTCGAGCGCCACGAAGAACGTCAGCAGGTCATCTGCGGTGACGAACAGCATCATGCCGCCGACCGAGAACAGCGCCAGCGGCCACACTTCGGTCTGCGTCACCTTCGCGACCATCAGCTCGCGTTCAGACGCGCTCCCAGGGATCGTCGCTCCGGACGGAGTGAATGCGTCCCCGGCTGGGTCAACCGACTGCTCGGCGAAGAGCAGGAAGGCGACAAAAGACAGCACGAGGATGGTGCCCTGCAGGAACACCGTCGGCCCGTCGATGGCAAGGTTTCCCGACGCGGCGAGCGTCCCTACCTGGTCGGCGCCTTGCCGGAACTCGTCGCGGGTCCATGCGAGCAGTGCGATGAACGCAGCCAGCAGCGTTGCCAGACTGACCACGATCTGGATGATCCGGCGGCTGCCGCGCGGAGCGAACGCATCGACCAGTACTCCGACGATGGCTCCTCCGAAGACGATCAGCATCGGAGCCATGAGGTGGTACTCGAAACTCGGGGTCTCCAGGGTCTCGGCCAGCAGAGACATCAGTCAGACCCCCCTTCGTCGGTGGTGGCGCCGGCGTCGTCGACCACCACGTCAGGCTCGACCGGGTCGACCTCGACGTAGCTGATCGACCGCTCGACCGAGGGGTTGACCACCTCGAACACCGGCTTGGGGAACACACCGAGGGCGACGGTGAGAACGATGAGCGGCGCAAAGGCGACGATCTCGCGCGGCACGACATCACGTACCGTCTTGACTCCATCGGTAGCCGGGCCGTGCGCAACTCGCTGGTACATGATCAGGATGTAGAGCGCCGACAGCACGATGGCGACTACCGCGATCACAGCGGCGACCGGCCACCGCTGATAGGACCCGATCAGCACCGTCAGCTCCCCCACGAAGCTCGCCATGCCCGGCATGGCAAGACCGGAAAGGCCAGCGAAGAGGAAGAAGCCAGCGAGGATGGGCGCGACCCGCTGGATGCCACCGAACGCCTGGATGAGACTGGAGCCACGACGTTGCAGCAGGTATCCGGCTCCGATGAACAGTGCGGCAGTCGACAGTCCGTGCGCCAGCATGTACACGACAGCGCCAGAACCGGCGATCTCGGTGAAGGCAAAGATGCCCAGGATGATGAAGCCGAAGTGCGAGACCGAGGTATAGGCGATCAGCCTGTTCATGTCGGTCTGGCCGATCGCTACGAGTGCCCCGTAGACGATGCTGATCACTGCAAGCAGCACCACGAATGGCGCGGCCCACTCCGACGCATCGGGGAAGATCGGGAGGACCAGTCGCAGCATCGCGAAGGTGGCAACCTTGTCCAGTACGCCCACCAAGAGCGTGTTGGTTGCAGGCGTTCCTGACGCAGCAGCGTCCGGCAGCCACGTGTGCACTGGGAACATCGGGGCCTTGACGGCAAAGGCGAAGAAGAAGCCGGCGAACAGGATCTTCTGCGTGTCCTCGTCGATCGGCATCCCCGCCAGCAGGTTCCAGTCGAAAGTACCGGCGCCGAGCTCGTCAGCGGAGACGACATATAGCGCGATCAGTGCAGCCAACAGCAGCAGCCCACCCAACAGGCTGTACAGCAAGAACTTCACCGCTGCATAGGTGCGCTGCCCGCGTCCGAACATCCCGATCAGGAAGTAGACCGGAATCAGCATGACCTCGAACGCGACATAGAAAAGGAACAGGTCCGTTGCTGCGAAGACGTACACGATGGTGCCCATGAGGGCGAGGATCAGCGCGAAGTACGTCTGTGGGCGATGGCGCCCCGTCTCGTCTGCATCGTTCCAACCAGCGAGCACCACGATTGGAGCCAGGAAGGTGGCGAGAGCAATGAGGACCAAGGCAGTGCCGTCCACGCCAACCGCATAGCTGATGCCGAACTGCTTGATCCACGGAGTGCTCTCGACGAACTGGAACGTCTGGGACGAATCCGGCTCGAAGGCCAACGCCATAGCGATGGTCAGCGCAAACATCACCAGCGTGACACCGAGCGTGATCTGTTTCGCGAGCAGCTCACGCCCACGGGGCAACAACGCCACGACGAGTGCAGCCACGAACGGAAGGACGCCCAGGGTCGTCAGGATCGGAAAGTCGTTCACGACATCGCCACCAAGACCAGGACGCCGACGACCAGAACGGCTCCACCGAGCATCGACAGGGCATAGCTCCGGACGAATCCGGTTTGCCAGCGACGCAGGCGTGCCGATCCACCACCGAACATTGCGGCCGTCGCATTCACCGCGCCGTCGACCACTCGGTTGTCAAAGAAGACCAGGAAGCGGGTCAGGTACTGACCCGGACGCATCGCGACCGACTCGTTGACGGCGTCCTGGTAGAAGTCTTTTCGTGCCGCCTTCGTCAGGGGCGAGCCAACCGGGGCCTGAACGGGCACGGGTTTGCGCGCGTACATGGAGATCGCAATCGCCACCCCGATGAGGACGACGAGCAAGATGATCCCGGTCAGGGCCAGCGGCGAGATGGCCAGCTCGTGTTCTTCTTCCGGTCCTACGACGGGCTCGAGCCAGTCAACGATCCGGTTGCCGCTCCAGAGGACAAAGCCGAGGGCGATCGAGCCAAGCGACAGCAGGATCATCGGGATCGTCATGGTTCGTGGTGACTCGTGAGGGTGCGCCTCGTCAGCCCAGCGCTGGTCGCCGTAGAAGGTCATGATGACGACGCGCGTCATGTAGAAGGCCGTTACGCCGGCACCGAGAATGGCGCCAAGCCCCAGCCAGAGGTTGTCCGCCATCGCAGCCTCGATGATCTTGTCTTTCGAGAAGAACCCGGCGAATGGTGGGATTCCGATGATGGCGAGGTAACCGATGAAGAACGTCACGAAGGTGGCAGGAAGCGCAACTCGCAATGCGCCATACCGTCGCATGTTGACCTCGTCGTTCATGCCGTGCATGACCGAACCGGCCCCGAGGAACAGGTGCGCTTTGAAGAAGCCGTGCGTCAGCAAATGGAAGATCGCGAAGGCGTACCCGGCCGGCCCGAGGCCCGCCGCGAGCACCATGTAGCCGATCTGACTCATCGTGGACGCCGCGAGAGCCTTCTTGATGTCGTCTTTCGCGGTGCCGACGAACGCCCCGAACAGGAGCGTGAGTACGCCGACGAGCACAACCGCGAGCCGAGCGCCATCGGAGAGGTCGAAGATCGGGTTCGAGCGCACGATCAGGTACACACCGGCGGTCACCATCGTCGCCGCGTGAATGAGGGCAGACACCGGCGTGGGGCCGGCCATTGCATCTCCGAGCCACGCCTGCAGCGGCATCTGCGCGCTCTTGCCCGTAGCCGCAAGCAAGAGCAGGAGCCCCAGAGCCAGCACCACACCGGAGCTCGCCTCGGAGACGCCGGCAAAGACGCCAGTGAAGGCAGTCGTGCCGAACGTCGCAACCATGAGCATGATCGCCAGTGACATTCCGATGTCACCGACGCGGTTCATGACGAAGGCCTTCTTGGCCGCCGTCGCATACTCCGGCTTGGCGTTCCAGAACCCGATCAGCAGGTATGACGCGAGGCCGACGCCTTCCCAGCCGACGTAGACCATGACGTAGTTGTTGGCGAGCACCAACAGCAACATCGACGCGGCGAACAGGTTGAGGTAACCGAAGAACAACCGCCGGTCGGGGTCATCTGCCATGTACCCGATCGAGTACAGATGGATCAAGCCGCCCACGAACGTGATGAGCAGTACGAAGCACATCGAGAGCGGATCGAGCTGGAACCCGACGTCGACGCTGAATGATCCGATCGGCGCCCATTCGAACAGGCTCTGTACAAACGCACGTTCGTCGGACGGCTCGCTGAGCATCGTCAGGAACTGGATGAACCCGATGACGAATGAGACGCCCACCAACGACGTGGCCAACACGGGACCCACGCGGTTGGTGCGACGACCACCGGCCAGAAGCACGATGGCGCCGAGCAGGGGAAGGGCGATCAGAACCCAAGTGAGGTCGAAGACGCCTGTCGCAGGGGCTAATACCTGCTGGCCACCTTCACTGGTCAGCAGCACGGGAGCGGCGCTCATCGGGCACCCTCCCAAAAGGTCTGCGGCAGGCTCGACGTGTGAGCGGCTGATCGTTGCATCGGGGTCAGAGCTTCAGGAGGTTGGGGTCGTCGACCGAGGCTGAGCGGCGGGTCCGGAAAATCGTCACGATGATGGCAAGGCCGATGACCACCTCGGCGGCAGCAACAACCATCACGAAGAACGCCACGATCATCCCGTCGATATTTCCGGTGAGGCGGGCAAACGTCACAAACGCCAGGTTGGAAGCGTTGAGCATGAGCTCGATGCACATGAACACGATGATCGCGTTGCGACGGATGACGACTCCAACCGCACCGATACAGAAGAGCGCAGTCGCGAGATACAGGTAGTTCTCTGGGTTCACTCGGACTCACCGTCCTCTTCCTGCGCCTTCTTCGCTGCCTCCAGCTCGGTGTAGCGGACGTTGCCGCGGCGGCGGAGCTCCTCGGGCACCGAAGCCTCGGAGGCTCGGCCATCGGGCAGCAGAGCGGGAGTGTCCACCGCGTTGTGTTGCGCGTAGACGCCTGGGCTGGGAAGCGGCGTGGGGTGAGCGCCCTTGATGCGCTCGACCGACAGTTCGGGCTGCGACTTGCGGGCGGTGAGTCGTTCCTTGTGCGTGAGCGCCATGGCGCCAACTGCTGCGGTGATCAGGACGATGCTGACCACCTCGAAGGTGAACACGTACCGCGTGAAGATCGCCTCAGCCACCGCCTCCACGTGGCCGCCCGCTTCATCATTCGCAGCGCCGATGCCTGGTGCGTCGGCGAACACGGCGCGGCTGATCCCCGCCCCTATGAGCAGCGCAAAGCCCAGTGCAAGAAGAAGTCCGAAGACGCGCTGCCCGCGGAGCGTCTCGACGAAGGAGTCCGATGCGTCAACACCGACCAGCATCAGCACGAACAGGAACAACATCATGACCGCGCCGGTGTAGACGACCACCTGGACGACGCCCAGGAAGACCCCGCCTTGCATGATGAACATCACGGCCAGGATGACCATGGTCAGAGCCATCCAGAGGGCGCTGTGCACGGCCTTTCGGCTGGCAATCATCAAGATGGCGGCCAGGACTGCCACGGGAGCCAGCACCCAGAACGCGACGGCTTCGCCCGTGGACGTGGGGGCGGCTGCGAGCAACTCCACACTCACGTCGTCGCACCCCCGCTGGGTTCCTGCTCAGGACCGTCGAACTCTCCCGCGTAGTAGTTCTTTTCGGTCGTGCCCGACGCCATCGCATGTGGGGGTGCTTGCATGCCGGAAGTCAGGGGCGCGATGAGATCTTCCTTCTCGAAGATGAGATCGGCGCGACTCTTGTCGGCGAGCTCGTACTCGTGCGTCATGGTCAACGCACGGGTCGGGCACGCCTCGAGGCACAGGCCGCAGAAGATGCACCGCAGGTAGTTGATTTGGTAGACGCGCCCGTACCGCTCGCCTGGCGAGTAGCGCTCATCCTCGGTGTTGTCGGCGCCTTCGACGTAGATGGCGTCGGCCGGACATGCCCAAGCGCACAACTCACACCCGATACAACGCTCGAGGCCGTCGGAGTACCGGTTGAGCACGTGGCGTCCGTGGAAGCGAGGCAGCATCGGCTTGCGCTCTTCCGGGTATTGCTCGGTGGTCACCTTGCGGAACTGCGTCGCAAAGGTCACACCGAACCCGGCGATGGAGTCGAGGAACCTAGCCATCGAGTTCCTCCCTCTGTTCCCTCTGTTCCCTCTGTTCAGACGAATCCGCCGTGGCCGAAACAGCCACCTTCTCCTCACCAGGCATCGGCGGCACCGGATGCCCACCCGCGAACGGGTCGAAGCCTTCAGTGCGCGGTGGTTCTTCTTCGCGCGCGGCGATGAAGTCCCACGCGAAGCTCAGCACGAGCAGCACCGCCAGCGCGATGCCGCCCCAGATGAACACGTCCTGTCGCTCGATCGTCGCCTCGTTCATGACGGCCCGGACCGTGGCCACTACTGCGATCCAGAGCAGCGAGATGGGAATGAGCACTTTCCAACCGAGCCGCATGAACTGGTCGTAGCGAAGCCGCGGGAGTGTCCCTCTCAGCCAGATGAACACGAACATGAAGACCCAGACCTTGCCGACGAACCATAGAACCGGCCACCAACCCTCGTTCGCCCCCGGCCAGATCGGACCGCCGAGTGGCCAGGGCGCCTGCCAGCCGCCCAAGAACAGCGTGGTGGCGAGCGCCGCAACGGTGAACATGTTGATGTACTCGGCCAGGAAGAACAGAGCGAACTTCAGCGAGCTGTACTCGGTGTGGAACCCACCCACCAGCTCTCCTTCGGCCTCGGGCAGGTCGAAGGGTGCTCGGTTCGTCTCGCCGACCATCGACACCAGGTAGATCAGGAAGGACGGCAGCAAGATGACCGCGAACCACAGGCGGTCTTGCGCCGAGATGATCTCGGACGTCGACATAGACCCCGAGTACAGGAACACGGCAACGAACGACAGTCCCATCGCGATCTCGTAACTGATCACCTGTGCAGAAGAGCGCAAGCCGCCGAGCAGTGGGTATGTGGAGCCACTCGACCATCCGGCCAGCACGAGGCCGTACACCCCAACCGACGTCACCGCCAGGACGTACAGCACCGAGACCGGGAAGTCGGTGAGCTGCAACGCGGTCGTGTACTCGGTGTCGCCGATCGTGAAGGTCACGACTGGGCCGAAGGGGATGACGGCGAAGGCAAGGAAGCAGGTCGTCGCGGAGATCACCGGCGCGAGAATGAACACTGCCTTGTCCGCCGCCGTCGGGATGATGTCTTCCTTCAGCGCGAGCTTGATCCCGTCTGCCAGACCCTGCAGCAGTCCAAACGGTCCGACCCGGTTGGGTCCGATGCGCTGCTGCATACGAGCGACGACGCGCCGCTCGGCCCAAATCATGACCAGCGTGCTGACGACAAGGAACACAAAGATGAACAGCGCCTTGATGACCGACATCCACCACGGTGTCTCGGCGAGCGCGTCAGTGACGCTCAACTCGAGTCTCATGCGGGTCCTCCCACGGCGACCTGCGCCCGGTCTCCCGCACGCCCAGTGCTGCCGGAGAGTGTGCGGTGACCTTGACCGGTCACGACGACGGTGTCGGCGGCGACGTCGCCGATTACCAAAGGCGCAGAGACGCTACCGCTGTCGGTCGTGACAGTGATCATCTGCCCCTCATGTGCACCGAGGGTCTCCGCCTCCGCAGGCGCGAGCCACACCTCGGTGGGCCGGGCGGTGGCAGCGAGATAAGGCTCGCCACCCTGCATGACGGTGGGCTCGAGCAGTGGCCGCCAGGTGGCGAGCATCAGACCGGCGCCGTCCACGCGGGGCTCGCCTGCCACCTCGGGAGGGCTCACGCGGCTCCCTTCCCAGCCGGCAAACTCAGCGAGCTGAGCACCCAACTCCCGCTCACTCGCGGGGAAGTCCGCCACATCGAGTTCAGCGGCAAGTGCGGATAGCACTCGACCGTCGGACATCAGCGCCGACCGAATAGCCCGCTGCGACGGCCGCTCCCGACCCTCCCAGTTGATGAAAGTGCCGGACTTCTCTGCAGACGCAGCGACCGGGAAGACGACGTCAGCCGCCTCGACCAGGTCGTGCCGATGGGTGTCCAACACGACGAGGAAGTCGAGAGCCCGGGCGGCAGATGCCGCGGCAGGTGCGAGGTCGTCCAGGCGGACTCCACCGACGAGCATGGCGGTGATACCCCCAGCGCCGATGGCCTCGATCATCGCGTCGATGTCACGTCCAGGCGCCTCGGGAACCTGACCACTCCCCCAGATCGCTGCAGTGTCGACTCGTGCGGCTGCGTCCGACACGGGACGCCCACCTGGGAGCACGGACGGAAGCAACCCCGCCTCGACTGCACCTCTTTCCCCGGCGCGACGCGGTACCCACGCGATCTTGGCGCCAGTGCGGTCTGCGAGCCTCCCGACTGCGGTGAGCAGACCAGGAACGGTGGC
>DASUFV010000015.1:0-4683 GCA_036274415.1 Actinomycetes bacterium
GACCTCACTGACGCAATGCGCGCCAAGGACGAGGTGCGCCGAGCAACTCTTCGCATGGCGCTGACCGCCGTCACGAACGAAGAGGTCGCCGGCAAACAGGCCAGAGAGCTGAGCGACGATGACGTGCTCAAGGTACTGGGCCGTGAGCTCAAGAAGCGCCGAGAGGCGGCGACCGCTTTTGCCGATGCGGGTCAACAGGAACGCGCGGACGCCGAGCTCGCCGAAGCCGAGATCCTCGAGTCCTACCTACCGGCGCAGTTGAGTGACGACGAGATCGCCGCGGTCGTGAGGCAAGTGATTGGTGAGCTCTCCGCCTCCGGCGCCGGAGCGATGGGACAGGTGATGAAGGCGGTCCAGCCACGTGTGGCCGGAAGGGCCGAGGGAGGCCGAGTCGCGGCAGAGGTCAAGCGCCAGCTCGCGTCGTGACCAACGGCCTAGTTGTTGTTGTTTCCGCCGCCTGGCTTGCCATCGGAGTTGCCGGGGCCGCCGTTGCCCCCGCCACCGCCGTTGTCACCGCCGCCGCTGCCCCCGCCACCGCCGTTGTCACCGCTGCCGTTGTCACCGCCGCCGGATCCTCCGTCGCCGTTCCCGGCGTCGCCACCGTCGTCGGATTCCTCGTCTGGCTCGGGCGGTGGGGGGACGCCGTTGCTGAGATAGAGCGTGATGGTCGCCCCTGGCTGCACTGTGCTGCCTGCGCCGGGTGAGGAGTACGCGACAGTGCCTTCAGGTTGGTACGACGAGACTTCGCCTTCGGCGATGTCGACGTTCAGATCCAGGCTGTCGAGCCGCTTGGCAGCCTTCGCAGGAGTGAGGCCGGCCAACGATGGGAGCGTCAGCTGGGCGCCGTCGATCAGCTCAGGGTCAATCGGCGTGAAGCTCTCCACAGGAAGGTTGGCAATGGCTCCGAGCATGGCTTCGCGCCAGATCGGACCGGGCAGAGTGCTTCCCGCCCATGCAGACTGGTACACGCCGTTGATCGTCACGTTGGTCATCGGGAATTTGCGTGGGGCGACTGGGCTCCCGGCCCACACCGCCGCTGCGAGGTTGGGTGTGTAGCCCGCAAACCAGATTGCCTGCACATCGTCGGTGGTTCCGGTCTTGCCCGCAGTGGGTCGTCCCAAGTACATGTTCTGACCCGTGCCGTCCTGGATCTTGCTCCCATTCACCACGTTCAGCAGCACGTCGTTCACGGCGTCCGCGACTTGGGGCTCGATGACCTGCTCGCAGTCGGGCGGCGGCACCTCGATTGTTTCCTTCTCGAGGGTGGTGATCTCAGTGATCACGCGCGGCTCGCAATGCTTTCCTCTCGCGGCGAAGGTCGCGTAGGCCTCCGCCATCGTCAGCGGCGACATGCCCCACGACCCACCACCGATGATGCCCGGTGTGTATTGGTAGGTCGTGTCGTCGAGCGGTGATGCACCGTTGCTGGCGAGGGACACACCCGCACGGTCTGCGACGTCCCAGACGTTGCAGAGGCCTGCCCGCTTGGCGAGCTCTGCGAAGTACGTGTTCACCGAGTACGCGGTGCCCTCGTAGATCGTGAAGTTGCCGCTCGGCGCCCCCGCGTAGTTCTGCACCGGCCACGTGTCCTGCGTATTGCCTTCACAGTCCTCGTACGAGCCGTAGGGCATCACTTTCGATGGCGGCGAGTAGATGTAGTCATCCATCGGCACGCCCTGCTCGATGGCAGCGGCCACAGAGAAGATCTTGAACGTCGACCCGGGCTGTTGGCCTGAGGTCCCCGAATACATCCGGTCGACGGCGTTGTTGATGTAGCTGGCGTGCTTTCCTCGTCCGTAGTCGAGGTTCTGGTCCATCGCTGTGACGTTGCCGGTGCCCGGCTCGATCATCGCGAGGGCGGCAACTCGGTTGCTGGGGTCGCCCGTCGGCAAGTACGCCTCGATGGCGGCCTCGGCGGACTTCTGGTCGTCCATCTGCAACGTCGTGTGAATCGTCAGGCCGCCACCGTTGAGCAACCGCCGACGGTCCGCTCGGGTGGCGCCGTACGCCGGATCTTGCAGGAAAGACTGCTCGACGTACGAACAGAACCACGGCGTCTTCGAAACGGCGCACCCTCGAGTGAGGTCGCTGGGGTTGAGGGTCTTCTTCAGAGGCCTTTTCATGAACTTGTCGGCAGTGCGCTGGCTGATCATGTGCTCGTCTGCCATTCGCTGCAGGACGAAGTTGCGGCGCTTCTCGCTGTCGTCTGGGTTGAGCAGCGGGTCGTAGAGCGACGGATACCGCACGATCCCTGCCAGCGTCGCTGCCTGCCCAGGGTTGAGGTCTGCCGCGTCCACCGAGAAGTAGCGATGAGCCGCGACCTCGACGCCGTAGGCCTGTGAGCCGAAGTACGCGATGTTGAGGTAGCCCTCGAGAATGCGTTCCTTGGTCCAGGTCTCTTCGAGGCCCAGCGCATAGCGCAGCTCGCGCAGTTTGCGCGTCATCGAGTCTTCGGTCGCCGCTTCGCGCTCCTCCTTGGATGTCGCGGTGTCGGCAAGCACGTTCTTGACGTACTGCTGCGTGATCGTCGAGCCGCCTTGGGTCACCTCACCTGCTTGGGTGTTGGCGACCAGCGCGCGGATGGTGCCTCGCAGGTCAATGCCGTTGTGGTCGTAGAACCGAGCATCTTCGGTGGCGACGATGGCGTCCTGCATCACCGGGGCGATCTTGCGCATGGGGACGTAGACGCGGTTCTGGCTGTAGAAGGTGGCGATGACCGACCCGTCAGCGGCGAGTAGCCGGGACCGCTGCTTCAACGGGGGAACGCTCAGCTGGGTGGGGAGCGACTGGAAGTTTTCGGCTCCACGCTTTGCTGTGAGCCCGACCAGTCCGACCGCGGGCAACGCAAGGCCAGCCACCAGAACGCCGGCGACGGCACTCAGGATCAGGAAGAGCAGCGACCGAGTTGCGGCGCCGTCGGACGGGGAAGGCACCGCACCAGGGTAGGTGAGCACCCCCTCAGTCCGAGACCCGACCAGCGACGCTCTGCGTTCGTGGCGTCACCTGCCGTGAGGTTTGTCGCCGATTCGGCTCTCGCAATAGTTCCAAGGGACTAGAGCAGTTCCCCCGTCCGGGGGCTTTTGGCTCTTGGTCGGATTTCTCTACCGTCAACCGTCACACGCCGTAGCCAAATCTGGTAACGGCGGGGTGATGGATTTCGATCCAGTGACAGAACGTGGCGGCCGGGGACGGGCAGCCAAGGGGGAGGGGCAGATGGCGTGGATTGAGGATTGGTCGGTCAGGGCTGCGTGCCGTACCACTGACCCGGACGCCTTGTTTGTGCAGGGCGCTGCGCAGAACCGCGCGAAGGCACTCTGCATGGGTTGCCCAGTGCGCACCGAATGCCTCGCCGACGCACTCGACAACCAGGTCGAGTTCGGTGTCTGGGGTGGCATGACCGAACGTGAGCGTCGCGCGCTGCTCAGGCGGCGGCCCAACATCACGTCATGGCGCCGCTTGCTGCAGACCGCTCGTGAGACCTACGAGCGCGGATCTGAGCCTCCCATCAGCGTCGTCAGCTAGCACCACGCATCGGCGTTCCCAGGGCAAGCGCTTCACCCATCTGCTTCAGACCCTCGACGTCGTGCACGTCGCCCGCGAACGCCGGAGCGGTCGCTACCGCGACTTCGGGATGAGCGCCGGAGAAGCGACTAAGCAGGTGCGCTTCGCGGTCTTGCCGCCGCATCGTGTCGGCATGCAAACGAAGCAAGGCAGCCGTCAACGCATTCCCTCCGGCCTCATCGAGCTCCTCAGCGGCTCCCTGTGCCCTTGCCGCCGACACGTCATCAGCAAGGGACGCGTGCACACGATTGACCACCAGTCCCGCGAGAGGCATGTCCTCACGTTGTAGCCGTTCGACGAAGAACGACGCCTCACGAAGTGCGTCTGGCTCGGGGGCTGCGACGACCAGGAATGCGGTCCCCGGGTCTTTCAGGAGCGCGTAAGTGCGTTCCGCCCGTTCCCGGAATCCACCGAATACTGAGTCCAGGCTCGTCACGAGAGCTTGGATGTCAGTGAGCAGTTGCGCCCCCAACACTTTCGTCAGCGCACCGGTGACCAACGAGAACGCGCCACCGAACACCTTCATGTACGCCTTGCCGCCCGCGCGTGCGGGCGCTAGAAGCAGCCTGATCAGTCGACCGTCGAGAAACGACCCCAATCGGGCAGGCGCATCGAGGAAGTCCAGCGCCGACCTACTCGGCGGAGTGTCGACGATGACGAGATCCCAGTCGCCCTGCTCAACCGCTTCGCGGTGGAGCTGACCAAGTTTCTCCATCGCCATGTACTCCTGCGTGCCCGCGAATGAGCTCGACAGCGATTGGTAGAAGGGATTCGCAAAGATCTGTTCGGCGCGATCGGCGTCCGCATGCTGCTGCACGATCTCGTCGAACGTGCGCTTCATGTCGAGCATCATCGCGAACAGTGCACCGCCGTCGGCTCCGACACCTTCGACGCGACGGGGCGTGTTGTCGAGCTCGCCAAGGCCTAGGGACTGCGCGAGCCGGCGCGCAGGGTCGATCGTGAGGACGCACACCCGGCGTCCATCCTCAGCTGCTCGGACGCCCAAGCTTGCGGCCGTCGTGGTCTTGCCCACGCCTCCGGCGCCACAGCAGACGATGATCGTGATCGTTGGGTCGAGCAGAAGCCGGTCGACGTCCAATGCCGGGTTCATGTCGTGGCACT
>DASUFV010000016.1:0-2342 GCA_036274415.1 Actinomycetes bacterium
CGCGAGACCAATGAACCTGCGGTTGCGTACAGCACCGAATAGAACGCGTAGCCCATGACGAACCAGAACACGACCCACCCCAGCGTGCTCGGAGTCGTCTCCGGAACCACCGCATCGTGCGCGACTGACAACGCAACCAAACCCGCGCCCATGACCACCGCCAGCTGAGCCAATCCCACGAGGCCGATCCCCAAGATCTTGCCGGCGAGCAGCTCTGTCGGTCGGACCCGCGACAGCAGCACCTCGACGACACGACTGGACTTCTCCTCCACGACGCCGGTCAGCACGAACGCGCAGTAGAACGCGATCGACATGAAGAGCAGCACCACACCGATCCGTCCCAGATCAGCTCGCGCCGTCTGATCCTTCGTCTCGGGATCGAGGCTGATCGATCGGAGGTCGGGGGGCCGCAGCAGCCGGTCCGCTTGTTCGCCCGTGAGACCGATCTGACCGATCGCCTTCTGGCGGTCGATGACCCCAACGGCCGACGTCACCGCGGCCCTCAGCCGCTCGTCGGCCTCCGATCGCCAGACGAGCTCCTGTTGGTCGACCAGCACGACCGACACCTCACCCGAGCCAAGCGCAGCTCGCGCGGCCGCCTCGTCGGGGAGTGCAACGGTCTTGATCGTCATGTCGAGCTGATCGCCGGTGGCGCTGAGCAAAGTGGGAAGCTGCGCCGCGCTCCTGCCAACGAGTCCGACCGTCGCAGTGGGTCGCGCCGCTCCCCCATAGATCTGTGGCACCGAGATGAGCACGACGACGATGCCGGCCGAGACGAGCGTGGACAGAGCAAAGGCTCGCGTGCGTCCACGCTGATCCCATTCGCGACGAGTGACGAGCCAGATCCGCCTGATGGTCTCGCTCATCGGCCCCGACCTCCCGAAACCGTCTCCAAGAACAGATCGGCGAGTGATGGCGGTTCGAAGGTGAACGCGGTGACGTCGCCCACCCGCCGAGCGCTGGCCAGGATCTCCTCGATGTCGACCGAGGCGTCAACCAACACCCGCTTCCGGCCGTTCTCCTTGTTCGTGACGGTGCCTCCAGGCAGGTCCGGCACCCAGGGATCCCCGTTCACGCGGATATCGAGGGAGCGGCGTGCGGAGGCCGCCTTCAGCTTCTCGACCTCACCGGTCAAAACGATCGAGCCGTGATCGATGATCACGACGTCCTGGCACACGTCCTCGACCAGGTCGAGCTGATGGCTGGAGAACAAGAAGGCGACGCCGGCCGCCGCAGTCTGCGCCAGCAGCTCGGCCATCGACTCGACCCCGAGCGGGTCCAACCCGCTGAAGGGCTCGTCGAGCACCGCGAGTTCAGGATCGTGCACCAGTGCTGCAGCGAGCTGGACGCGCTGTTGGTTCCCGTGCGACAGCTCCTCGACGCGGGCACCGATCCTGTCGTCGAGACCCAGCCGGCCGAGCCATCCCGTCGTCGCGTCCCTCGCTTCGGATGGGTTCATCCCCGACAGCTGGGCGAAGTACGTGAGCTGCGCCCCAACCTTCATCTTCGGGTAGAGGCCACGTTCCTCCGGCATGTAGCCGAAGTGGACTCGCTGTGTGGGCCCGACCGGCCTTCCCCTCCATCGCACCTCACCTCTGTCGGGCCGAACCAAGCCGAAGATCGTCCGCATCGTGGTGGTCTTGCCCGCACCGTTCGGACCCAGGAACCCAACGATGCGTCCGGGAGCGACGTCGAACGACGCGTCGTCAAGCGCGATCACATCGCCGAAGCGCTTCGTGAGCCCGTCCACCTCCAGCATCAGTCGTCGCCTCCCAAGGATCGCGACAGCTCGACGTCGACGGGATCGTCGAGGAAGCGTGTGACTTCGCGACGAACGATCTCCGTTTGGCCGAGCATCAGGTGACCGCCGGATGGGAGGCTGAGGAAGCGAGCGCCGGGGATGTGAGCTGCGGCGCGGCGGGCTGCGTCGTGGGACGCGAGGGTGTCGTCCTTGGTGTGGACGAGCAGGGTGGGAACGCCGATGGCCTCGAGGTCGTAGTTGTTGACGTCTGCGTTCGATACCGACTTGGGGACGCCGAAGATCCCGTGGAGCACGAGGAGCGGTTCACCGTCGCCTCGCTCGGCGTACTCGATGGCTCCCCACTCACTCGGTACCTCTCGGCGGTGCACCTCCGAGAGTCGAGTACGCGCATCTGCGAGGTCCCGCCGATACCGCCGGGAAACGTCGAAGGCCGCGATCGCCGCCCCGACAGCGGACGCGAAGAGCAGGTACCTGCGTTTCATCGTGCGCCTCCGATCTCCCGCATGACGCACACCTCTCTGTCCTGAGCCTGCCACCCAGCTGCCACCACCAAGGGGGCCGTTCGGCCCCAGTTGTAAGG
>DASUFV010000017.1:0-3656 GCA_036274415.1 Actinomycetes bacterium
CGTCATGTCAGCCTGCAACGTCGTCGGCAGGATGCCTGACGTCGAGCTGCCGAAGACGACGTCCAACGGAGCAGCCGCGCTTGCTTCGCTGAGCAGCGAACGTTTGAGGTCGGGCTTTTCTGGTGCGCTCTCTTGGACGAACTGCACTCCGGTTGCGGCGTCCGCAGGAGTAGCCGCCCGGGTGAGCGAGCCGGGCGAGGGGAGCGGGGCGTCGGTCAGCTGACCCCATGCGCGGGACGCGTTGGCCAGCATCTCGTCGACCTTGCGCTCGGCTTCGGGGTCAGGGTCGAAGAGCTTGACGTTGACGCCGTTGAGCAAGAAGCGCGCGGCCCAGCCTCCGCCGATGACGCCGCCCCCGAGCAACCCCACGTCCGTGACGCCAAGCTGCTCGGGAGTCGGGGCGGCGTCCTGCACGGCAGCGCCGGTCGAGGAGACCTCAGCCATGCTTGACCAGGCCCAGCTTGTCGCGCACCTCCTGCGGGCTCATGACGCGAACGTTCATGGCCTCGAGCAGGGTCTTGGCACGGTCGACGAGCTGACCGTTGGTCGCGAGGACACCCTTTGAGAGATACAGGTTGTCCTCGAGCCCGACGCGCACGTTGGCGCCGACCATCGGCGCGAGTGCGGCGTACGGGAGCTGGAAGCGGCCGATCGAGAACATCGAGTAGATCGAGCCGGGGGGCAGGTTGTTGATCATCGACTGCAGCGTCGAGACGTCGTTCGGGGCGCCGTAGGGGATGCCCATGCAGAGCTGCACCATGCACGGGTCGTCGATCAGGCCCTCCTTGACGAGCTCGTTGAGCAACACGATGTCGCCGGTGTCGAACACCTCGACCTCAGGCTTGACGCCGAGATCCTTGATGCCCTGGGCCATCGCCCGCACCATGCTGGGCGTGTTCACCATGATGTAGTCGCCGCCCGCAGCGAAGTTCATGGTGCTGCCGTCCAAGGTGCAGATCTCGGGCATGAGCTCCTTGACGTGCTGCAGACGCTCGGTTGCACCCGCCATGTCGGTGGCCGCCTCGTTCGGCGGCAGAGGCTTCTCGGGGTCACCGAGTACGAGGTCGCCGCCCATGCCGGTGGTCAGGTTGAGGACGACGTCCACCTTGGAGTCGCGGATGCGCTCGACGACCTCGCGGAAGTACTCCGGACGCCGCGAGCCCTTGCCGGTCTCTGGGTCGCGCACGTGAATGTGGACGACTGCAGCGCCGGCCGCAGCCGCTTCGAGCGCGGACGCGGCGATCTGCTCAGGAGTGACCGGCACCTTGTCGCTGATGCCGGTGGAGTCACCAGCGCCGGTGAGCGCACAGGTGATGAAGGCGGACGACTGCAGGGGGAGCGACACGATGACCTCCGAGCCGGACAGGGTGACACGGTTGGTGGGCTTTGGTTAGGTTGTGCTTTGCACTATACGAACAACCGTCTACTATTGTGCGACGACGCTAGAAGCGTTTCCGACCCTGTGTCAAGGAGTTCGCGCTGACTACACCCGCTCGTTCCACAGAACGGATCGGTCGTGCCGCTGGTCGACCTGCTGGGCCCGCACAACCGGTGCAGTCGGTCGACCGCGCGCTCGATCTCCTGGCAGCGGTGGCGGCGTCCGAGACCGCGCCGACCGTTGCAGAGCTCGCCGACCGGTGCGGCATCAACCGCAGCACCGCTTGGCGTCTTTTGGCGACGCTCGAGGCGCACGGCATGGTCGAGCGCACGTCGGCGTCCAGCGGCTACCGCGTCGGCTACGGCGCGGTGCGACTCGGAGCGGCCGCCGATGAGGCGTCCGTCGTGCGACGCGTGCGTCCGGTGCTGGAGGATCTCTCGGAGGCGTCCGGGGAGACCGTAAGCCTGGCGTTGGTCAAGACCGCCAGCCTGCGGTACGTGGATCACCTCTCGGTGATTGCCGGAACGTTCACGCCGTGGTCGGAAGAGCGCGTCTCGCTGCACTCAACGTCGAGCGGAAAGATCTTCTTGGCGTGGTTGTCGACGGAGGAGCGCGAGGGTGCGCTCCCGTCGACGTTGGAGCGCTTCACCGAGAACACGATCACCGATCGCGACGAGCTCGAGCGTGAGCTGGACAAGGCGCGCGAGCTCGGGTACGCACGCTGTCACGGCGAGGACGCCGCGCTGACCAACGGAGTGTCGGCTGCTGTGCTCGACGCGCGCCGGCGTCCGATCGCCGTGGTGAACGTGTGGGGGCCGGAGCGCCGGATCCCGGTCGACCGACTCGACGCGCTCGGCCCGCTGGCCGTTGCGGCGTCCGACCGCATCGGCGAACTGCTGGCCTGAACCGCTCAGTGCTGGCCCGACGCCTCTCGCGTCTTTCGTTCGTCCTCTCGCCGAGGGGAGCCGAAGGGACGAGATTTCGAGCAATTCAGGCTGATTCCTGCCCCTTCAGCTCCCCTCGAGGGCCAAGCCATCGAACGGGTGCGTTCGAGCCAGGCGGCGGCCTCTGGAAGATCTCGAGGTGAGCAGGTGGCGTCCACAGCCGTGAACGTGCGTGCTCGGCTCTTCTTCTGAACCTGGCCAGAAGGGCATCGGGCGCGAGCCTCACTTCGCGATCGCAGTACCGGAAGACGGTGAGACCGAGCGTGTCCTCGAACCACTCTTGTCTGAGCTTCTCTTGCCACAGGGCCTCTCGAAGTTGGTCACCTGAGTACTTGAGGACGCCGTCCGCCTCACCGACGAGGGGAATCTCTGGCCACCAGTGGTCGACGCGAAACTCCGTCTCGCCGATGCGGAAGCTGACGTTGCACAGCGGGCGGGGTGCCCCTCGCACGAGGAGCTCACCGCGGCCGCGCGACTCCAAAGCCGATTCTGCGTGAGGGTCCGCGAGTTCAAGGGTGAGGCGGGCGGCCCGGCACCCACGAACGCCGCCGAGCGAGGTGAGGATTGCGCTCATGGCTCCCTCGGTCGCCCCACGACGCAACGCGGCGTCGACGGTGATGAGGGCCTCAGGCGTCGGAAGGTCGAGCGCCACGTCGACAGCAGTTCTCGCTATCGACGTCACTGGCACGCCTCGCACCAACTGCACGTCACTTGGTGCGAGAGCACGTCGGAGGGTTCGTGCGCCAAGCAGGACCGCGCTGCCGGGCGGGCGCATGACTTCGGGTCTGTCCGGGATCCTGCTCACCGGAAGTGTTCGTGCAAGAGCGGCAGACCTCAGCGCGACTGTCGCGACGCCTGCGTCACAGATGGCGGTCGCATGACGAAGGTGCTCCGAACGCTGTTGCTGCCAGAGATCATCGCCCGCCGCGTGATCGAGGGCGTAAAGGCCTCGTGTGACACGGGTCAGGACGCCTTCCTCGCACATCCTCGTCAGATCGCGCTTGTCCGCACCCAGCGCCAGCAAGGTCTCGGTCGCGGCACCACCGCCAGTGGACAGCAGAAGCTGCATGACGCGCTCTCGCACCTCGACGTATCGATGGCTCATGGGGGCGGAGTCTTGCCAGAACGACTCGACGATGAACGTCCAGTGGTGACGGTTGTGGGTGAGTTCGTCGAGGAGAGGCGTGGGGACAAGAATCGGCCCAAATCCCGGCGAATTCTGTCCCTTAAACTCCTCTCGAGTAGCGCGGAAGCAGCCGCCGGCGGCTGCGGGCGGCAGTAGCGTTGCCGGATGGCACCTGGCGAGCTCGCGCAGTTGGCGGACGCCGTCCGGC
>DASUFV010000018.1:0-6028 GCA_036274415.1 Actinomycetes bacterium
ATCCCGAGCCAGCTGTGCGGGTTCCCCTGCCAGCACCAGCCGAGTTTCGGCGCCCGTTGTGAGATCCACAGCGCCGGTACTCGTTTGTCACCGCGTCTCGACCCAGCCAGCATGAAGCACTTGTTGGGCTGCAACATCGCCGGATGGCTCAGTTGCAGTGCGACGCCCTCCTGGATGGTCAGCGGAGATCGTTTGCGCTCGGCGATGGCCGCAAGAGCGTCGACTGGGCTTACGTCACAGAACTCCTCACCACGCTCCACGTCGACCACGAGATACGGCGCGTCAGGGATCCCGAGCTCGAGAAGCGGCAGGTAGGGAGCGAGGCCTTCTTCCCCGTGGTTGCGATCGACCTTGCCGGGTCTGGTCTGCCCCGCGAGTATCAGTTTCGGCACGAGAGCCTCGATGTCGACGCCGCGCAGATCGGGTACCAGCACGAAGGCCGCACGCTCGTCCGAGCCGGAGTGGTTGGTGGCGATTGATGCGGCCAGCGCTTCGAGTGGTTCGACCCTCTTGCGAAAGTCGTCGTCACCGACGCCGATGAGGGCGGGGACATTCAGCGAGATCCATACATCCAGCTGTCGTTCGAACTCAGTCATGCACTCCCCTACTTGTCCTACGGATGCGCGAGCAGCGCAACGAGGCGAGGCGGAGCAGTATTCCGCGCGTCAGACGACTTCGAGCACCTCGGCGAAGTGGCAGGCCACCGGATGGCCCTGGCCGCGGTCGACCAGTTCGGGCACGTCCGTGGCGCAAATCTCCTGCGCCTTCCAACAGCGAGTGCGGAATCGGCAGCCAGAGGGCGGGTCGATGGGGCTCGGCACGTCACCTTCCAGCACGATCCGTTCGCGCGCCCGCTCTTTCTCGGGGTCAGCGATCGGTGCGGACGACAACAGTGCCTGCGTGTAGGGGTGCGACGGTTGCTCGTAGACCTCAGCGCGGGTACCGATCTCGACGATCTTGCCGAGGTACATGACCGCAACTCGATCGGAGATGTGTCGAACGACGGAGAGGTCGTGCGCGATGAACAGGTAGGCGAGGTTGAGCTGGTCCTGCAGCTCTTCGAGCAGGTTCACCACACCCGCTTGCACCGAGACGTCCAGTGCTGACACCGGCTCGTCCAAGATGATCACGCGGGGCTCGAGCGCGAGCGCTCGGGCGATGCCGACGCGCTGGCGCTGCCCGCCGGAAAACTCGTGGGGATAGCGGTTGCCGTGCTCGGGGTTGAGCCCAACGCGCTCGAGCAGCTCGCCGACCCGGTTGAGCACCATCTCGCCCTTCATGCCGTGCACTCGGAGTGGTTCGCCGACGATGTCGTTGACCGGCATTTTCGGGTTCAGTGATGCGTACGGGTCTTGGAAGACGATCTGAAGGTCTCGCCTGACCGGTCGCATCTCTTTGGGGCTGAGGGTCGTCAGCTCCCGGCCGTTGTAGCGAACGGATCCGGCGGTTGGTTTGTGCAGCTGGAGCACAGCGCGTCCGGTCGTCGACTTTCCGCAACCGGACTCTCCCACCAGTCCGAGGGTCTCGCCGGGATCGAGGTGAAAGCTGACGTTCGACACGGCCTGCACATATCCGACGGTGCGCCGAATCAGTCCACCGCCCTTGACCGGGAACTCCATGACGAGGTCCTCAACCGTCAGGAGGTGGTCGGTACCGGACGACGCCTCTGCGCTCGCTGCCATGGTGTCGGTCATGCGCCCGCCTCACTCCGGAAGAGCATCGTCGGGTCTGGAACTTCGGCCAGCGTCTCCCAGTGGTGGCAGGCAGCTTCGTGATGGGGCAGGTCTGTCGGGCCTAGTGGCGGCTCCTCGTGCAGGCAGATCTCGGTGGCAAGCGGACAACGCGGCGAGAATGGACACCCTGGGGGCAGGTTGATCAGCGACGGTGGTGCGCCGGTGATGGGGTGCAGGCGCCCACCCGCGCTGTCCAGCGCAGGGATCGATCCCAGCAGGCCAGCGGTGTAGGGCATGCGTGGCCGGGTGTAGATCTCGTCAACCTCGGCACGCTCGACAGCCTTGCCCGCGTACATCACCAGGACGCGGTGGGCCATGCCCGCGACGACGCCGAGGTCGTGGGTGATCAAGATGACCGCCGCATTCACCGAATCCTTGACCTCGATGAGCGTCTCGAGGATCTGAGCTTGCACGGTGACGTCGAGGGCAGTGGTCGGCTCGTCAGCGATGATGATGTCGGGATTGTTGATGATCGCCATCGCGATCATTGCGCGCTGTCGCATGCCGCCTGAGAACTCGTGCGGGTAGGCCCGAACGCGGTCTTTCGCTTGCGGGATGCCCACTCGGTCGAGCATCTCGGTCGCCTTGGCGAGTGCCACCTTGCGTTCGACGCGGTGGTGCGATCGATAGGCCTCGGCGAGCTGATCCCCCACGGTGTACACGGGGTTCATGGCCGTCATCGGGTCTTGGAACACCATCGCGATGTTGCGACCACGCATGGCCCGTGCCTTCTTCGGCGGCAGGGTCAGCACTTCCTGATCGCGGTAGTTGACGCTGCCGGTGATCTGCGCGGTCTTGGGCAGCAGACCCATCAACGCCATTGCAGACACGGACTTGCCCGAGCCGGACTCACCCACGATCGCGAGTACTTCTCGCTCGTGGAGGGTGTACGAGATGCCTCGCACGGCGTGGACGGTGCCGTCCTCAGTGGGAAACGAGACGGCGAGATCTTGGACGCGAAGAATCTCCTGCGCCATCAGGCACGCACCCGGGTCTGCCTGGGGTCGAAGGCATCACGCAGACCGTCACCGATGAAGTTGACCGACAGGGCAATAGCAATGATGAACAGACCCGGCCACCAGAAGAGCCAGGGTCGCGTGCTGAACGAGTTCTGGTACTCGGAGATGAGACGTCCGAGCGAGGTGTCCGGCGGCTGGACGCCGAATCCGAGATAGCTGAGTGCGGCCTCCAGGAGGATCGCTACCGCGATGGTCAGAGTCGCACTCACGATGATCGTGCCGATGGCGTTGGGAAGGATGTGCCGGAAGATGATCCGGGAGTTCTTGGCTCCCATCGCCTTGGCCGCCTCGACGAACTCCTTCTCGCGCAACGAGAGGAACTCCCCTCGGACAAGGCGAGCCAAGGATGTCCAGATGACCAGCGCGAGAACCATCGCGAGGAAGAAGGGCCCGCCACCTGCCACCGCCTGACCAACGACCGCCGCGAGGATGAGGATCGGGATCGTCAGCAGAAGGTCGGTGAACCGCATGATCACTCCGTCGGCCTTGCCGCCGTAGTAACCGGAGATAGCGCCAGCCAACGCGCCGAGGAAGGTCGAGACGATGCCGATGACAAAGGCGACCATGAGGGAGATTTGAGTGCCGCGCATGGTGAGGGCGAAGTAGTCACGCCCGGTCTGGTCCTGCCCGAACGGATGGTCTCCGATCGTCAGGCCATCCCCGTCGATCCACGGGATGAGGTCCAGTGACGGCTGCCCGGCGTTCACCACGGTTCCCGTGTCCTTGAAGTCGAGTGGCCACCAGCCGGGGATCTTCCAGAACCCGATGGAGGTGTAGGCCAGGACCACCACGAACCCCAGGGCAGTCAGCCCGATCAGCGCCCCACGGTGCCGGATGAACCGACCACGCACCATCTGGCCTTGAGTGCGCGCCTTGATCGTGAACTCTCGCTCAGGCGCCGCTGTGGCGGTATCGCCGGGGGTCACCGGCTCCGGCGTCAGGATGGTCATGTTGGCCGCCTCAGGCAGCTAGGGATTCTGCTCATGTGAGACGAATCCTCGGGTCCAGAATTGCGTAACTGATATCGGCGATCAAGTTGAACACGAGCACGGCAATCGCGGTGACAACGAAGACCCCCATGACTTGGTAATAGTCGAAGTGCTCGACCGCCGTCGTGAAGATGACACCCATGCCCTTCCAGCCAAACACAGTTTCGGTGATGATCGCGCCAGCAATGACGGCTCCGAAGTCGATGGCGGCAAGGGTTGCGATCGGAATGAGCGCGTTCCGGAATGCGTGACGGAGAACGACGGTGCGCTCTGTGAGCCCCTTCGCGCGGGCGGTTCGCACGTAGTCGGCGTTCATGACTTCCAGCATTGATGCTCTGGAGTAGCGGCTGTACCCCGCGAATGAGATCAACATGATCGCGAGTGTGGGCAGAACAAGGTGAGTCGCGGTATCGAGTGTGACTTCCCAGAAGGTGCCTTGATAGTTCGGGGTGTTGCTGCCGATCGTGGCGAAGGGTCGGCCGTTGACGCTGTCCGAGTACGACGCGAAACTCGAGATGGTGTGGTCGAGGAATACCATGAACCCCACGATGAACGACGTCACGACTGACGCGCGTACAGCAGCAGCACGATCAATGCTGCCCCAGATGTAGGCGATCCCGACTCCAACGAGAGTCACCAGAAGCCCCATGCCCACCAACACCAACCAGGTGGGGTCTTCGAGCATCGGGTAACCCGCGTATGCGACCGCGACCCCGATGGCAGCCGTACCGATGGCGATGAACAGCACGCGACGGTTCTCGAGGTTCGTGAAGAGCAGGGTGGCCCCGACCGCACCCGCCACCGAGCCGATGATCACGATTCCTGGGCCCATCCCAGGGTTCTTGAACCACCCGGATGCCACCAGGCCGATGAAGATTGCGACCGCCGCGAACCCTGCCCCCAATCCGATGAGTACTTTTCGCTTCCTGCTGCCCCCGGATAACGCACTGAAGAACAATGCAGAGAAAGATCCGATCACGATCGCCGTTGGGAGGGTCACGGCTGGTTCGGCGAGCCAGTCGTTGATCCGAATAGCGCCGAACTCCTTCAACAAGACGGCAACCCAGAAGATGGGCAGCGAGAAGAACAGGAACGCCGCGAAGGTGATGCCGTAGTCGAATGAGCTGTACTGGCGGATGGCCGAGATGATGCCAATCGCGACACCGAGAACGATCGCAAGCACCGTCGCCGCCAGCACAAGACGCAATGTGGTGGGAATGGCATCGGCCAGAACAGCGGTGACCTCTTGGTTCTGCAAGTTGACGCCAAGATCGCAACCGCCACCGGGCACGAGACACATCGCTGCGCCTTTGAGCCACAGGAAGTACTGAACGATGAAGGGCTCGTCGAGATTGAGCGCGTCGATCCGCGATTCGATCTTCAGTTCTCTGTCGGGGTCAGACGACGCATAGAACTCCGATAGCGGGTCGCCGCTCAGGCTGACCAGCGCGAACATCACGAAGGACGCCGCCAGCAGGATCAACAGCGAGGCCAGCAGCCGTCGTACGACGTAGGCAGTCACTCGCACTCCCTTCCGGGCCCGCAGAATGCAACGGTAGCGCCGGACAGCAGGTCGCAGGTGGTGGTGCCAGAACTAACTGGGCACCACCACCTGCTGCGTCATCGACCTAGGAAATGCTCCAGTCGTCCATGTTCCAGGTCAACCCCGCCTGCGTGGCGTTGTACTCGACACCCTCGGCGTTCGCGTCGTAGGCCACGATGCCGGGGAAGGCGAAGACCGGGATCGTCGCCAAGTCGTTCCACAGGTGGGTCTCGATGTCGATGATCAGGTCAACCTGAGCAGCCGGGTCGGCCGTCTGGTTGAGCTGGGTCGTCAACTTGTCGACCTCTTTGTTGGAGTAGTTGCCGTAGTTGCTGCCACCGTCGGTCGTGTAGATACCCGACGAGCCGGTGACGAGCGGCGAACCGGTCCATGCGAACAACGCAATGTCAAAGTTACCCGTGACGAGTGCGCCGCCGCCGTTGAAGAAGGTCTTGTCACCTTCGTCGATCACGTTGAACCCGGCACCATCTGGGCCGCAGTCGTCCTGAATCAGGCGCGACTCGTCCTCGCGGCGGGGGTTCGGGATGATGTATCCGAGACGCAGATCGGTTCCGACCGCGTTGGCGTCCTCGAGGATCTGCCGAGCCTTGTCGATGTCCTGCTCGACGAACTCCTCAGGAGTGATGGCCGCTGCAACCTCTTCGTACTCCGGCTGGAAGGGCAGGTAGTACCGCGAGTTGAGCACAACGGCGTCCGGGTTGTCCGGCTTGATCAGGTTGTCGA
>DASUFV010000019.1:0-3601 GCA_036274415.1 Actinomycetes bacterium
GAACACTCATCGGTTGGCTCCTCTTAGACCTGGACGAAGACGGTGTCGTCTTCGACCTTCACGGGGTAGACGGGGACGGGATCGGTGGCCGGCAATGACACCGGCTGGCCGGTGCGGAGGTCGAACTGCGAGCCATGCAGCCAGCACTCGAGCAGGCAGCCCTCGATCTCACCTTCGGCGAGCGAGACCTGTCCGTGCGAGCATGTGTCGTTGATCGCGTACACCTCGCCCTCGGTGAGCACGACCGCGATGGTGGTGCCGTTGACGACCTCCTTGCGCGGCTCGCCGTCGGAGAGCTCGCTCAGGGGGCAGACGGCGACGAAAGCGCCACTGGACGTAGTGGTCTCATCGCTGGCTGGTGCGCCGACCGTGCTCCCCACGCTGGCGCTGACGTTCTCGGTGGTCACGATGCTGTGGCCCTTTCCAGTTCGGTCTCGAGTGCTTCGGAGAGTCGGTCGGTGACGTACCGCACACCGATGCGGTCGCGAAGTTCGGAGAAGAAGCCGTTGACGACCAGGCGGCGGGCTTCTCGCTCGGGGACTCCGCGTGACATGAGGTAGAAGAGCTGGTCGTCGTCGAGGCGACCGGTGACGCTCGCGTGGCCTGCGCTGGTGACGTCGCCTGTCTCGATCTCGAGATTGGGCACGGAGTCCGCCCGCGGGCCGTCGCTGAGCAAGAGGTTCCGGTTGACCTCGTAAGTGTCGGTGCCAACGGCGTCAGCGCGGATCAGGACATCGCCGATCCACACCGAGTGCGCGTTCTTACCGATCAGCGCGCCCTTGTAGTTGACGTTGCTGCGGCAGTGCGGCTGCGAGTGATCGACGAAGATGCGGTGCTCGTGGTGTTGTCCTGGGTCGGTGAAGAACAGGCCGAGCAGCTCTGCGTCACCTCCTGGACCAGCAAAGGTCACCTCGGGAAGAACTCGCACGAGGTCACCGCCGAGCGAGACGACGACGTGCATCACGCGCGCGTCACGTCCGACCTGAATGCGATGAGACGACAGGTGCACGGCGTCGAGGGCCCAGTCGTAGAGGCTGACGATCGTGAGTCGCGCCTGATCGGCCACCCGGATCTCGACGTTGTCGGCGAACGTCGCCGATCCAACGTGGTCGAGCACGACAACAGCCGACGACAGCGGCTCGACATCGATGAGTACGTGGCCGAAGTCGGCCTCGTCCGCTGACCTGCCCTCGGCTCGGACGACCACTGGCTCGGTGAGCTGGGTGTCACGGGGCACCGTCACGATCGTGGCTGCCTCAGCAGCCGTGAAGGCCAGAGCCGAGGGTCGATCCGATGGCTCCCCCACCGCGCCGACCCGCGGATCGTTCATCGAGACTCGCTCGACCTTCGCGTCAGCGGGGCCAGTGACTTCGACACCCACGTGACCGGACGCCGCGGCGGTCGACGGGTCAACCTCCAGCAGGCCGCGCAGCCGCTGAAGGGGCGTGAACCGCCACTCTTCTTCGCGGCCGGTGGGCACGGCGAAATCGGACGCCTGCGTCGAGCGCAGACGTTCACTCCGGTCGACCACAGGTGTGGTCGACGGGGCAGACGCGGTCACCGCTAGCCCACCGCCCCTTCCATCTGCAGCTCGATCAGCCGGTTCAGCTCGAGCGCGTACTCCATCGGAAGCTCACGCGCGATCGGCTCGACGAATCCACGCACGATCATGGCCATGGCCTCGTCTTCGGTCATTCCGCGACTCATCAGGTAGAACAGCTGGTCTTCGGAGAGTTTGGTGACCGTGGCTTCGTGGCCCATCGCGACGTCGTCTTCGCGAATGTCTGCGTACGGGTAGGTGTCGGAGCGGCTGATGTCGTCGACCAGCAGTGCGTCACACTTCACCGTCGACTTCGAGCCGTGACACCCCTCCTTGATCTGGACGAGCCCGCGGTACGAGGTACGGCCACCGCCCCGCGCCACAGATTTCGAGACGACCGACGACGAAGTGTTCGGAGCCGCGTGCACCATCTTCGACCCGGCGTCCTGGTGCTGGCCCTCGCCGGCGAACGCCACAGAGAGCGTCTCTCCCTTGGCGTGCTCACCCATCAACCAGACGGCGGGGTACTTCATCGTCACCTTCGACCCGATGTTGCCGTCGATCCACTCCATGGTGGCGCCCTCGTGGGCAACGGCGCGCTTCGTCACAAGGTTGTAGACGTTGTTCGACCAGTTCTGGATGGTCGTGTAGCGGCAGCGCGCACCCTTCTTGACGATGATCTCAACCACAGCAGAGTGCAACGAGTCGCTGGAGTAGATCGGCGCGGTGCAACCCTCGACGTAGTGCACGTACGCGTCCTCGTCGACGATGATGAGGGTGCGTTCGAACTGACCCATGTTCTCGGTGTTGATGCGGAAGTAGGCCTGCAACGGGATCTCGACGTGCACGCCCGTGGGGACGTAGATGAACGAACCGCCCGACCAGACCGCCGTGTTGAGCGAGGCGAACTTGTTGTCGCCGGGCGGGATCACGGTTCCGAAGTACTCCTTGAACAGCTCGGGGTGCTCGCGCAGCCCGGTGTCGGTGTCGAGGAACACCACGCCTTGCTCTTCGAGGTCGTCGCGAATCTTGTGGTAGACAACCTCGGACTCGTACTGCGCTGCCACACCGGCGATCAACCGCTGCTTCTCGGCCTCAGGGATTCCTAACCTGTCGTAGGTGTTCTTGATGTCGGCCGGAAGCTCCTCCCACGACGTCGCTTGCTTCTCGGTGGAGCGAACGAAGTACTTGATGTTGTCGAAGTCGATCCCGGACAGGTCTGATCCCCAGGTGGGCATCGGCTTCTTGTCGAAGAGCCGCAGGGCCTTGAGCCGCATGTTGAGCATCCACTCCGGCTCGTCCTTCTTCTGCGAGATGTCGCGGACGACTGCCTCAGAGAGCCCACGCTGAGCTGAGCTGCCTGCGACGTCGGGGTCGCGCCAGCCGTATTCGTAGTTGCCCAGACCGTCGATGCGATCGGCAACTGGAACAGGAGTGGTGGAGCTCATGCGGAGGTCCTCTCCGTGGTTGGGGCGGTCGACTCGGTGCGCAGCGGAATGGAGGTCGTGCACACCCCATCGCCGTGCGCGATGGTCGCCAACCGTTGGACGTGGTGGCCTAGAAGCCGAGCGAAGGCGTCGGTCTCTGCCTCACACAGCTGTGGGAACTGCTCGGCGACGTGCGAGACCGGGCAGTGGTGCTGACACACCTGAACACCCGCTGGTGCCGGCTCGGCGCTGGTGGCGTAGCCAAGGGCGCTGAGTGCGTCCGCGAACTCCTCGGCCTGCTCGACGTCGTTCGCTCCGCGCCAGTCCTCTCCGAGCCGCTCCCTCAGCTGCTCCTCGAGTGCAGCAGCCCGCGACTCGGCGAATGCGTTGACCGCCTCGGGCCCTCCGAACTGCTCGAGGAACGAGACGGCGTCCTTGGCGAGGCTGTCGTAGTCGGAGGGAAACTGTGCCCTGCCTTTGTCGCTCAGCGCGAAGGTGCGTGCGGGGCGTCCACGACCGCGCGTTGCAGTAGCGCCGAACGGCCGGCGGTCGGTGGCCTCGACCCACCCAAGCGCGGTCAGCACGTCGAGGTGTCGCCGCACAGCAGTGGCAGTGATGCCCAGCCGATCGGCCA
>DASUFV010000020.1:0-2403 GCA_036274415.1 Actinomycetes bacterium
ATCGGGCAAGTCGCGGCGACCGGCTCGGTCACCGTTCCGTCACTGTTGCGGCACGAGGAGCACCCCGGACTCGTGCACCTGGTGTCGACCGTGCAAGGACGGCTGCGAGCAGACATCGGCTGGGCTGAGATCTTCGCGGCCACGTTCCCGCCCGGCTCGGTCACGGGAGCCCCGAAGTCGACCGCCTGCCGCTTGATCGACCAGCTCGAGACGTCGCCGCGCGGGCCGTACTGCGGCGCCGTCGGCTGGATCGACGCTGACGCCGGCGCGGCCGAGCTTGCGGTCGGCATCCGCACGTTCTGGAGCGATCCGGCGTCCGACACGATCCGGTTCGGCGCCGGAGCCGGAATCACCTGGGGCTCGGACGCCGCCCACGAGTGGGACGAGACCGAGCTGAAAGCAGATCGGCTGCTCCAGGTCGCCGCTCACGGCACGGGTTTGGGGTAACTTCCCCGTGTCATAGGCCTGAAGAACTTCCCCAAAGGTGTGCCGTCATGAAGGTGTGGGTCAACGATCAGCTCATCGAGCCGGACGCCGCGCGCATCTCGCCGTTCGACCACGGCTTCACGGTCGGCGACGGAGTGTTCGAGACGTGCAAGGTCACGAACGGTGAGGCGTTCGCGCTCACGCGTCACTTGCGCCGCCTCGATCGGTCGGCGTCCGGGCTGGGGCTGCCGGCGCCCGACCACGACGAAATCCGTCGTGGCATTGCCGAGCTGCTGTCGGTCGAGCCTCCGGCGGGACGGCTGCGCATCACCGTCACGGGAGGGCCCGGCCCACTCGGTTCCGACCGGGGTGACGAGGGGTGCACGATCACTCTGGCGGTTTCGCCCGAGAGCAAATGGGAGGACGCCACGTCCGTCACGGTCGTTCCGTGGCTGCGCAACGAGCGGTCGGCTGTCGCGGGGCTGAAGACGACGTCGTACGCCGAGAACGTCGTCGCTCTCGACCGGGCTCACGGTGATGGGTCGAGCGAGGCGATCTTTGCCAACACCGTCGGAGCCCTCTGCGAAGGGACTGGCAGCAACATCTTCCTGGTCAAGGACGGCGAGATCGTCACGCCACCGTTGGCGAGCGGGTGCCTGGCGGGCATCACCCGCGAGCTGGTGATCGAGTGGACCAACGCGCGCGAGATTGACCTCACGATGGACGACCTGCGGTCGGCCGACGAAGCCCTCCTCACCTCATCGACGCGCGATGTGCAGCCCATTCGGCAAGTCGTGTGGCCTGAGGGCGAACGGCAGGAAGTCAGCGTCGGCGCTGTCGGCGAGAAGGCACGTCAGGTGTTCGCCGAGCGTGCGGCGTCCGACATCGACCCCTGACCCGGTCGCCGCGAGACGCACCTACAGGTGGAGGAGTGACTCCACCTGGCCGTCGATGTCGTCCGGCATCTCCTCTGCGCGGAAGATGTGGTTCGAGACCTGGACGCTCGGTGCGGTCGTGATGCCAAGCGCCATAGCCAGGCTGCGATCCTCTGCGACCGACGCTTCTACCTCGGGTGCGTCGAAGTGCTCGGCCACGAAGTCGCCCAGCCATTCGCCATCGCGACCAGCGGTCGCGACCAAGTGCGGCAGGCCACGCTCACGAAGTGAGCCGAGGTCACGCTGCAGATGCACCAGGTATCCCCACGGGACGTCGTAGTCCATGGGTACGAGCTGGTCGCCGGCGTTGCGCTGCACTGCCCACGCACGCACTGCGTGCACGCATCGCGCCACGAGATCGCTGAGCTCATCCGTCGGGTCGGGCAAGGTGCGCAACTCGATCTCGTGTGCGCCGCGGAACCGGTAGGGCCGACCGCCGTGCGAGTGCCCGTCGACGTCGAGGTACGGCAGGAACATTCCGGTCGCGGGCGACGCCGGGTCGACCCAGACTCGGATCGGCGAGCTGCGCCTGATCGACAGCAACGTGGTCAGGTCTGAGCTGTCCCCGTAGACACTGGGACTCTGCGCCATGGGTCTAGTGTGCCTCGCATCGGCGGAATTGCAGCCTCCGATGCCGAACCGTTTCGCTGAATTCTCACCGGAAGCTGACGTTGGGAGGCGCGATGGATGGGGCCAGAACCGTGCGCGCGCCCCGTGGCACCGAACGCACGTGCGCGTCCTGGGGAGCGGAGGCCGCGCTCCGCATGCTCCACAACAATCTCGATCCCGAGGTAGCTGAGCGCCCCGACGACCTTGTGGTCTACGGCGGCAACGGACGGGCCGCGCGCAGCTGGCAGGCGTTCGACGCGATCACCGAGTCGCTACGCAGCATGGCTTCGGACGACACGTTGCTCGTGCAGAGCGGCAAGCCGGTCGGCGTCCTGCGAACGCACGAACGTGCGCCGCGCGTCCTCATCGCGAACTCGCTGCTGGTGCCGAAGTGGGCAACGCCCGAGTACTTCCGCGAGCTCGAAGACCTCGG
>DASUFV010000021.1:0-4898 GCA_036274415.1 Actinomycetes bacterium
GTTCCGGCCGAGGTGATCGAGCCGATCGTGGGACGCCTTCGGGAGCGTGTGGGGTTTGAAGTAAACGTGGCACACATTGCGATGCATGGGCGCTGCGCCGAATGCGTGGCGGCTGGCAAGCACGCCGATCTCGACTCCACGCACGGAGGGGATGCCGAGCATGGCTGAGACGCAGACCGCGGTCGCCGCACCAGAGGGCTCGCTGGACGCCGGTGTGCCGTGGCACTTCGGCGATCCGTTCGCGGAGCAGCGGCTTCTCGAGAGCGGTGACGGCGTCGTCGACCTGTCGCACCGACCGGTTGTCGAGGTCGCGGGCGAGGATCGACTCACCTTCCTGCACACGCTGACGTCGCAGCACGTGTCAGAGCTGCCGCCGGGCGAGTGGACGCAGGCGTTGATCCTGGACGCGAATGGACGCGTCGAGCACCACGTCACGCTGGTGGACGACGGATCGAAGGTGCTCGCGCACATCGAGCCGGGCACCACCGATGCGCTGATGGAGTATCTGCGCGCGATGGTGTTCTGGAGCAAGGTCGAGCTGCGCGTGCGTGACGACCTCGGCGTCCTGTGGCGTCCTGGCCCCTCCGGAATGGACGGTGCCGACCGGTTCGAGTTCGTCCCGCGCGATGCGGTGACGTCCGTTGACGGTCATCGTGCGGGCACGTGGGCGTACGAGGCGTTGCGGGTCGCTGCGGGACGCCCCCGCCTCGGGTTCGACACCGACCACAAGACCATCCCGGCTGAGGCGAACTGGATCGGCGTCGCCGTGCACTTGCACAAGGGCTGCTACCGCGGTCAGGAGACCGTGGCGCGCGTGCACAACCTGGGGCAGCCGCCGCGGAGGCTGGTGCGACTGCACCTCGATGGCAGCGACGACTCCTTGCCTGCGCGCGGTGATGCCCTGCAGGCGAACGGACGCGCGGTTGGCTTCGTTGGAACCGTCATCCAGCACTACGAGCTGGGGCCGGTCGCGCTCGGGCTACTCAAGCGCAATCTCGCTGACGACGCCGAAGTCGTGGCCGCGTCCGCGGATGGCGCGACGCGTCCCGTGACCGTCGAAACAGTCGAACCGCCCGAGACAGAGACCTAACTTCCCGCCGAGTGCACAGTTGGTTGACACCCAGGCCCGCCGAGTGTGCACCTGGTTGACGCTTTGGGACGCCGACTGCGCAGTTGGTTGGCACTTTGGTACGCCGCCTCGTCGAAGTCAGTCTCAGAGGTCGATCGATCTGACCGTCACCTCGGGTGCGAGTGGCAGATTCATCGCGCACGTGACGACAGCGCTTCCGATTGACGAATGCGTCAGCAACTGGGTGCTAAACGAGGCCGACATGTCGTCGACCCACATGGAGTCACCGACAAAACGCGCCTCGGTCCTATCCGCCACATACATCGATGGGTTGTTGCTTCCCACTGGGCCGTAGAGTGCAGCCACGCCATTCGGGGAGACATCAAGCGCTCCGACGGGCTCCTCCAACTTCATCACCAACGCCTCGCTGGAAGAACGCACGAAGACTCTCCCAGGATCGCCGGCGATGTCACCAACGATCCAGCCGCCTGCGATCTCCTCAGGAGCCCAGGCGTCTCTCAGCCGGACAAGGTCAGGGGCGGAGCTTGAGTCTGCCCAGTGAGCAAGGTAGCGGTGAGCGCCGTCAACAACGACTGCTGACACCGAACCGTCCGCCATGAAGTCGAGCAACGGATCGGGATACCGCTCGTGCACGTACGCACCCTTCGGGAGCTTCAACACAATCGGTTCGGCCGTGTGCTCCGACCACCACACCGGCCTCGCTACGTAGCCGACATCGTCCGGAGAGAACCCGCGGTAGGTATTCGTCTTCACGCCCAGTACTGCCCCGCGTCGGTTGATCGCACTCGTCAAGTAGTCGACGCGGTCGGACGCCGCTGCGCGTCCCGATGTCGCGAGGTGCTCGACCTGACCGTCTCGATACATCCACGGTACGAAGTCAAAGGTTCCGTCACCCCAGACCCGCTGCGCGCCGACGACAGCCCCACGGGCGTTCACGTCACTCGCTGTGCTGAGCTCGTCATCGATTTCTGGGTCGACGATGTAGGCGATCGACCCATCCGGTCGGTGGAGGATCAACCCGTACCCAGTTGTGCCTGGGAGAGGCTCAAAGACCACGGCGTGACCGCGCGGGCCCATTGCGCTTGGGGCGGACGATGGATCCGGAGCGACGACGCGAGTCGCCGGATCACACGTTGCCTCTTCATTGGACGCCAGTGCGGGAATGGGCATCGAGGTGACCAGCGCTGCAACGCCGAGGGTTAGCAATCGCCGCGAACGTGCGGTTCTGCCCATTTGTGCCCCCTTGGAGTCCCAAGACCGTAGCCAGATACGCGGTGCTATTTCGCGGGATTGCTTGATTACCTTCGATTTCTCACGTCACCGGCGCTCGTCCCTGCGAGCGCGCAAGGCGCAAAACCCACAGCGTCCCGACCAAGGCGATCCCCGCCCCGACGCCGAAGGTCCATGAGAGCCCCAGCGACTCGGCAACGAGACCGAGGGCCAGCGGTCCAAATCCAAGCCCAATGTCGAGCAAGATGCTGGCCGTCGCGGATGCCGCCCCGCGCTGGTCGGGCGCAGCGGTGGCAAACATCGCCGAGAAGAACGCTGGCGTGCTGAACGCGACTCCGACTCCGAAGATGATCGCCCCGCAGAGCAGACCGATCTGGGTGTGCCAGCCTGCCGCGACTGTCAACCCGCACGCCATTGCCGTAAGGGACGCCGCTCCGAGCGGTAGCGATGGGAGGCGATCGGGCACCTTTGCGAATGCGATCCGGCACACCACAACGGTCGCGCCGTACATGAACAGGGGGAGCCCAGCATTTCCCAGCTCGACGTCACCAGCGCGCAACGCCGCGAATGCCACGAATGCTGATATTGCGATGATGCTCGCTAGGAATCCAAGACCGGCGGGAACCGCGGGCCAGTGGATCAGTCGACGTGCTCCAGAGTGCACATCACCTCGCAGCGTCTCGCCGACGCCGAAGGTCGCTGCGACGGCTCCAGCGGCGAGGATCGCGGCCGCGTACCACGCGACGTCGAGTCCCCAACGGTCCGCAAGTAGGTCAGCCACGAGCGGACCCACCGCCAGTCCGGTGTAGAGACTCAGCGAGTTGTAGCTGAGGGCTTCGCCCAACCGCGATGGGGGTGCGAGGTCGGCGAGAGCGGCAAAGCCCGCGACGACGAACGCTGCTTCACCAAGGCCGAACAAGCACCTCAGGAGGATCACCGCCGCTAACGACTCCACCTGCGCAGTGAGGACGAGGGCAAGTGCTGTGGTGGACGCACCGAACACCAGCAGGGGAAAGCGGCCACGTGTGTCGGCGAGCCGTCCGGCGATCGGCCGCACGAGTAACGCGGCAATGGCGAACGTTCCGAACGCAACGCCGGCTCCCGCCTGGTTCGAGCCAACGGGACCAGTGACATACAGCGGCAACGCATAGATGGCGGCGCCTTCGGCCAGGAAGTAGCCCAGTTCCGCAATGGCGAGCATGAGGAACGGGCGGGTGAAGAGCCGGTCGTTCGCCTCCGGCTGTTGAGGCACGCGTCCAAGACTGGCAGGTCGCTGAACCCGCGAACAGGCACGCGCGGATGGCTTCGGCGCGCACTCGGCGGCCTTGGGCGTCCACCACGTGTGCACTCGGCGGGCTTGGGCGTCCTGCGAGCCAACACTCGGCGGGCGGTGGCCGGGACATCCGGCGGCGGCTGCCACCATTGGACGGGTGACCGCGCGCCGACTGTTCTACGTGGCGGTCGTTCTCATTGCGGTCCTTGTCGTGGCCGCGGTCTGGATCTGGGTCAAGGCGCAGCAGGCGGCGGACGCCCTCGCCAGCGCCCGCGCGGGCGTCACCGCGGTGCGCGCGAGCCTGACGGACGGCGACACCGCTCGAGCTGCACAGCAGCTCACCGTGGTCCAGGGAGACACCGCCAGAGCAGTGCAAGCGACGTCCGACCCCGTCTTCGCGATCGCGTCCGCAGTTCCGGTGCTCGGCAACACCCCAGCAGCGGTGCGCGACGTGTCCGAGGCGGCCGACGCGTTGGCGAACGACGCGCTGCCCGACCTCGTCGAGGCGGGCACGGCACTTAGCCCCGACACGATTCGCTCCGACGGAGACCAGCTCAACCTTGACGCCTTCGACGCCGCGGCCCAGCCACTCGACTCTGCGGCCAGCTCGCTCGAGAGCATCAGCGCAGAAGTGGCATCCATCGACACCGACGTAACACCGAACCAGGTGAAGGACGCCGTGAGTCGCCTGCAGACCCAGCTCGACGACGCGTTGCACGAAACCGAGAGTGCAGCTCGCGGTGCTGAGCTGATTCCGCCGATGCTGGGCGGCGACGGGAAGCGCGAGTACTTCCTTGCCCTGCAGTCGAACAACGAAGCCCGCGGAACCGGTGGTTTCTTCGGTTCCTACGGACTACTCGGAGCAGACGACGGACGCGTCACCGTCCAGCGACTCGCTCCGCGGTCCGAGCTCGACGACCAGCGGTACGACGACATGCCGCTCGACTTCGGCGCGGACTTCGAGGCGCTGTACGGAGACGACGCGGCGTCCTGGGCAAACGCCAACCTCTCGCCGCACTATCCATACGCCGCGCAGCTGTGGCTCAAGATGTGGCAGGCCCGCACCGGCGAACGACTCGACGGAGTCGTGACGACCGATCCCGTCGCGTTGTCGTACCTGCTCGAGGCGACCGGGCCCGTGACCCTTCCCGATGGCCGCGTCATCGATGCAGACAACGTCGTCTCATTTACCGAGAACGAGATCTACTTCCTCATCCCGCTCGACGACGAGAAGCGCGATGCCTACCTGCAGACCGTCGCGGAGGCGGCGTTGGACGCGGTGCTGAGCGGAGAGGCCGACCCGCG
>DASUFV010000022.1:0-4095 GCA_036274415.1 Actinomycetes bacterium
GGGAAGTACTGGAAGTCGATGGTGACGGTGCCCGCGGTCTTGCCCGTGCGGTCCAGCGGCACCTCGAGACTGCCGCACCACGCGGCGTACGCGCGCGTGCACTTGGTCAGTCCGTCTGGCACTCCGGGTGGGGGTGCTGGCGAGGCGGATGCCGCGTCCGCCGGAACGAAGAGGGCGAGCGGCGCAACGAGGACGCCGAGTACCAGTGAGGAGACCGTTGCGCGCGACCGAGTGAACCAGCCGGTGGTGGGCACCATGTCGGGACGGTACGCCGGGATCTGGGGAACGGCATGTCTTTGGGGAAAATCTTCAGGGCTATAGGCCCGAGGGTTTACCCCAAAGGTGTGCCGTCACGGTTGGTCACGGTGCGTCGCGTTGCGTGACAGGGCTTCACAGGGCTTCACAGGGGGATGTTGCCGTGGCGCCCGCGGAGTGGGGCGGCTGCCACGATGGCGCCGGCCAGCGCCGAGCGGGTGACGGACGGCTCGATCACCTCGTCGACAACGCCAAGTGCCTTGGCCTTCTCGATGCCACCGGCGATCAGCTCGTGCTCGTCGGCCAGCTCCTGCTCGAGCTCGGCCCTGATGTCGTCCGGAACTTCCGCGAGTCGGCGACGGTGCAAGATGCGGACCGCGGCGATCGACCCCATGACGGCGACGGTCGACGTCGGCCAAGCGAAAACGCGAGTCGCACCGAGCGCGCGAGAGTTCATCGCGATGTACGCGCCGCCGTAGGCCTTGCGTGTCACGACGGTGACTCGTGGGACGACTGCCTCAGCGAAGGCGTGCAGCAACTTCGCCCCGCGTCGTACGACACCTTCCCACTCCTGGCCGACGCCAGGCAGGTAGCCGGGAACGTCGACGACCACGACAAGTGGGACGCCGAATGCGTCGCACATACGCACGAAGCGCGCCGCCTTCTCAGCGGAAGGCGAGTCGAGGCAGCCGCCCAGACGTAATGGGTTGTTCGCAATCACTCCGACGGTGCGGCCACCAAGGCGTCCGAGCGTCGTGACGATGTTCGGCGCCCACCGTCCGTGCAGCTCGACAGCGCTACCTTCATCGAGCAGGTGCTCGACAAGGGGGTGGACGTCGTACGCGCGCTTGTCCGAGTCAGGCAGGTAAGTGGCGAGATCGACGTCGTCGACGGAGGTGTCCGAGTCCAGCTCACCCTGGGCACCGAGCAGGCTGGTGAGCGCGCGAGCGCTGTCGAGCGCTTCCTCGTCGGTCTCGGTCGCGATGTGCACGACGCCGCTGCGTCGGGCGTGCGGCTCCGCACCGCCGAGGCGTTCCATCGTGACGTCCTCGCCAGTGACCGAGCGCACGACGTCAGGTCCCGTGACAAACACCCGACCGTTCGGCCCGAGGATCACGATGTCGGTCAGGGCGGGTCCGTACGCGGCACCACCGGCGGCGGCTCCGAGCACGACCGAGATCTGCGGGATCCGGCCGGACGCCCTGGTCATGATGTTGAAGACCTCGCCGACGGCGTGCAGTGACACAACGCCCTCGGCCAGGCGCGCGCCACCGGAGTGCCACAGCCCGATGACGGGCACCTCGTCGGCCAGTGCACGGGCGTACGCGGCGAGGATCACCTTGCAGCCCTCGGCGCCCATCGCGCCGCCCATCACGGTCGCGTCGGACGCGAACGCGACAGCGTGCGTCCCTTCGATCAGACCGTGCCCCGCCAACATCCCTGAGTCGCCGTCAGCGGTCAGCGCGACGAACGTGCCGTCGTCGAAGAGCGCGCGAAGGCGCTTGTTGGGATTGCGCGGGTCGTCCTCACGGGGGATCTTCGGCTTCTTGGCCGGTGCGCTCGAGCTGACTTTCGGAGCGTTGGTCGTCGTTCCGCTGGTGGCTGGATCTGTTGTCGTCACTGAGAACTCCGGAACGCCAGCGCCACGTTGTGTCCGCCGAACCCGAAGGAGTTGTTCAGCGCGATGGCGCCGGGGAACCGGTCTTCAGCGAGCTTGCGCGACTGGTTGGCTGCGATGTCGAGCTCGACCTCGGGGTCGAGCGAGTCGAGGTTGATGGTCGGTGGCACGAGCCGCTCGTTCAGCGCCAGCACCGCTGCCATCGACTCGAGCGCTCCCGCCGCCCCGAGCAAGTGGCCGGTCATCGACTTGGTCGACGTGACGACCACCTGTGATGCCGCTTCTTCGCCCAGCGCCACCTTGATGGCCTGCGCCTCGGCGACGTCGCCCTGGGGGGTGCTTGTTGCGTGCGCGTTGATGTGCACGACATCGGACGCGGATGCGCCAGCGTCGTCCAGCGCAGTTCGCATCGCGCGAATGACGCCCTTGCCCTCAGGGTCGGGCTGTGCGATGTGGTGGCCGTCAGCGGTGAGCCCAACGCCGGCCACTTCGGCGTAGATCTTGGCGCCGCGGGCCTTGGCGCGCTCGGCTGTCTCGATCACGAGAGCTGCAGCACCTTCGCCGAACACGAAACCGTCGCGGTCGGCGTCCCACGGGCGCGATGCTGCCGCGGGGTCGTCGTTGCGCTTGGAGAGCGCCCGCATCGCGGCGAACGCTGCCAGCGGCAGCGGGTGGATGCACGCCTCGGTGCCTCCGACCACCACGACGTCGGCCCGGCCGCTACGAATCATCTCGAGGCCTTGAGCCATTGCCTCAGCACCGGACGCACACGCGGAGACCGGAGTGTGGACGCCGGCGCGCGCCGAGAGCTCGAGACCGACGATCGCCGCGGGACCGTTCGGCATGAGCATCGGAATCGTGTGCGGGCTGACCCGGCGTGGGCCGGACTCGCGATACACGTCCCACTGGCCGAGCAGCGTGAGCGCCCCACCGATACCGGTGGCAATGCTGACGCCGAGGCGCTCGGAGTCGACCTGCGGGGTTCCAGCGTCCGCCCACGCCTCGCGAGCGGCGATCAGCGCCAGCTGTTGGGTGCGGTCGAGCTTGCGTGCTTCGACGCGCTCGAGCACGTCCTCCGGCTCGACGGCAACGCGAGCGGCGAACCGCACCGGCAGCTCCGACGCCCACTCCTCGATGAGGGTGCGGACGCCGGAGCGGCCAGAGAGCAGCCCGTCCCAGGTGGACGCAGCATCGCCGCCGACCGGCGACGTGGCGCCGAGCCCGGTGACGACGACGGTCTGCGCGTCAGACCTGGGGGTGTCGGCCATCGGTCAGCTACCCGCCTGGGCGATGTAGTTGACCGCGTCACCGACCGTGCGGAGGTCCTTCACGTCATCGTCCGGGATCTTGACACCGAACTTCTCTTCGGCGGCAACGACAACCTCAACCATGGACAGTGAGTCGATGTCGAGGTCGTCGGTGAACGCCTTGTCGAGCTGAACGTTGTCCGCAGGCACGCCCGCGACCTCGTTCACGATCTCAGCGAGGCCGCTGAGGATCTCCTGCTGGTCCGCCATGGGGAACTCCTTGCTGGTTGGGTGCTGTTCGTTCTGTTGGGTGTGTTCCCGCGCTGGCGGGAGGACGACATGACTATGGCACGACCACGACCTGGGCCGAGTAGACGAGCCCGGCTCCGAACCCGATCAGGAGCGCGACGTCTCCGCTCTTGATCTGGCCCTCTTCGAGCATGCGTCCCATCGCGAGTGGGATCGATGCTGCCGAGGTGTTTCCGGTCTCAGCGATGTCACGTGCGACGACGACCGAGTCAGGAAGCTGCAGTTTCTTGATCATCGCGTCGGTGATGCGCATGTTCGCTTGGTGCGGGATGAACACGTCGAGGTCGGACGCGGTTATGCCTGCGGCGTCCAGTGCCTGTTGGGCGACCTTGGCCATTTCGTAGACGGCCCAACGGAACACCTGCGGGCCGGACATACGGAGTGAGGGGAAGGCGTGGGTGGGCTCTTCGCGCAGCGTGGTCCAGGGGACGTCCTGCGTGATGGCGTCTGCCTGCTCACCGTCCGAGCCCCAGACCACGGGGCCGATCGCCGCAGTGTCGGACGGGCCGAGCACGACGGCACCGGCTCCGTCACCAAAGATGAACGCGATGCTGCGGTCAGTGGGATCGGTGAGGTCGGACAGCTTCTCGACGCCAACGAGCAGGACGTTGGTGGCGCTGCCTCCTCGGATCAGGTCTTGACCGATGGCCAGTCCGTAGCTGAAGC
>DASUFV010000023.1:0-4829 GCA_036274415.1 Actinomycetes bacterium
GTGCCGATGACGTGAGTCGTCGCGAGGTCGATCTTCGGCTGGTAGTGGATGCTGAGCTGCTTGGTACCCAAGGCGTTTCGCAGGTCGCTGAGGAGCTGCAGGCGCTCGGCGGAGTTGCCGTCGTCACCGGGTCGGTAGAGCAGTGCACCGAGGTGCGTCGACTTGGCCGTGTACATCGCGGTGTCGGCGCGTTGCATCAGCTCGGTCGAGTTGTCTGCGTGGTCGGGCAGCATGGCTACGCCGATGCTCGCCTCGACGTGAAGGTGCAGATCGCCAACCTGGAATGGCTCATCGAACGCCGAATGCACACGACCCGCGAGCCGTTCGGCGTCCAAGAGCGAACCGACGTCCGGTGCGAGCACGGCGAACTCGTCACCGCCGAGGCGGGCAACGGTGTCCGCGTCACGCACGACCTCGGTGAGCCGTTGCGCGACTTCCTTCAGCAGGGCGTCACCACGATCGTGCCCAAGGGTGTCGTTGACCTCCTTGAAGCGGTCGACGTCCAGGATCATCAGCGCCAAGCTCTTGCCGGTTCGTTCTGAAGCCACGGTGGCGCGATCGAGTCGGTCTTGGAGCAGTCGGCGGTTCGGCAAACCAGTGAGCGCGTCGTGCAGTGCGAGCCGTTCGTTCTCCTCCGCCTGCGACCGCAGGGTCGAGCTGGCCCGGTGCACCGTTCGGTAGAGCAGCAGCCACGCCAGCAATGCGATCACGACGATCACCGCGGCGACGGTCACAACCGAGCGCCACAAGAGCTGCGCGGTCTCCTGCCATGGGATGCTCACCTGCGCGAAGCCATAGACGCCGGACAGTCGGTCGCCGTAGATCACCGGCACCGTCACTTCGAGGACCTCGCCGTTGGGGCCTTCGACCACTTGAGACATCGGAGCGTTGGAGTTCTCCGCCTGCGTGGCCACTGCCATGTCGAGCGGCGGTGCCTCGTCCGCCAGACCGGTGCTGTTCCACAGTGGCTCGCCCTCAGGGGAGTACAGCGTCAGGCGGTCGAGCACCTGGACACTGTTGGTGCGCGCAACGGTGTCCAGTGACGTGACCAGCGCGGGGGGCACCGATTCCGGGTCCTCCCAGAACGCGACGGCGTCGTTGTCGATCTTGCTCTGGACCCCCTGCGAGACGTAGACCTCGGCCAGCTGCTCGCCGTCCCGCTGAGCCCGTTCGCGCAATGTGTCGGCGAACAACCAGGTGAGGACCGCGGCGAGGAGCACCATGGTCGACAGGCTGACCACGGCGAACGTCCTCGTGAGGGTCATTCGGCGCACGAGATGGCTTTCGGCAGGTCCGCTCAGGTGGTTGAGCCATTTGGCCTATTACCGCAGGTGGGAGGGGAAATCAGACCCGGCCTTCACGGATTCTGGCCAGCCAGGCCTGGGCCTCGCGGAACTCCTGGTCGGTCACCCCTGGCCGCAGCACGGGCGGTCGCCCGTCCACCTTGGGGTAGGAACCCACGTAGCGCACTTCGGCACAAACCCGGCGCAAGCCCATCAGTGCCTCGCCCACCCGGGCGTCGTCGAGGTGGCCCTCGACGTCCACCGAGAAGAAGTAGTCGCCGATTCCCCCACCGGTGGGCCGACTCTCGATCCGGGTGAGGTTCACTCCGCGCACCGCGAACTCGGTCAGGATCTCGAGCAGGGCACCCGGGTGATCCGCGCCCATGAACAGCACGAGCGTCGTCTTGTCCGCCCCCGTTGCTGGTTGAGGCGCTTGCGGCGTGCTGATCAGCACGAAGCGAGTCTCGGCCGGTCGATCGCCGATGTCGGACGCGAGGGTCTCCAGACCGTAGACCTCAGCTGCCAGGGGCGCGGAGATCGCGGCGTCGTGAGCGCCGTCCGCGACCATCGAGGCCGCCATCGCGGTCGACGGCGCGAAGACGACGGGAACGTCGGGCAGGTTGTCCGAGAGCCACTTGCGGCACTGCGCGTGTGCATGCGGATGTGTCGTCACGCTCGCGATGTCGCCGATCGCGGTGCCCTTGCGTGCGACGAGTGAGAAGGACACAGGCACGTGCGCCTCGGCGATGATGGCGAGTTGCGGGCCAGTGGCGAGGGCGTCGATGGTGGCGGTGACCGATCCCTCGACGGAGTTCTCGAGCGGGACCATGGCGGCGGCAACGTCGCCAGCGCGTACGGCGTCCAGTGCCTGGTCGACGGTGGCGAATGCGATGAGCTCTGCCGGGCGTCCGTCCAGCCACTGCAGCAGCGCCGCCTCGGTGAAGGTTCCGGCCGGCCCGAGAAACCCATACCTGATGGCTCCGCCGTTGTCGGCGCCTGCGGCGCCTTCGACCACATTCAGTGCGGCGTCGCCGATCTCGGAGGTGGACACGGCGCGCAGCCTATTCCAGGTGGGTGCAACGACGCGTTCCCTCCATAAGACGGAACTTTTGCAGAGTCATCCCCCGGCGCCGGGCCCGCGCGTCAGCCCTATCGACTTCATGACTATGCCGTTGACTCCAAAAGACGGACCCAACGCGTCGTTGCACCCGAAAGGGTCGAAAGGGATGTGACGTCAGGTGGACGCGGTGGTCCTCCTGGCGAAGCCGATTGCCTGGACCTCTTCGGGGGATAGCTCTGCGTCGCTGCTTCCGGCTTTGACGCCTTTGGCGTAGGTGCGCGTTTCGGTGCGGCCGTTGATCGAGCTGATCACGACGCCGTCTCCGGCGTCGTCGAGCAGCGCAGCGGAGAAGGACATGCGTCCACCCATGTCGTTGAACGCGTCGTACCGGACGACGGCAACGTGCCGAATCGCGTCGGCCACATCGACCCGCAGATCGTGGACGTCCTTGGTGAGTCCACTGACGTCGACCCTCAGCTGGTCAACGGCTGCCGTCTTTCGCGCAACTGCCTCGATGAAGGTCTCGCCGTCCGCCCCGTCCTGCAGCACCAGGTAGTGACGTTTCATGCGACGCAGCTTCACCGCAAGAACGATCGCAAGGAGCAAGCCGATGGCGGCGGCAGCAGCAGCGCAGATCGCGACGAGAGCCACCACATCTGGGTCGAGGTCGAGGGAATTCACGGAGCTGAAACGGCTTTCTCGCGGGTGGGATGAGGCGTCTCAGGCTACCGACGTCCCATGGGCAGCGGACGCGGGGAACGAAAGTGCTCGACCGCATAGGGTCCGGGGGTGGACGTGGCCCCGTTCTTCGTGACGCTGGCCCTTCTGATTCCGGCCGAGCTCCCCGACAAGACGTTCGTCGCGACGCTCGTGCTCTCGACTCGATTCCCACCCCTGTGGGTCTGGCTCGGCGTCAGTGCAGCCTTCGCCGTCCAGACCACGATCGCGGTGGTGGCGGGACAGCTGCTCACCCTTCTGCCCGACACTCCTGTGCAGCTCGTGACCGCCGCCTTGTTCGCGCTCGGAGCTGTCCTGATGTTCCGTGGCGCGGGCGCCGCGGACGCGGTCGAGGAGGAAGAGACTGAGACCGAGGCGGTGGACGCCGCAGTCAGCAGAGGTCACGCGAGGGCCTTCTCGGTGTCCTTCCTCGTGCTGTTCGCCTCGGAATGGGGCGACCTCTCGCAGCTGACGACGGCCAGCCTCACTGCCCGCTTCGACGCGCCGGTCGCGGTCTGGCTCGGGGCATGGGTGGCCCTCAGCCTGGTTGCGGGGCTGGCGGTGCTGGGCGGCCGGTGGCTCGTCGAACGACTGTCGTTCGCCGTGGTGCGCCGTATCTCCGGCACGCTGCTCGCGATCTTGGCGGTGGCGACGTTGGCGGAGGCTGCCGGATGGTGGAGCGGATTCTGAACGGTGACCCAGTACCGACGCAGAACACATGGAAGGCCCGAACGCCACCGACGGGGGATACAGCGACGTTCGGGCCTAAGTCACTGTGCCCGCACGTTCAGAGCGGACGCAACGCGTGCACGCAACCTTTGCAAGTTCTTGACGAATCGCGTGAACGTTGTCGCCCAAATCTCCCCGTCAGTGGACGGTGAGCTGTCGGGCCCGCAGCGCCTCTCGCGCCCGCCGCTGCTCGCCGGTCAGCGGTGTTGCGTCAGCCAACACCTCGTCGAGGTGGCTGCGGAACTCTGCTGCCGCGTCCTCGACCTCGTCAGCCTCGGTGCCGTCGGGCAGGTCCCACACCGGCACGACCAGGCCACTCGCACGGAACGAGCCAAGGAACCGACTGCCTGGAGCGATGTCGAGCCGGCCCGAGGTCTGGAGCCGGGCCAGCGCATCGACCAGCGGCTCCTCGTCCTCGGGCAGGATCCAACGGATCTGACGCCGCTCTCCGAGCAGCATCCAGTAGCAACCCTCGACGGAGGCGAGCCGAGCGGTCGGGCCGATGGCAGCGTTCGCGCGTTCGAGACCGGCCTGGGCGGCCTCGTCAGCTGACTCCGGGTCATCGAGCCAGAAGTCGAAGCGCGAGTGAACGATGACTCGCAGCGGCTCAGTCGCGTCGATGAGCTCAGAGATGTGCGGGGCGTCAGCTGGCAGTGGACGAGGTGGGATCGGTGTGCCGGCGTCCGCTTCGAGCGCCCGCGCCAGGGCGTCTCCCAGGTCACGCCCCACGTCCGCAGAGGACGTCTGCGTCTGCGCCGCCAGCAACACCTCGCCGGTCTCACGCACGAGCGCGGGCCATGCCATCGGCAACAAGGTGCACAGCGTCACCTGACGTTCGGATCCGCCCGGTGTCAGTGGTGCGGTCGCGGCGGGAACCATGTCGTGCATCGCCACCCAATCGGGCTCGGACGCCATGCCGGCGAACGGCCGGACCGCGCGACGAGCGGGAACGGCAGACGCTTTGCCGTGACACGCCTTGTACCTGCGCCCGCTGCCACACGGACACGGCTCGCGACCGCCGACCACCGGGATGTCGGCGT
>DASUFV010000024.1:0-8433 GCA_036274415.1 Actinomycetes bacterium
TCTACTCATGGGGAACTCGATGACATCAACACCGCAATACGTCAGCGAAGGTGGCGACGACACACTCGCCGAGCGTGCTCGCGAGCACCTGTGGATGCACTTCACCCGGCACTCCACCTACGAAGAGGGCGGTCACGTCCCCGTCATTACTCGTGGCGATGGCGCCTACATCTGGGACGACCAGGGCAAGAAGTACCTCGACGGCTTGGCCGGACTGTTCGTCGTCCAGGTGGGTCACGGACGCACTGAGCTGGCAGAAGTCAAGGCCAAGCAGGCCAACGAGCTGGCCTTCTTCCCGCTCTGGTCATACGCCCACCCTGCGGCGATCGACCTCGCTGACCGGCTGGCAGAGCTCGCACCCGGCGACCTCAACCGAGTCTTCTTCACCTCAGGTGGCGGCGAGGCCGTCGAGAGTGCTTGGAAACTGGCCAAGCAGTACTTCAAGCTGACCGGCAAGCCGCTCAAGCACAAGGTGATCAGTCGCTCGATCGCCTACCACGGCACGCCGCAGGGCGCGCTGTCCATCACGGGCATCCCGGACGCCAAGAAGTACTTCGAGCCGTTGGTGCCCAGCGCCGTCAAGGTGCCCAACACCAACTTCTACCGCGCACCCGAACACGGTGACGATCTCGAGGCGTTCGGCAGGTGGGCTGCTGACCGCATCGCCGAGGCGATCGAGTTCGAGGGACCGGACACCGTCGCTGCAGTCTTCCTCGAGCCCGTTCAGAACTCCGGTGGTTGCTTCCCGCCGCCGCCCGGATACCTGCAGCGCGTTCGTGAGATCTGCGACGAGTACGACGTTCTCTACGTCTCGGACGAGACCATCTGCGCGTACGGACGCATCGGCGACTACTTCGCCACGCAGCGGTACGGCGTCCAGCCCGACATCATCACGTCGGCGAAGGGTCTGACGTCTGGGTACGCGCCCCTCGGGGCGATGATCGTGAGTGACCGGCTGTTCGAGCCGTTCCGCAAGGGGCAGAACTACTTCGCCCACGGCTACACGTGGGGCGGGCACCCGGTTGCCGCTGCAGTAGCGCTCGCCAACCTCGACATCTTCGAGCGCGAGGGCATCAACGAGCACGTGCAGAAGCACGAGGGCGAGTTTCGCGCGGCGCTCGAGCGGCTCAGTGACCTGCCGATCGTCGGTGACGTCCGTGGTGACGGCTACTTCTACGGAATCGAGCTGGTCAAGGACAAGTCCACCAAGGAGACGTTCAACGAGGACGAGTCGGAGCGCCTCTTGCGCGGCTTCTTGTCCAAGGCGCTGTTCGACGCGGGCCTTTACTGTCGCGCCGACGACCGCGGCGACCCCGTGATCCAGCTCGCGCCACCACTCATCATCGGGCCGCCGGAGTTCGACCAGATCGAGCAGACACTTCGTTCGGTCCTCACCGAAGCCTGGTCGATCCTCTAACCCCTAACGGCACACCTTTGGGGTAACCCGTCAGTGCCATGGCACAGGCGAACTTCCCCAAAGGCGTGCCGTTCGCAGGCCGAGGAGGCCACGAGCATGACAACTGTGAACCCGAACCAGGTGGATGGGTTGCCGGCTCCGGGTTCGACCGAGCGCACCGTCGTACGTCGGATTCCCGAGAAGGCCGTCAACGACCGAACGGTGGCCAACGCCATCCTCGATGCCGGACTGGTCGCCCACGTCGCCGTCGTCGACGATTCGGGTCAGCCATTCGTCGTACCGGTCGGGTATGCCCGCGACGGAGACCGCGTGCTCTTTCACGGGTCGACCGGCAGTCGCTTGTTCCGGGGACTTGCTGCCGGCCAGCCGACCTGCTTCACCGTCACCCTGCTCGACGGAATGGTGCTCGCACGCTCGACCTTCGAGTCGTCGATGCAGTACCGAGGCGTGATGGTTCTCGGCCGTTGCACGGTTCTGGAAGGCGAGGACAAGGACAACGCGCTGGAGGCCATCACCGAGCACTTGTTGCCCGGGCGTTGGGCCGAGGCTCGGCATCCCAACAAGAAGGAGCTCGCCGCGACCCTGGTGCTCGCGCTCCCGCTCGACGAGATCTCGGTCAAGGTGTCCGACGGCCCACCCGACGACGAGCCGGACGACGTCTCACGGCCGATCTGGGCGGGCGTTGTTCCCATCTCTCATCGGTATGAGGCGCCCATCGACGCGCCCGACCTGGTCGAGCCGTATCCGGTGCCGAACTACGTCAAGACCTGGAGCTCACCGCACGGCTGATTGCCGCCGACTGATACAGCGACCACCGGCCAGATTGATTAGGACTGGGACTTCTCCTGGGCTTGCCACAGGTCCGCCGCGAGCAGCTCGGCGACGATCAGCTCGGTCAGGAGTCGGACGTCCTCATCGTCGTCATGCCGGTAACGCACAGCGCGTGCGGCGTTCGGCGCAGAAGAGCCAACCGTCACAACCGTGCTGCCTCTCTCCGTCGCCCATCGCCACAGCTCGTCCTCGTACTTGCTGCCAGGCATGAGCAGCATCCGATAGTCCTGGGTCTTGGTCAGGTAGACGTCGACGTGACTCCACTCACCGGTCTCGGCTGCGAGCGCCGGACGCCGCGGCCCCTCGCGCAACATGAGCGCAGACTGCTCGGCGTTCCCCAGCCGGCGGAACGGCCCGACGACAGCGGTCTGATCCGCGCCGTCCATCACCTCGACGAGCTGCGGAAGCCACGCGGCCTGACGCGAGATGAGGTCGCGAGCCGCCTCGATGGAGCGGCCGACCACCGAGAGCAGATCACGCTGGACGCCGCTCAGCCGTTCCTCGAGTGCCAGCAGCAGGATCTGCGTGTGCGTGTACGACCGACAAGAGACGCCACCCCGCTCCGGCCCCGCGTGCAGGAGGACGGTGTCGTCGGCCAGCTCTGTGATCGGTGACCCCTCGACGTTGGTGACCGCCACGACCGGGGACTGACCCGCGTACTGCTGCACGGCGTCCACCGTCTCGCGGGATCCACCGGACGCCGAGATCGCCACGACCAGCTGCTCGGTATCGGGAGGCGGCAGCAGCTCTGAGGAAGCCAGCTCGGCAATGGCGTCGACCCCAAGCGACCGCAGTCGCGCAGCTGCGACCTGAGCAGCGAAGGTCGACGAACCCATGCCGAGGAAGAGAACCTGGCCCACCTCTTCGGGCAACCGGGCCCACGGGTCATCGGTGACCAGAACGCGCTGCAAGTCTTGCAACGACTCAGGTCGCGACTCGACGTCATGGGTGAACAGGGTGGCGTCCACGTGACTCCGGTTCGTTGGTCTGCTGGCTTCAGCCTGGTTCAGTTGTTCATGACTCGGTTGCGACTCGTTCCATCAACGCCGCGAGCGCCTGATCGGGCACGTATCGCCAACGCGGAAGATGCCGCACAGCGTAGAGGAACTCCCGACACTCCTGTTCGACCTGGAACGGCAGCACCAAGCGCGCGTCGAACAGCTGCTGGACGCCAAGCTGGCCGAGTCGTGAGCGATACGCCTCGAGGAAGGTCGACTGTGCCTGCGCGATCCACTCGTCGACTCTTGATGCGTCCGCGCCGTCGACCCGCCGGTTGACGACCCGACCCACGTGATCGATCGACTGGAGCATTCCCGCCACGTCGCGGGCAGCGGGCTGTGGAGCCAGCCGTTCGTCAGGCGACAGCACCGGGTTCCCGTCGAAGTCGCCGACGGCGTACCCACCGTCCCATCGGAGAACCTGTCCGACGTGGAGGTCGCCGTGCACGGGAATGGTGATCGTGGACTCGACCGAGGCGATCGTCTCAAGGCACGAACGCATGACATCGGCGTGCTCACGCAACCTCTCTCCCTCGATACCGTCCACCGTCGACGTCGCCTCAGCGAGCAGAGAGACCGCCAAGCGTTCCCACTGCTCGGCATCAGCCGGCGTCGAAGCGCGCGCAGGAGAGGCGATCACGGCCGTGTCTGTAGCAAGACACGCATGCAGATCCGCCACAAGCTCGCCGACTGGGCGCATGGCGGCGGTTGCCGTAGAGCCGTCGCTACGACCGGTCGCAAAGTCACCGGCGTCCGCCACCGCCCACGTCCACCCGTCCGATGCACCCTCGAGGTAGTCGACGACCGACGCCAGCAGAAGTCGCTCGTCACCTCTCGCCCACGTGACGAACCCCCACGGGGTCGCCATCTGCCTGAACCCGGCCGCGGCCAGATGCGCCACGAGCGTCGGTGCCGGCGTCGGTTCGGCGCGAACCGCCCACTTGACCACAGCACGATTGCCCACCACTACCGACTCATGCGTCTGGTCGACGAGCATCGCTCGCTCGTCTGCATCCGTACGAACGGACCGGGCGGTGAGCCGGACGATGTCGAACGCCCCGTCGTGACTCGGCGCATCGCTTGCCAGCAATTCCAGTAGCGCGATGGCCACACGATCGGTGGGCCGAGCTCGAACGACTTCGACGCCGGTCACGACCGGTACAGCGAACAGGTCGTGCGGTGTCTCGGCGACGACCAACGCGGCTCGCTTGCCCAGCGGGAGCTCGTCGACGATGGACGCCTCTCCGGCGCGGTCACCCTCGTAGTGGTCAGGGAGGAGACCGTCGAGAGGGATCGACGTCACCGCGAGGCGACATGCATGCGGCCCACCTGTTCGATGACGTCAGCGGCTCGCTCCTTGCCGTGCCTCGCGCGAATCGAGGCTCCGATGCGATCCAGCCGCGCGATCAGGGCATCGTCGCCAAGCAACTCGTCGACCGCTCCAATGAGCTCGCCATCGGTGAACTCGTAGGTGCGGAGTCGACGTCCGAAGCCCAACTCGTGCATACGTTGGGCGTTGTCGTACTGATCCCAGAACAGAGGTAGCAGCACCATCGGCTTGCCGAAGTGCAGCGCCTCGGTCGTCGTGTTGTTGCCACCATGGGTGATCACCAGATCGACCATTGGCATCAGCGTGGTCTGCGGCAAGAACTCCTGTCCCCACATGTTGTCGGCGAGCTCGTACTCAGTGTGCTGCGGACCCTTGCTGACGATGTACCGGTGAGGAGTCTGACCGAGCACCTCGACGAGCCGCTTCATCAGGTCGACGTCGGCGCTGCCGAGCGAACCAAGCGATAGGTAGACGAGTCGACTGCCAGCAGGACGGTCGGTCAGCTCAGCGGGCAACTCGAACGGCGCATCGGTCGAGCGCACGCTCGAGTCGATGCGGTGATACGTCGGCCCCAGCGGTCTCCGATCGACGTAGTCAGCCTCCTCGGGGAACAGGTACAGGTTGGCGTGCGCCGACTCGGGCATGAAGTCCAAGTCGGGCAACGGCTTCGCGCCCGAGTCAACGACGAACTCGTTGAAATCTGCCCACATGCTGCGGTGGGTGCGCTCGTACTCGGCGCGGAAAGCCGCCCATTCGGAGTCGTCGTCGGCCGGCAGTCCCGAGAAGGTCGGTGCAACACCCGGGCCCTTGATCTCCAACGGGTTGCAGCTGACGATCCGCACGAACGGCGCGCCCGAGGTGGTCAGCGCGGGGAAAAGGACGACGTTGTCCTCGACGAGCACGTCGGGTTGCTGTCGCGCGATGATGTCCTTCAAGTGCGGTTCGCAGTACTTCGCCCCGTCGATCAGCGCCTGATACGTGGGAGCGATGAAGGTCTCGAGCTGCTCGATGGTCGGCTTGCGGAACTCCGGTGACGTCTCCTTGATGAACTCCTTCCAGAACGCCCCGGCGTCCTGCTCCGCCGCTCCGTCGGTGACCTCTGGTGGTGGGGCCAAGTCGATGAGGTCCTCGACGAACCCCATCGGTTCGAGCTTCCCTCTCCACGAGGACTCCGATGCGAACACGACACGATGCCCGCGACGAAGGAGCACGTCGCCGATGCCGATGCAGTTGCCCGTAGGCCCGTACGCGGACTCCGGAAGGAACAGGACGGTGAGTGGTCGGTCAGCCATCAGGCCTCCGTTCGTGAAGCAGGTCTCGGCAGCGGGTGATCGGTCGCGAGTCGGGCGTACGAGAGGATCAGCTCGATGGCCGAGTCGCGGTCGATGCTCGGGTGCCTCGCCATGATGCGGTAACCATATGCGTCCTCCAGCGCCACAAGGTTGCGGGCGATCACGACGGAGTCCAGCGCCAGCGTGAAGAGGCCGCGCGCTGCACCCGCCTCCAGGATGACTTGATACATCGCAACCTGACGATCGAACAACGTGGTGAGCAGCGCGCCGTAGACGGCGTTTCGGGCGGCCGCTCCCCCCAGCTCACAGAGCAAGCGGACGTCGGGATCATCGGCGCCGTCGGGCAGTCCGGACGATATCGTGATGATCAATCGCTCGACTGGATCCCCAATTCCCTCAATCGCCGCAAGGCGCGCGTCGTAGAACCGCTCCATACCCGCGCGCTGGGCGTCTAGTAAGAGCTCACTGACGTCGGGATAGTGGTACAGCACTGCTCCGGAGGTGAGCCCCGCTTCACGGGCGACCTGATTGAGCTGAACATTCGCTCCGTGGGCGGCGATGGCGCGTTGCGCGGCCTCGCGCAACTCAGCCCGTCGCTCGATCCCTTTGCGGCTCTTCAAACGAACTCCTGACCCATGCGCTGCGAAGTCGTCGCGAGACCGCATCCGCACACACCATCAACGCACGCCAACCGTCGACGACATTTGAATGCTCCTTCAAATCGAACACCAAACACCCAAGAGACTCCGGGCGCAAGGCCTTGTCAGCCATTGACTGCTGATGTAGGAAAGTGACCCATCCAGCAGGGCCCCAGCAACCTGTGCGCATCCGCCGGGAACGGAGACCTCGACATGGCCAATGCCCGCAACTTCACCGTGGCTTCGCTGTCCCTCGTGACGGCCCTCGCGATCGCCGCCTGCGGCGGGGACGACGATGGCGACGCGGCTGCCGACAGCACGCTCGACCCGAATGCCGACCTCACCCAACAGTCTCTGGTGGTCTCGAACTGGGAGGCCTACATGCCAGAGGACTTGCCCAAGCGATTCGAGAAAGAGGTCGGGGCGGACGTCGAAGTGACGTATCACGCCACGAACGAGGAAATCGTCGGCAAGCTGACCGCGTCTGACGACTCTGGGATCGACGTGGCCTTTGTCTCCGGCCAGTTCGCGCAGGCGCTCAATGAGCAGGGGCTGCTCGAGCCCATCGACCCCGAGCTCGTCCCGAACCTCTCGAACCTGTACTCGGAGGCGTCCGAGCTCGCCTACGACCCAGGCAATGAGTTCTCGGTGCCCTACGCATGGGGCACCACGGGGCTGTGCTACCGAGAGGATCTCACCGGGTACGACCCCACGAGCTGGAACGACCTGCTCGACCCACGCCCTGAGGTCGAAGGCAAGACCACGATGCTGGCCACCGAGCGTTGGCTGATGCTCCCGGCCCAGAAGGCGCTCGGATACTCGGTGAACACCACCGACGAGGCGGAGATGGAAGAGGTGAAGAACCAGCTCCTCGAGACCAAGCCCACCCTGTTGGCCTTCGACGACACCACGTTCTACAAGCGTTTGGTGAATGGCGAGGCATCACTTGTCCAGGCGTGGGATGGGTGGTGCAACTACGGCATCGCCAAGGACGACCGGATCAAGTTCGTCGTTCCTGAGGAAGGCAGCGACATCTGGGCCGACACGATGGTCATCTTGAAGTCGTCGGAGAACAAAGAGGCCGCGCACGCCTTCATCAACTACATCCTCGACCCCAAGGTCCATTCCTGGGTCGTAGAGAACATCCTGTACAAGGTTCCTAACCAGGCGGCTATGGAGATGATCGACCCCGAGCTGGTCGAGAGCTTCCCGAACCTGGGCATGACGCCCAGCGAGCTGCTCGAACAGGAGGAGCTGGTCGACCTCGGCGAGGACGCTCCGATGTACACGGAGATCGCCACTGAGGTGACCGCCGCCAACTGACGCCGCCGACAGATCCGGCCGGTCTCCGCATGCCGACGGCGCGACGGGCAGGGCACGAGTCCCTTTGGTCTCGTGCCCTGCCTCGCTTGGCTTACTTGGGGCCAGGACTGCTGTACCTGGGCCTGTTCATGGTGGTCCCGATCGCCCTCATCGTGATGTACAGCTTCCTCACGCGAGGACGATTCGGCGGCATCGTCTACGAGTTCAATCTCCACAACTACCAGCGCGCACTCGAGCCAGTGTTCGTCGGCGTGCTCCTCGACTCGCTGGTGATTGCCGGAGTGACCACGGTTCTCGCTCTGCTGCTCGGATACCCAACGGCATACGTCATCGCGAATCTCCCGGGAAAGTGGCGGGTCGTTGCTCTGGTCGCCGTCGTCTTGCCGTTCTGGACCAACTTCCTGATTCGCACCTACGCCTGGATCGTCCTGCTCAACAGCGAGGGCCCGGTGAACAAGACGCTCACCGGATCGGGGCTTCTTGACGAGCCGATGTCGATTCTCTACACCCAGCCAGCCGTCGTGGCCGGTCTCTTGTACGCGTACCTGCCTCTGATGATCCTGCCGCTCTACTCATCCATCGAACGCCTGGATCCCCAAATACG
>DASUFV010000025.1:0-2961 GCA_036274415.1 Actinomycetes bacterium
CCGCTCGGCGTTGGGATTCTCACCGGCAACCCGAGCGCTCCCTTGCCTTCGTCGTCTGGAGCTCCTTCGGTGAGCGCGTAGATGTCGTCTTCGGTGAAGACGAGCTTGGTCCCATCCAGCGCGTGCACGCCGCGCACTGCAGCGGAAACCGTCTGGAAGAAGTTGCTGAGCTCGGAGTAGGCGAAGGGCTGGCCGAGGAATGCCTCTTTGCTGACCTGCACCTCGAACGGGCGGGTAAGCCCGCCGTTGAGCAGCCGCGACTCCGTCGCCGTGATGTAGCGGCAGGCCTCCGGGGCGTCGTGCTCCAGGCTGCCGCTGAACTCGCCGCGTGTTCCCTGCGTGTAGATCGGCTCCTGCGTCGCCAGCGCCGCGTCGGAGAGGTCGTCGACGATGGTCACGACGTCTCCGTAGTCGGACTTGGCCAGCGCCACCTGCTGCGCGCGGCGCAGGATGCTGAACTGCACGCCTGCGGTTCCGGTTGCGACATCGATCGTGGTGGCGCTCCACTCGGTGCGCGAGAGCACCAGCGTGGCCGTCATGCCGTAGATGCGCGTGCCGGCGATGCGCAGCGAGTGCGGCGCTGTGGCGACGATGGTGACGCGGTTGTCGCTGGCCCCGAGCGTGACCGACTTGACTTGGCTCGGCGGGCTCTCGAGGTAGGAGCCATCGGCAAACGTGAACTCCCAGTGCACGGCGTACGTGTACGTGGCGCTGTTTGCGAGCGCTCCGGTGGCCGGGCTAGCGGCCAGCGACTTGATGCTGGGGGCCTCGTTGAATCCCGACTCGACGACAACCCTGCCGTCGTAGACCCAGGGTGTGCCGCCGGCGAAGTAGCGCAAGCCGCCGTAGTTGACGGCCTGGATGCGCTCGGTGCTCTGGAAGTCCACCAGCGTCACGGCGGGCACCCCGAGCGAGGCGACTCCTGGGTTGTGCATCGTGACCCAGCAGATGCTCCCAGCGGTCTCATCCAGCGTCAGCGTCGTCGGGTCGCTCACCACCCCCTTGAGGTAGTCGCGCGTCATCACGTGCTGGTTGTCGCCGCTGGAGCCGTCGACGAAAGCGAGCGCATTGGTGTAGGCGTCGAAGCCGACGATGCCACCGAACACAACGCGATCGGGATGGTCATCTGTGGGCGCGGGCAGGATGCGCGTCTTCAGAATGAACTGCGGCATCGTTGTGATGAGTCCGCCGGATGCATGCGTGCTCGCGTTGCGCCCTCGGATCTGGACGTCGCCGCCGCTGTCGTTGACGGCGCAGATCGCGAAGTGCGTGCCGGAGTAGTTGATGCGGCACACAGAGCAGGAGGCGCCATCGCCAACCACGGTCGTGGCGGAGTGCACGACGTTTCCGGCGAAGTCGAACGTTCGCAGGACCGCGTCGTCGGTGTTCTCGATCGTGAGCAGCAGGATTGTGTCGTCGCCCTCGTCGGCGTCGATGCTGAGGTCGAGCGTGTCCGTGGTAGAGACGGTGATGGCCGATCCAACCTGGGAACCGTCTGCAGCGAGCAGCACGATGCTGAGGTCGGAGCTGGTGCCGCGATCGAACGCGCTCGCCAGCAGCGTCGTGGAGCCGTTTGCGACAGGGACCAAGTCGCTCGCGGATACCGTGGCGCCGGAGCCATCGACGGTGGCAAAGAGCGAGAAGGCGGTATCGGCGCCCGGCTCGAAGGAGATGATCTTGACGGCGTTGACGCCGTGCACGGTCACCCCCTGGATGAAGAACTTGCCGTCGGCGAAGCAGACGCGCTCCTGCTCCACATCGCCGATGACCGAGGTCAGGCGCTGCTGCAGAATCGTCTGGTTAGTGCTCGAATCGACCACGATGGCGTAAGAGACGACGCCATCGGGCCTGTACACCAGACAGGTGTAGCCGCCGCCAGACGCTGCGTCACAGTGCTGGACGCCGCCCTCGGCCTGCGGAATGCCGGCGACTTCCCGGGCGTTCGTGAATGGCGAGATGGTGTTGCCAGTGTCCGTCCAGCGCGCGCTGGCCAGATTCGTGAACTCGAAGAGTTGGCTCGGGTAGCCGTCGCCCTGGTCGGAGCCCAGCGCGATGAGCCGCCCCTGGTACTCGTGCAGGTCGTAGGCGATGACCGTACCAGAGGCGCTGGTCATGGGCACGGCGCTGTAGCCATTGCGCATCCCGAGCCCGCCCTGCTCGCGATGGCGCAGGTTCTTTGCGCGCTTCAGGACACCGAACGGTGCGTGCTTGGGCGCGGTTTTGTCCTGCCTGCCGAAGTTGATCGCAACCGGGACGCGCGCCATCTCAGACCCACTTCTTGCCGCGGCAGATCTTGCTTATCTGCACTTGGCTCACGGCGAACTTGTCTGCTAGCGCTTGCTGCGTCCAGCCTTGCGTTCGTAGGATGCGGATGTCGGCGATGTTGGCTGCCGTGAGCTTGGCCTGTGGTAGAGACTCACCACGCGCCTGCCTTCCCTTCGCGACCTTGTCTGCCGTGTTCTCAGCGTTGGTTCCAAGGAACAGATGGCCTGGGTTGACACACGAGGGGTTGTCGCACCTGTGACACACGCAGATGCCGGGACTAAGCTCGCCAACGCTGAGCTCGTAGGAGAAACGGTGAGCTCTTACCGTGCGGCCGCGCAAGGTATGCTTGCCGTATCCGTCCTTGTCCACGGCTGACAGCCAGCGCCAGCACTCTTCCGGACTGCGTCGGTCAACCTTGCCCCAGAACAGCTCGCGCAACTCAGTCACACCCATTCGCCTCCGACTCGGGTCGGCACGACGTATCCAGGCCCAGCGCGCCCGCTCGACTTGCGGATCTGCGCGTCGGCGCGATCGAACAGCAGCTTGCTCAGCGCAAATTGCCCACGTTTGTTCGTGTCGCGTTGGGTGATTTCCATGATGACCGCGTTCACGACCCACGTATCCCAGTCCGCACGGAACACCCACTTGTGCGTATCGGAGCTGAGCTCCGTGAACTGCTCGATGTAGCTGACGCGG
>DASUFV010000026.1:0-13878 GCA_036274415.1 Actinomycetes bacterium
CTCGGTTGACCTGTGCTCGGTCGCCGCTGCGCGAGTGGACGGCTACTTCGAGCGCGGCTTGGAGCCGTGGGACCTCGCGGCCGGCCTGCTGATCGCGTCCGAAGCCGGCGCGGTGGTGCGCCAGCGCGAGCGCGGGACGACCATGGCTGCCGCTGCCGGTATCGCGGACAAGCTCGACCGGCTGCTCGACGAGCTCGGCGACTAGCTCGACCTGATCGGTCAGTCGAGCCGGCGGAGCTCGCCGCGGTATCGATGCCCGTTGGCTACATACATACGGACGTTCTCGGCGAACGCATCGGCTGGCACGGTGTCCGGTCGGATCTTGGCGGGGACGCCGAGCGCCATGGCTCCGCCTGGGACGTCGGTGCCACCGGACACCACAGCGCCGGCACCGACCAGTGCACCGGTGCGGATCACGGCTTCGTGCAGAACGATCGACCCCGACCCGATGAGGCAGCCGTCCTCGACGACGCAGCCCTCGAGGTGGGCCAGGTGTCCCACGACGCAGTCGGCCCCGATCTGGGTCGCGAGGGTGGCTGTGGCGTGGATCACAGCACCGTCCTGGATCGAGGTGCGGGCGCCGACCGAGATCGTCCCGTAGTCGCCCCGGAGGACCGCTCGCGGCCAGACACTGGCCTCAGGGCCCAGCTCAACAGCCCCGATGACCACCGCGTCCGGGTGCACGAAGGCGTCTGGATGGATGGCCGGAGTGCGTTCGCCCAGGGCGTACACCGCCATGGCTCCTCCTTCGGGTTCGCCCAGTCCTGGGCTGGGTATTTCTGGGTCGGTTCCCGCAACGGATGAACTTTGGAGGTTCGGACGCGGGTCCGACGCGACACGCAGGGGCAGGCTAGGGCACAATCGCCCCCCGAGCCCGCCCCAGGGGACCAAACGCCCGGGCTCACAGCGGGAACAATCCCGCCGTCCCAGCGTTACACCGGCAGCCGTCCCCGACGAGCAACACCGGGATCCTCAAAGGAGGGGTCCAACGCCCATGGCAACCGATTACGACACCCCACGCAAGACCGACGACGAGCTGTCTGAGGACAGTCTCGAAGAGCTGAAGGCTCGTCGTGCCGATCTTGCTGCCTCGACCGTCGATGTCGACGAGACCGAGCTGGCGGAGTCACACGAGCTGCCTGGTGCCGATCTGTCTGGCGAAGAGCTGACGGTCCGCGTCGTACCGAAGCAAGAGGACGAGTTCACCTGTTCGCGATGCTTCCTGGTACACCACCGCAGCCAGTTGGCCACGACCAAGAACGGTCAGCCGATCTGCAAGGACTGCGCCTGACCGACACCGGCACCGAGCCAGTCACCCAGCCAGTCACGGAGTGAGCATCCGGCCCGCCTAGCCCCCAACGCCGAAAGGCGCGGGCTCGGCGGGCTTTCGGCTTCTCAGGAAGAGAAGCGCTTCACCGTGCGATGCGTCGCCCAGTTCTTGGCGACGGCCACCGTTGCTGCGCTGACGGCGGCAAAGATCAGGAGCTCTGGCAGCGGGCTGTCGTCCTTGCCGGGCTCAGAGCCACGCACGAACTTCCAGCCGGCGCTGACGAGCTTTTGCGCCACGAGGCCTGCAGCGAGTGCCGCAATCGTCACGACAGCCTGAGACGGGCCCTCGGCATCGCCGGACTTCTTGCCTCCCATTCGGTCCTCCTTGCGGCTCACTGCTCTGAGTGCGTCGATCTTGTCACGTCGGTTCCCGTTGTGCGCGTCGCGTCCGACCCGGCCAGGCGCTCGACGGCAGCGGCGAGGTCGTCAGGACGCCGACTCGACACGTACCAGTACGGCGTCGGGTCGTTCGGGTCGTCCAAGGTGACGACCACGGCCTGCGGCACCCAGGCGCGCAGCAGGATGAACGCGCGGGAGTCCGCGCCGGTGCCGCGTTTGACGCGCGCGGCTTCGGCGTCCAGCACCTGTACGCCGCCGACGCTGTCGCCAGGGAGCGTTGCGCGTCCGGCTCGTAGTTCGCGACCGGTCACTTCGATGACCGCAGACATCCACACGAGTGCGGCGGCCGCGATGAGGAACAGGCCGACGCCGACCAGCCATCCCACGAGGGTCGTGATGGCGTAGCCGTAGGCGATGCCCAACGTGGACGCCCAGAGTGCGGCCAACAGCCAGCCCCACCACGGCGGCGTGAGGCGTTCGCGGTAGGTCACCGAACCGGAGTTCCCGGACACGGCGTTCGCAGGGTCAGCCGGCACCCGCCAAGCGTGACACCCTGCGCGAAGCCGCGCGCCGTGAGGGGGCCGGTAAGGTCCACCCGTGACCGAGGACCGCGCCAAGCGGCGTCCCATCGAGCCTCCCCAGCACGCAGTGCCACCCGAGCGCCACGTCGACGCACCGCCACCTGGCACGTCACTCGGCAGCCACTACCGGCAGTGCTTCGGGTGCGGACCCGATCACCCCACCGGGCTGCACCTCGAGCTCACGGCAGGCGAAGGCTGCACGATCCACGCCACGCTGCACGTCACCGAGCATCACCAGGGCGCACCCGGCCTCGCGCACGGCGGGTTGCTTGCGGCGGCGTTCGACGAGGCGCTCGGCACCGTGACGTGGCTGCTGCGCGTCCCGGTCGTCACCGTGCACCTCGAGACCGACTATCGGCAGCCGGTGCCGGTCGGTTCGACGCTGTTCGTGGACGCCGAGTGCTATGCGGTCGCCGGTCGCAAGATCTACTCCAGGGCAACGGGACGCCTCGCGGCCGCCGACGGCCAACCGGGTGAGATCGCGGTGGAGGCCAGGTCGGTGTTCGTGTCCGTGTCGCTCGAGCACTTCCGCGATCACGGGCGCGCCGCCGACATCGAGAACTTCGTCGCCACCCACGACGACGCCGAAGTGCTCCATGCGTTCGAGGTCAACCCGTGACGGCGGAGCGCCGTGACCCTGTGGACGTGCTGGTCGTTCGGCTGGACGACGACCTGCCACTGCCGGAGTACGCGCATCCGGGGGACGCGGGGGTCGACTTGCTCTCGACGATCGACATCGAAGTAGCACCGGGGGAGCGGGTCATGGTGCCCAGCGGTATCGCGATCGCACTGCCTGACGGGTACGCGGCCTTCGTCCACCCGCGCAGCGGGCTCGCCGTTCGCGAGGGGCTCACCGTTGCGAACGCCCCCGGCACGGTGGACGCTGGGTACAGGGGCGAGATCAAGGTGGCGCTGGTCAACCTTGATCGCGAGAACGCCGTCTCGGTGAAGCGAGGCGACCGGATCGCCCAGCTGGTCGTCCAGCAGGTCGAGCGGGTCGCGTTCCACGAGGTCGAGACCCTGCCTGGTTCGGCGCGCGCGGCCGGCGGATTCGGCTCGACCGGTCGGTCGGCCAACGGCAGCGACGGAGGTTCGTGATGTCACTGTTCCGCAAGAAGTCCGACATACCTGAGGAGCAGGCGTTGCTGGCCGCGATGGACGACATGCGCAAGCGCCCGCGCGACGAGCCAGGCATCGAGGACGTGCGAGACCCGCGAGTGGACGACGTGATCGACGAGGCGGACGAGATGGAAGACGAAGACCAGAGCGACGAGCGAACGAGTGCCGCTTCCGACGTAGGCAGTGACTCGGGGCCGATGTTGGACTTCGGCTCGATGCAGATACCCGCCGTCGAGGGCATGCAGCTGCGCGTCGAGATGGACGAGCAGGAGAACCCCATGGCGGTGTCGGTGATGTTGGACGACACGATGCTGCAGCTGCAGGCGTTCGCTGCCCCGAAGAGCGAGTCGCTGTGGGACGACGTGCGTCAGGAGATCGCGGAGGGCATTCGCGGCGGGCAGGGCAAGGCGCTCGAGGCGGACGGCCCGTTCGGTCGCGAGCTGCAGGCTGAGGTCGTCGTGACCGACCCGCAGGGCAAGACGCTGCGACAGGCGGCGCGGTTCATCGGTATCGATGGCGAGCGCTGGTTCCTTCGCGGCGTGGTCACGGGCGCAGGAGCTACCGAGCCAGCCAAGGCGTCCGCGGTGGAGCGGATCTTCGCCGGTGTCTCGGTCGAACGCGGTGCGCACGCCGCGGCACCCCGCGACCCGCTGGAGATCACCATCCCGGAGGACCCCAGCCTCGTGGCCGACCCTTCGGGGAACGGAGGGCCGCGCTCCGGGCCGCAGTCAACCTGACGGCTCGGTCAGTAGCCTGGTGGGGTGAGCACTCAAGCGAGCCCGACGGCAGCCGACGCGTCGGCGGAGTCGACCAACCGGCATTGGTGGAACCGACTCGCGGAGCGACTGGCACCAAGCCCGACGTCGATCGAGGCGGGCGAGCTGCGTTCGCGGTTCACGAACCTCGAGACCACTGCGATCGTCGAATGCCCGGTCGCGGTCCCCGTGCGCGTTGGTGGGACGGTCCGTTCCCTCGTGCTGCGATGCCGGGCTCAAGTGCCCGCGCTCGAGGTGGAGCTCTACGACGGCAGTGACTCGCTCACGGTGGTGTTCTTGGGACGTCGCGGCATTCGGGGCATCACGCCAGGGCGCCAGCTGATCGTCAACGGACGAGTGACGCGACGAGGCAGCGACTACGTGATGTACAACCCGACCTACGAGCTCCTTCCGGCAGCAGCGTGACGGCTGAGCGCTCGGAGGAACGCACCGACGCACGCGTCGAGGGCGTCGAGCTGCAGTCGGCGCTCGGCGGCAAGCTGGGCATGACCGAAAGTGGCCTGCCCAGCCTGGTGTTCATCGTCATCTACACCGTGAACGGGCAGGTCCTCCCGCCCGCGCTGTGGGGCGCGCTCGGCACGGCAGTCGTCCTGTTCGTTGTCCGGCTGATCCGACGCGGGTCAGTGCAGTACGCGCTCGCGGGCATGTTCGGCGTGGCGCTGTCGGCGTTCATCGCCTCGCGCACCGGCAATGCGGCCGACTTCTACTTGCCCGGTCTGCTGCTGCAGGCGGGCTATGCGGTTGCCTACCTGGTCTCGATCCTTGTCGGGTGGCCCCTGATCGGCGTCGTCCTGGGCCCGCTGCTAGGCGAAGGGTTCACGTGGCGGGACGACCCAGCACGCAAGCGGGCGTACACGCAGGTGAGCTGGTTCTGGTGCGGGATGTTCACACTGCGGCTGGCGGTGCAGCTGCCGCTCTACTTCCTCAGCATGACCGTCGCGCTGGGTTGGGTGAAACTCGCAATGGGTTGGCCTCTCTTCGCACTAGTGCTCTGGATCAGCTATCTGATCCTGCGAAAGGCGCCTCCGCCGCGTCCGCACACCAAGCACACCGAGCCCTCTGAGCAGGATTCCGAGGACGAACAACCAGAACCCGCCGAGTAACCCCCGACCTTTGGCTTGGGCCTGACGAAGGCAGGGGTCAGCCGGGTCCGGGGGTCTGGGCTCGATCAATCGGGGCGTGCGGGCTGAACGTCTGCTGCACCAGGTCTTCAGAGTCGGCGGTGGTCACGAAGAGCAGCTCGTCGCCGGCCTCAAGCGAGTCGTCGTCGCTCGGGGTGATGACCCGACGGTCGCGCACGATGGTCACGAGCGTGGTGTCAGGTGGCAGGGTGACCGAACCGACGCGAGACCCGACGACAGGTGAGGACGCCGGCAGCGTGATCTCGACCAGGTTGGCGTCACCCTGCTCGAACTCCATCAGCCGGACAACGTCGCCAACGCTGACTGCCTCTTCGACCAACGCCGAGAGCAGCCGGGGAGTCGAGACTGCGACGTCCACGCCCCAGCCCTCGGTGAACAGCCACTCGTTTTTCGGGTGATTCACACGCGCAACGACGCGAGGGACGCCGTACTCGGTCTTGGCGAGCAGCGAGATCACGAGGTTGACCTTGTCGTCTCCGGTCGCAGCGATGACTACTTGGTGGCTCTGCAGATGGGCTTGGTCGAGCGAGGAGATCTCGCATGCGTCCGCCTGCAGCCACCGTGCATCCGCCAGTTCAGTGCGGTACGTCGTCACCTCTGGGTCGATCAGCAGCACTTCGTGACCGTGCATGAGCAGCTCGGCTGCGATGGAGCGCCCGACCTTGCCAGCCCCAGCGATCGCGACCCTCACCTCACACCCCCTCCGGCGCCCGTGCCACGGCCGCTGCCGCGCGCTCGGCGTCCTGCGTCGACAAGAGCGCGTGGACGATGTCGCCCTCCTGGACCACGGTGCTCGCGGTAGTGAGCTGGCCGTGGCCGAAGCGGGTGATGTAGCCGATCCGAATGCCGCACTCCTGCTCGAGGCGCTGGTACGTCTGGCCCACCCAGTCGGACGCCACCGGCAGCTCGGCCATCATCACCGCACCGCTCGGATCGCGATAGTCCTCGTGGACGCCGCCAGGCAGCAGCCGTCGCAGGATGCGGTCAGCGGTCCACCTGACGGTCGCAACGGTCGGGATGCCGAGGCGCTGGTAGATCTCGGCCCGACGGGGGTCATAGATGCGGGCTACCACGGTGTTGATGCCGAAGTTCTCGCGCGCCACTCTGGCGGAGACGATGTTCGAGTTGTCGCCGCTGCTGACCGCGACGAAGGCGTCCGTTTTCTCAAGGCCCGCCTCGAGCAGCGTGTCCCAGTCGAACCCGACGCCAGTGACGGTGGAGCCCCCGAAGCCTTCGCCTAGTCGTCGGAACGCGTCGGGGTTCCGATCGATGACGACCACTTCATGGCCTTTGCCATCCAATTCGGTGGCCAACGTCGAGCCGACTCGACCGCAGCCCATGATCACCACGTGCACCGGACCACGGTAGCGGTCCCGCGCAGAGAGGCTGCTGAGGCGTAGCATCGGCGCCCGTGGCTTCTGTGACCTCGTTGTTCAAACGTGCTTTGGTCGGTCGGCCACAAGCAAGTGCCAAGCTCCACGAAACGTTGCTGCCAAAGCGCATTGCACTTCCGGTTTTCGCAAGCGATGCCTTGTCCTCGAACGCTTACGCCACCCAAGAAATCCTGCTGGTTCTCTCGTTGGGCGGAGTGGCGCTTCTGCATTTCGCGCCATGGGTGGCGGCGGGCGTGGTCATCGTCTACTTCGTGGTCGTCGCCTCGTACCGGCAGAACGTCCGGGCCTACCCCTCAGGTGGCGGCGACTACGAGAACGTCAGCGTCAACTTGGGCCCACGAGCTGGCGTTCTGGTCGCCAGTGCCCTTCTGGTCGACTACGTCATGACGGTGGCCGTCTCAATCGCGGCCGCAGTGGCGAACATCGGGTCAGCTTTCTCTGCCGTGCACGAGCACACCGTGCTGATCGCCGTTGTCCTGGTCGCGGTCATCACCTTCCTGAACTTGAGGGGTGTCCGAGAGTCGGGCACGGCGTTTGCCTTTCCCACCTACGCATTCATGGCGGCCATTTTCTTCATGGTGGGATGGGCGATCTTTCGGATGGTTACGGGAACCGAACTGCGAGCGGAGAGCGCAGACTGGACGGTGGTCGGTGAATCCACCTTCACCGGGCTTGCGCTCGCGTATCTGATCGCCCGATCGTTCACCGCCGGCACCACGGCCCTGACGGGAGTGGAAGCGATCGCGAATGGAGTCCCGGCGTTCAAGCCACCCAAGTCGAAGAACGCCGCCACCACCCTCCTGCTACTTGGCATCATCTCGATGTCGATGTTCGCGTCCATCACCTGGTTGGCACTGAAAACCGACGTACACGTTGCCGTCTCCGACAACGACCTCGTTGGACTGCCACCGGGGGAGCGGCAGAAGACGGTGATCGCTCAGATCGCGGACGCGGTGTTCAGCAATGCGCCGATACTCGCGATCGTGGTCGCTGCGGCGACCGCGTTGATTCTGGTGCTCGCCGCAAACACCGCGTTCAACGGCTTCCCGGTGTTGGGATCCATCCTCGCGCGTGACGGCTACTTGCCCAGGCAGCTGCATACGCGTGGTGACCGTCTCGCATTCAGCAACGGAATCCTTGTGCTGGCCGCGCTCGCGATCGTGATGATCGTCTGGTTCGGCGCGAACGTGTCACAGCTGATTCAGGTCTACATGGTGGGCATCTTCTTGTCGTTCACACTGAGCCAGATCGGCATGGTGAGGCACTGGGGCCGCCATCTTGAGACTGAGCTCGACCCCGTTGAGCGGCAGCGGATGAAGAGAGCCCGAGTGGTGAACGTCGTTGGCTTGTGCCTGACCGGCAGCGTTCTGGTGGGCGTGCTCACGACGAAGTTCACGCACGGGGCCTACCTCGCCGTCATCGGGATTGCCTTGATCTATGTCGTGATGCTCGCGGTACGGCGTCACTACGCGAGTGTCAGTGACGAGCTGCGCGCTGATCCCGACAGTGAGCAGATGCTTCCGGCGCGCATCCACGCTGTGGTGTTGGTGTCCAAGCTGCACAAGCCGGCCTTGCGCGCGCTCGCATACGCGCGCGCGTCTCGTCCGGCGACCCTCGAGGCACTGACGGTCAACGTCGACGAACTGGAGACGCAGGCGCTGCTGGCCGACTGGGACCGGCGAAACATTCCGGTGCCGCTGCGCGTGCTCGACTCGCCATATCGTGAAATCACTCGGCCGGTCGTCGACTACGTGAAGGCCAAACGACATGACAGCCCGCGCGATATCGTCGACGTCTACGTGCCCGAGTACGTCGTGGGGCACTGGTGGGAAGCATTGCTCCACAACCAGAGCGCGCTCCGGCTCAAGACCCGGCTGCGCTTCACGCCTGGTGTGGTGGTGGTGTCAGTTCCGTACCAGCTGCGTTCGTCGCAGTTGCTCGCTGACCGCCCGGAGTCGTTCGGTGCCGGGTCGGTACGACGCGGGGAGCCCACGGCGTCCGAGGCCGAACGCGCGGTGCAGAACGAAATGGGATGAACGGCGACGTGTCGCCTCAAGAGCCATGACGTTGAACGTCGGCGACCGAGTCGAGGTTGAGATCGGGCCGGTCGCTCACGGTGGCCACTGCGTGGCCCGCCACGAGGGACGCGTGCTCTTCGTGCGCGGTGTGCTTCCGGGTGAGCGCGCCCTCGTCGAGGTCGTCGACGTCGGACGCCGCGGCCGGTTCGTGCGGGCGGTGCCGATCGAGGTGATGACCGCGTCCGAGTACCGGGTCACGCCGCCGTGTCCGTTCGCGGGTCCACGTGCTGACCACTGCGGCGGTTGCGACTTCCAGCACGTGCGGCTCGACGAGCAGCGCAGGTTGAAGGCCGCAGTCGTACGGGAGCAGCTGGAGCGACTCGGCGGCATCACCGACCTGCACACGGTATGGAGCGGTGAGGTCGAGCCGCTGCCGGACCCGGAGCCGTCCCAGCCTGGCCTCAGGTGGCGGAGGCGGGTGCGGCTCGCGGTGGACGCGACTGGCCAGGCTGGCCTGCACCCGCACCGGTCGCACGACGTGGTCGCCATCGACGACTGCCTGATCGCGCACGCTGGTCTCGACGTTCCCGAGATCACGGGGACGTCCTGGCCGGGAGTCGACGAGGTCACGGTGCAGGTCGATCCGGTGTCGGGCGAACGCATCGTCACGGTCGGTCGCGGACACGGTGTCGAGGCGATGACGATGGCGGCGGCCGGACGCACGTGGCAGGTGACGGCCGGTGGATTCTGGCAGGTGCACCCCGATGCCGCCGACGTGCTCGCGGAGGCCGTGATGGCGATGGCCGAGCCGCGCCCCGGTGAGCATCTGGTCGACCTGTACGCCGGTGTCGGGCTGTTCAGCGGAGTGTGGGGCAGTCGGACCGGCGGAAGGGTGGACGCCGTCGAGGGCCACCGCACCGCGGCGTCCGACGCGGGGCAGAATCTCGCGGACCTGCCGCAGGCGTCGGTTCACGGCGTCGCGGTTGAGCGGTTCGTCGCGTCCGCAGAGGTGCAGCCGGACGTCGTGGTGCTCGATCCGCCTCGGGTGGGTGCCAAACGACAGGTGGTCGAAGCAGTGGCTGGCTGGTTGCCACGGGCGGTGGTGTACGTGGCGTGCGATCCGGCCGCGCTGGCGCGGGACGTCAGCTACTTCGCGGCGTCCGGTTATCGCCTCGAACGACTTCGGGCATTCGACCTTTTCCCGATGACCCATCACGTCGAATGCGTTGCGCTTCTCGTGCCAGAGGGTGGAGTGAGTCCGTGAGCGAGGGGCCTGGTCCTGACCGCGACCGCGACGCGTCCGGCCGCCCGCAGAATGCGCGACCGCGCGACGGGCTGGGTCGGCCGCTACCGCGCGGAGCCGAGGGCGTCGAGCGAACGCCCGAAGTGTCGCTGCCGCCGGGGGAGTCGCTGGTCGAAGCGCAGCGGCTACTGGACGCCGATCGCCCGTTCCACGCACACGAGGTCTTGGAGGGCACCTGGAAGGCGGCACCGACCGACGAACGTGACCTCTGGCAGGGGTTGGCCCAGCTTGCCGTCGGCCTGACCCATGCTCTGCGCGGTAACTCAAATGGCGCGGTGTCAGTTCTCACTCGAGGACGCGACAAAGTGGCGTCCTACGCCGATGCTCCGCCCTACGACATCAATGTCGAGGGATTGGTCGAGTGGGCGAACCAGCTGATCGGGCGGTTGTCCGTCACTGGCGCTGATGCGCCGGTGGACGATCTCGCGCCGCCAACGCTGCAGACCCGCTGAGCCCTACGCGGCGTACTCGGGGCGTCCGGCGGGCCGGTACTCCGCGATGTGGGTGCCTCCCGACGTGGTGCGCGACGCGGTGAGCTCGAGCGCGGCGTCCGGTCCGTTGTCGGGGAACAACCGCGTGCCCTGACCCACGACGACCGGAACCGTGACGATGTGCATGACGTCGACCAGGCTGTTAGCGAGTAACCAACGCACTAGTTCGCCGCTTCCCGGCACGAGCAGGACGCCGTCGCCCTTCGCTCGCAGCTCGCCGATCGCTGCGGCGACATGGCCGGACAGAACGGTCGTGCCAGCCCACTCCGGGTCGGTGAGAGTGGTGGAGACGACGTACTTCGGTCGATCATTCAATGCGGCAGCGATTGGGCTCGTGCTCGCGTCGATCTGCGCTCCCCAGTAAGGGGCGAAGATCTCGTAGGTTCGGCGTCCGAACAGGAACGCCGAGGCACTGCCGTACACCTCGTTGAGGTAGTCACCGGACTCGTCGTCGATCAGCGGAAGGGCCCAGCCGCCCCGCTCGAAACCACCTCGGCGGTCTTTCGTCACGGCCGCCCAGTCCCTGCATCACGCCGTCCACCGAGAGGTTCGTGGTCGTCGTCAGCTCCATGCCGCCCAGGCAAGCACAGAATGCGGTCTCGGGCTCACGGTGGTATCTTGACATCAAGATAAATAGGTTCGGGCAGGATCATTCCCTCCGGCTCGTGCGGAATGCCGGAAGCACCACCCGTCCCGGTTCAGCCCTCATCCACAGGAGCCACCAATGTCGACTCCTCGTCCCGAGCACGACGCCCACACCGACAGCTTCGGCGCACGCAGGACCTTGGACGTCGGCGGACACCAACACGAGATCTTCGGCGTGGACGCCGTCGCCGGGTCAGACCGCCTGCCCTTCAGCTTGAAGGTGTTGCTGGAAAACCTGCTCCGCACCGAGGACGGTGTCAATGTCACCGCCGACCAGATTCGCGCGGTGGCCGAGTGGGACCCGGCGGCCGAGCCGGACACCGAGATCCAGTTCTCGCCTGGTCGTGTGATCATGCAGGACTTCACCGGTGTCCCGGCCGTCGTCGACCTCGCCACGATGCGCGAGGCCGTCCGCGAACTCGGGGGCGACCCGAGCATCATCAACCCGCTCGCACCTGCCGAATTGGTCATTGACCACTCGGTCATCGCCGACGTGTTCGGACGCAGCGACGCGTTCGCACGCAACGTCGAGCTCGAGTACGAGCGCAACCGTGAGCGCTACCAGTTCTTGCGATGGGGCCAGGGGGCGTTCAACGAGTTCACTGTCGTCCCACCCGGCACCGGCATCGTGCACCAGGTCAACATCGAGCACCTGGCCCGCGTCGTGATGGTGCGCGATGGAGTTGCGTACCCCGACACTTTGGTGGGTACTGACTCGCACACCACGATGGTCAATGGCCTTGGCGTCGTCGGCTGGGGAGTCGGGGGCATCGAGGCCGAGGCGGCGATGCTCGGGCAGCCGGTGTCAATGCTGATCCCGCGCGTCGTCGGCTTCAAGCTGCACGGCAAGCCGGTGGATGGTGTGACTGCCACCGACCTGGTTCTCACCATCACCGAGCAGCTACGCGAGCACGGCGTCGTCGGAGCGTTCGTCGAGTTCTACGGCCCTGGGGTGGCAGAGGTGCCGCTGGCCAACCGCGCGACGATCGGCAATATGAGCCCCGAGTACGGCTCGACAATCGCGGTGTTCCCTATCGACGAAGAGACCGTGCGTTACCTGCGGTTTACCGGACGCAGCGAGCAGCAGGTTGCGCTCGTCGAGGCCTATGCCAAGGCGCAAGGTCTCTGGCATGACCCCAACCGGGAAGCGCAGTACTCCGAGCACCTCGAACTCGACCTCGGCACCGTGGTTGCGTCGATCGCCGGACCCAAGCGTCCGCAAGACCGCATCTCACTGTCGGACGCGAAGCAGGCTTTCCGGGCGGCCGTGGTGCGCTATACCGGCGGCAAGGCGCTCGCCTCGGTTCGCGGCCCGGTCGATGAGTCGATCGCCCAGAGCTTCCCCGCGTCCGACCCGCCCGCGATCACCAACGTCGGTAACGGAGCGCACAATGACCCGCAGCTGAGTGAACGTCGACCCAAGGACCCTGTCACCGTCACGCTCGATGACGGGTCGACGTACGAGCTCGACCACGGCTCAGTGGCCATTGCCGCGATCACGTCGTGCACCAACACCTCGAACCCCTCGGTGATGATCGGAGCTGCCCTGCTGGCGAAGAAGGCGGTCGAGCGTGGGCTGAGCAGCAAACCGTGGGTCAAGACGACGCTCGCGCCAGGGTCCAAGGTCGTCATGGACTACTACGACCGCGCTGGCCTCACGCCGTACTTGAACAAGCTGGGGTTCAACCTGGTCGGGTACGGCTGCACTACGTGCATCGGCAACTCCGGCCCATTGATCCCTGAGGTGTCGGCTGCCGTCAACGACCACGACCTCGCGGTCACCTCGGTGCTGTCGGGCAACCGCAACTTCGAGGGACGTATCAACCCCGACGTGAAGATGAACTACCTCGCGTCTCCGCCCCTTGTCGTGGCCTATGCGCTTGCAGGGACGATGGATCTCGATCTCACGACCGAACCCCTCGGGGTGGACGGGGATGGGCAGCCGGTCTACCTGCACGACCTGTGGCCGTCGGCGCACGAGATACAAGAGGTGATCGACTCTGCGATCGCCAGCGAGACCTTCACCCGTGAGTACGCCGACGTGTTCGCAGGCGACGAGCTGTGGACCGGCTTGTCGACCCCGGCCGGCGACACATTCGCCTGGGACCCAGCCTCAACCTATGTGCGCAAACCGCCGTACTTCGAGGGGATGCAGCGTGAGCCGTCGCCGGTGACCGACGTCGTCGGCGCACGCGTGCTTGCCTTGCTCGGCGACTCGGTGACCACCGACCACATCTCACCGGCCGGCTCGATCAAACCCGACTCCCCCGCCGGGCGCTACCTGATGGAGCACGGCGTGGAGCGGAAGGACTTCAACTCGTACGGCTCCCGCCGCGGCAACCACGAGGTGATGATCCGCGGAACCTTCGCCAACATCCGGCTCAAGAACCAGCTGCTCGACGGTGTCGAGGGCGGCTACACGCGCGACTTCACCCAAGAAGGCGGCCCGCAGTCGTTCATCTACGACGCGAGCGTCAACTACCAGGCCGCGGGCACGCCGCTCGTGATCTTCGCCGGCAAGGAGTACGGCTCGGGCTCGTCGCGCGACTGGGCGGCGAAGGGCACCATGCTGCTGGGCGTGCGGGCGGTGATCGCCGAGTCGTTCGAACGGATCCACCGCTCCAACCTGATCGGCATGGGGGTGCTGCCGCTGCAGTTCCCCGACGGCGAGTCGGCGGCGTCGCTCGGCCTCACCGGTGAGGAGACCTTCGACATCACCGGCGTGGACCAGTTCAACTCCG
>DASUFV010000027.1:0-2133 GCA_036274415.1 Actinomycetes bacterium
ATCCACCGGCGCGCGTCGCAGGCACACCGATGGCCGCCCGCGAAGGCAGGCGCGGCACTCGCCGCAGCCCGGCGTCGGTCCGCACACCACGCGCGCACCGATCTCCCACCCGCTGACGTCACTCCCGAGCCCCGCGATCGTGCCGGCCCACTCGTGGCCCAACACCGAGCCCGGACGCGCGATGTGTTCGAGCACGAGATGCAGATCGGTGCCGCACACACCGCAGTGCGAGATCGCAACGAGCACGTCGCCGGGCGCGAGCTCCGGCATCGCGACCTGTTGCACTTCGAGCCGACCGTCCCCCACGTAGACGGAGGCGGTCATCTCCTTCGTCGACGGGTCGCCCACGGTGGCATCTTGACACCGATCCTCGCGCTTCGGCGGGGCCACTACGTTCTCGCCTCAGTGTCAGGCTGGTGGTCGTCCGGGGGTTTGGCTCTTACGTTCCGTGCCGTTTGTTGGCGTCATGCGTTCTGCCGGCCCCCGGACGCGGCGAACCGGCCGGCGTGGCTTGATAGGAGCGTGGCATCGCCCCCACTGAGGTGTGCCCACCGACCGGTCCGTTTCTTGTCACCCTTCAAGAAAGGCGACTGGTTCATGGTCATGCTAGGGATCGACGCGCATAAGCGCACACACACTGTTGTCGCGGTTGACGAGCTGGGCCGCGAGCTCGGTGTGCGCACGACGACAGCAACAACGACCGAGGATCATCTCGAGTTGTTGCAGTGGGCAGCCCAATTCGGAGCGGATCGGGTGTGGGCAGTCGAGGACTGCCGGCACCTCTCACGTCGCCTCGAACGCGACTTCTTGGCGGTCGGGGAACGAATCGTTCGTGTTCCTCCGAAGTTGATGGCCCATGCCCGCGACGCGGCCCGCACGTTCGGGAAGTCGGATCCGATCGACGCGGTGGCGGTCGCCCGGGCGGCGTTGCGACACCCGGATCTCCCTGCCGCCCAGCTTGATGGGCCAGCCAGGGAGTTGCGGCTGCTGGTCGATCACCGCGAAGACCTGGTCGCAGAACGCACCCGGTGTCTGAACCGCCTTCGCTGGCATCTCCATGAACTCGATCCGAGCTGGGATCCGCCGGCCCGGTCGCTGACCAGCCCGAAGAACCTCGATGCGGTCGCAACCCGTCTCGAGGCGATGGAGGGCATGACGGCGCGGATCGCCACCGACATCGTGGTCCGCGTCCGTGATCTCACCGTCGCCGAGCGGGCACTCGAACGTGAGATCACCATGCGCGTCCGCGAGCTCGCACCGACGCTGCTCGACGTGGTCGGTGTCGGTGCATTGACCGCGGCGAAGATCGTTGCTGAGGTCGCCGACGTCCGACGTTTCAAGTCCAAGGACGCGTTCGCTCGCCACAACGGCACCGCGCCGTTACCGGTCTGGTCGAGCAACAAGGAACGACACCGGCTCTCCCGAACCGGCAACCGCCAGCTGAACGCAGCGATCCATCGCGTTGCCGTGACCCAGAAACGCTGCCACGACGACGCCAAGACGTACCTCCAACACCGCGCCGCACTCGGGAACTCGAAACGTGAAGCCCTACGCGCACTCAAGCGCCGAATCTCCGACGTCGTGTTCCGAGCACTCATCAACGACGCGCAAGCGTCGACAGCGACTTGCCTCCCGCAAGCCGCTTGACATAGGAGCAACGCATGACGCAGATCCTTGCTGCCTATTGCATCAACGTCTCCGACATCGAGCGATCGATCGAGTTCTGGGACGGCGTGATGGGCATCCCACTCCAGAGCCGCACCGAGATCGAGACGGCGCACGAAGCCGTGCTCCAAGCACCGCAAGGCGGGTCCCGTCTGCAGCTCGCGCAGCAGCTCGACCAGGACGGCCCCATCGACATGGGCACCGCGCTGTGGAAGCTCTACGTGAACACGAGCGACATCCAGGCGCTGTACGCCAAGGCGATCGCATGGGGCTGCGAATCGGTGATGGAGCCGACGCGGCTCGACCGTTGGCCCGTGCAGATGGCATACATCAAGGACCCCGACGGCTATCTGATCGAGCTCCTCGAATACGACGGCGCACCGCCACCCGGCATCCCCGATCCGAAGGCCTGACGGCTACGTCACGGGCGCGGGTTCAGGGGCGGTGGCCTCGAGCTGCTTCGTCGGC
>DASUFV010000028.1:0-6456 GCA_036274415.1 Actinomycetes bacterium
GGCTCGGGGTGGCCGAGACCAGTGACTCGTATAGCTGCACCGTCGCCGGATCGGGGGACACACCAAGCTCGCGCTCGAGCATGGACGCGCATCGGTGGAATGTCGTCAGAGCAGCAGCTCGGTCACCAGCCGCCGCCTGCAGCGACATCAGACTGCGGTAACCGGCTTCCTCGAACGGCTCAAGCTCGACGCGGCGAGCCGCATACGCCACGCGCCGATCGAGCTCGACGAGTGCGTCCGGCAACGCCAACAGTCGGTCGAGCAGCTCGACACACGTGCGATGCAGTCGTTCTCTTGGTTCGAGGACCCACTCGTCGACCCACGCAGGCAGCAACTCTCCCGAGTACTGGGCAACCGCCTTCTCGACAGTTCGAACGGTCTCGACCGACGGCGCTTCCGCCGTGAACAACTCGGCAACACCTTCAGCTGCGGTCACGAACTCCGCGACGTCGCACCGCACGTCACGCGACTGCTCCCAGCGGATCAGTGAGCCACCAGTGTGCAACGTGCTGCAGAACTCGGGCACTCGTTGACGCAGCGCGTGCAGCTCGCGACGCAGGTTCGTGAGGGACTGCTCGTCTGTCGAATCCGGCCAGAACGCCGAGGCGATGGAGGAGCGCAGTTGATCCTGGCCCGGATGCAACACGAGTGCAGCAATCAGCCCCTGGGTGCGCTGCGGTATCGCCGCGGTGACATTGGTGCCGTCGACCGCGAGCCGTTGCTCGCCGAGGAAACTGATTTCCAGCATGGTCCTGACCTGCCATGCCCACCCGTGGCGGGGTTCACAGGAAGACGCTAGACCCAGTGTGGGGCTCGCGGTAGCCGTTTGCTGTTGCGACCGGTGCCGTCACGACAGAACATGCCAGTGAGCCCCACGACGAAGCCGCGAGTGAGCAGCGAATGAGGAGCGAGGCCATGAGTGTCAGAACGGACGCCGCCGCCAACCATGCCCGCACGGCGGCCACGTTCACTCAGCGCGTCGAGGGCGCCGATCAGGCGAGCTGGGACGCCCCGTCGCCCGTGGCAGGTTGGGCGGCCCGAGATGTGGTGCGGCATCTCGTCACATGGCTTCCTGGATTCCTCGAGCGTGGAACTGACATCACACTGCCGAACGTTCCTTCGGTCGACGACGATCCGGTCACTGCGTGGAAGGCGCACGCGACAAACGTCCAGAGCCTGCTCGACGATCCAGCGACCGACGATCGCATCTACCACAGCCCGATGATGGGTGACATGCCACTCGCGGAGGCAATCGACCGGTTCTACACGTCCGACATCTTCATGCACACGTGGGACCTCGCGCGCGCCACCGACCAGGACGACACGTTGGACGAAGAACGCTGCCGCGAGCTCTACGAAGGCATGCTGCCGATGGACGACCTACTACGGACCAGCGGCCAGTTCGGGCCGCGGATCGACGTCCCCGATACCGCCTCGTATCAGGACAAACTGATCGGCTTCATCGGTCGCCAACCCTGACGACCACCCTCACGTATTCGCGCTCCCCTGCCGATAAGTGATCAAGGGCAGGGATCACGGGCAGGGACGTGCGCGCATGCGGCGTCCGGTCGAGGGGTGGAAGCCATGGTCGAGGCGCGCGGCGTCGTCATCGCGACGATGCTCGCTGCCCTCGTGTTGGTAGGACTGCTGGGCATGGCCGTGTACCGCTATTCACCTGAGGCCATTTCCCAGCAGGCGTGCGAGGACGGCCACCTGTCGGCAGCGCAGTGTGACTAGCGCGGTGACTCGCGACGTAACTAGCGCTGAGGTGACTAGCGCTTGGGCAGGACCCGCACGATGAAGTAGCGACTGGTCCATATCGGGTCGCGCTTCACGTTCGTGCCGGGGCGCGACGCGTGGATGATGTCGCCCTTCCCCGCGTAGATCGCCGCGTGGTACACGCCACCACCGTCGTACATGAAGACCAGGTCGCCTGGACGCGCCGCCTTGCGCGGGATGCGATCTCCGCGGCGACTCTGCGCGGACGCCGAGTGCTGCATCGAGATTCCCGCCGCCTTGCGGTACACGAACATCGTCAGGCCAGAGCAGTCGAATGCCCCGGGACCAGCTGCGCCGTAGACGTACGGGTCGCCCTTCTGATTGCGCGCGACGCGCATGATGGCGTGGTACTTGCGATCAATGCGGAGCCGAGCCTTCTGGACGTTCTCCCACCGCCGCTCGAGGGCGTTCCACGTGCGCTCGTTGACGACTCCCGTGACCTGGAAGTCACGCTTGTCCTGGAACCGTCGGACCGCGTGCCGCGTCTTCTTGTTGAAGTAACCGGTGCGCGGCGAAACGTCCAGCACACGCTGGGTCAGCTTCACCCGCGGACCGGAGTCGCGGAAGCTGAACTCCTTGAAGGTCGTGTCCGCGGCGTGCGCAGGGCTGCCCGCGAAGAGGGCGATCGGGGTGGTCATGGCAATCGACAGGCCGACAGCCAGCAGGCGTCGGCGCGCGAGGGTGCGCGACATATTTCCTCTCCGACGCCTACGAGGTCAGCTGTCGGGTGCGGGCCGAAGAGTGCCCGGCCGCTACTGGGAGGTAGCGGCTTAACCCCAAGACCTCCGGCTCCGAGGAGCAGGTGGTCGCAAACCTTTGGGTCCCCCGCTCCTGTCCGCGACGAACTCGCTCACCCACCGAGCCGGACAGGATTAGGCGTACCCGGCGGGCCTCCGCCGGGGCGGCGAAGTCACGGAATGGTATCGGCGGCTATGAGCGATCCAGCAAGTTGAACGGCCCCGTTGTGGGCTAGTTCACACACGATCGGCCTAGTCAAGCAGAACTAGTCACCCTCATCACCCCAGATCAGCGCCGCGCAACCAAACGCTGCAGAAAGTTGCGATTTAGGCGTGATTGTTCGGCGTGGCGTCTGGCGCGCTTTCGCCCTGGAGGCCGTCCAGCAGCGCCTGTACTTCAGCGGCGCGGTAGCGCCGGTGACCGCCCAAAGTGCGGATGGCGCTGAGCTTTCCAGCCTTGGCCCAGCGGGTGACCGTCTTCGGGTCGACCCGGAAGAGTGCCGCCACCTCGGCGGGCGTCAAGAGCGCCTCGGGTTCTGGCGGTAGCTGCGTCATCGTCCCCCCATGGACTGTTCATTTCCCCCGGTAAGCCAGGACCCCGAAAGGGGTTCCTGCGCTGCAAAGAGTGACGGATGTCCTGCATGTCCGTAATCCCTCGACAGTGCCATTCCGCCATGATCGTCGGGACTAACCCATTCGTGGACCCCAAATCCCCCGATATTTCATGGATTTCGCGGCTTTTTCCCGACATGCGCTGCCGTGGTGGCCCTCGCGGGATCACCCGATTGATCGAAGCCCGCCGCATACCGGGAGGTAGGGTCCGAGCGTGGACCGCGAGTCTCTCTTCGACCGATTCGCCGGTCACGAACAGGTAGTGCTGGCCAACGACCCCGAAACCGGCCTGCGGGCGCTCATTGGCCTGCACTCCACCGCCCTCGGCCCCGGGCTGGGCGGCACCCGCTTCCACGTCTATCCCGACGACGGGGCGGCTCTCGACGACGTACTGCGACTGTCCCAAGCCATGAGCTACAAGAACGCCCTGGCTGGCCTCCCCCACGGGGGCGGCAAAGCGGTGATCATCGGCGACCCGAGGCGGGACAAGACCGAGGCTCTGCTCGAGGCGTACGGGCGGGCGGTCGAGTCGCTCGGCGGGCGATACATCACCGCCTGCGACGTTGGCACGTATGTCCAGGACATGGACGTGATCGCCCGCGTCACGTCCCACGTCACCGGCCGTTCAGAGGCAGGCGGCGGCAGCGGCGACTCCTCGGTGCTCACCGCCCTCGGGGTCTTCGCCGGGATGCGGGCCTGCGCCCGGTACCGGTGGGGTACCGACGACCTCTCGGGACGCCGGATTGGCATCGCCGGCGTCGGCAAGGTGGGCCATCGGCTGGTCCGCCACCTGCGCGAGGCAGGGGCGTCCGTGGTGATCTTCGACGTCGACCCGGACGCCATCCGCCGGGTGGTCGACGCCGACCGCGACGTCGAGGTGGCTGACTCCCAGGACGACCTGATCCGGTGGCCGGGGCTCGACATCTTCTCGCCGAACGCCCTTGGTGGTGTGCTCAACGAGGGCACCGTGGCCGCCCTGACCGCGTCCGTGGTGTGTGGTGGGGCGAACAACCAGCTGGCGCACGCCCGCGTCGCCCATCTGCTGGCTGACCGAGACATCACGTACGCGCCCGACTACCTCGTGAATGCCGGCGGCGTGATCCAGGTGGCTGACGAGCTCCACGGCTTCGACCTGCAGCGCGCCACTGAGCGGACGCTGAAGATCTTCGACACCACCCTCGAGGTGCTGGAACTCGCGGCCGCCAAAGGCTTGCCCCCCGCCCAGGCGGCGGACCGGCTCGCCGAGGCTCGGATCGCCGCTGCACTCGCCGATGGGGGCCCTTGACTCCACACCACGGCAACCGATCGTCTACCCTGGACTGGCAGTTCCAGAACACACGACACGCCTACTGGGGCACTGCCCCAACGAGGGGGTCAGCCCATGGGTCGCGGGAGGGCCAAGGCCAAGCAGACCAAGGTCGCCCGGCAGCTCAAGTACTCGAGCACCGAGCTGGACGTCGAGGCGCTGTCGGTCGAACTGGGTGGTACTGGCTCGCACGATGACGACCGGGTCGAAGACGATCCGTACGACCCTTACACCGCAGCCTTTGGCGACTCGGAGTCCAACCAGCGATAGGCGCCACGCAGCCACGCGTAAAACGACGTTGGACCCATCCACGCGTCGCCTTCCGGCGTCAATGACTCGGTAGTGAGCCTCGCCCCGAAGTAGCGCGCTGCAGGATCGCTCTCCAATCGTCGGCGGTCTCCTGTCGCACTGAGTAAGTGACGGACGAACTCATCAAGCGGCAGCCGATCTGGGCCCGCGATCTGCAGACCATCTTCGCGTGGGTCATCGAGCAGCACTTCGGCGATCTTGGCCGCGACGTCGCTAGAGGCAATCGGTTGTGCCAGGGCAGGCGTCATGCGTACGACCCCGTCGACACTGGCCGCGTCCGCGATCTCGCTGAGGAACTCGAAGAACTGCGTTGAGCGGACGATGGTGTGGGGGATGCCCCCACCGGACACCATTTGCTCCTGTAGCCGCTTCGCACGAAAGTAGCCCGAGTCGGGGACACGGTCTGCCCCAACAACCGAGATAGTGACGTGGTGACGCACTCCGGCGGCACGTTCGGCAGTCAGAAGTGTGGCGGTCGAGCTCTCGAAAAAGGCCAGTACCTCGTCGTCCGACCAAACCCGTGGGTTGGTCGCGTCCAAAACCACGTCAACCGCGACGAGTGCCTCGGCCACTCCAGCACCCGTCGTTGTGTCGACACCGGAGCGCCGATTGACAGGGACGACCTCGTGCCCCGAAGCGGTGAGCAGCGCCGCCACCTGACCTCCGATCAGTCCAGTACCGAAGATCGCGATTCGCACGTCAGCCACGACCCGAGATGTGGTGGTTGCCAAGAAACAGGTCACTGGGGTCGTACTCGTGCTTGATGTTCTGCAGGCGTCGCCACGTCTCGGCATCGAAGAACGACTCGGCGTCCGCAGGGCGCTCAACGAAGTTCGGGTAGTCACCGACCTTCGCGGCCTGCACCGCCGAGCTCACCTCACGCAGTGCGGCGGTCACGGCATCGTCGGAGGATGCGTCAGTAACGACTCCAAGGCTGTACAGAATGATCTGTCCTGGCAGTGTGGCGCGCGCACCTGCGCCCTGCTCACGACGGCTCAGTGCACCCCCGCCATGCCGGATCTGAAGCAGCGCCAACGGTGAGCCCGTACCTGAGACACGTGCGAGGTCGGCCACGGCCGTTTCAGTCAGCCTATCCAGCAAAGCCGTCGTCGAGCGGTACGGAAGCGGATCCACCGGATCCATGGCCAACTCGGCCAGACCCACGGGAGTCTGCATCACAAGCGTGTCCGCGATCGGGTTCAGGCGCTGGAATGGTGCGAGCAGATCGCGCCCCTGACGCTCATCCCCCAAGTGCGCGGCCATGAGCACGGCGCGTGACTGTCCACGCACGAATTCCGGTACGGCGGGATCAGCAGGAAAGTGGATGACGCTGACCCAGGTGGTCATCTCCTCAGGGAAAGTGGGGAGCAGCGAAACCCAGGTCCCGAGAACGTCGTGGATTTGCTCGATCGGATAGAACAGTGCGCCAGCGAGCAACCGCTCGACGGCCACGACGGAGAACTCGACTGCTGTGACGACGCCAAAGTTGCCGTTGCCTCCGCGGAGAGCCCAGAACAAGTCTGGTTCTTGGTCGTGATCCACCCTGCGAAGCTGTCCGTCGGCTGTCACGAGCTCGAGGGCGGTAACGGCATTGGCCTGCATGCCGTGCTTTCGAGCGAGCCACCCAATACCTCCGCCCAACGAGTACCCGGCAATGCCCACATCCGGTGACGAGCCGTGGAGCGCGGCCAGCCCCAGCTCCGACAAGGCCGG
>DASUFV010000029.1:0-5797 GCA_036274415.1 Actinomycetes bacterium
GGCGTCCGGCAAGGGATCGGTGACGATCATTGACGAGTTCATTGGCAGCCACGACCGCTTCAGACCCTTGATGCCCGCAGTGAAACCTTCAGTGGCGCGCAGCACGCACTTGGCGGTCACGTCTCCGTGGTCGGTGATGACCCGATGCGGCCGAATCTCGGTCACCAGCGTCTGCTCGGCAATCGTCACGCCGAGCCGTTCGACTACATCGGCTACCCCTCGCACGAGCTTGGCCGGTTGAATGCGTGCACCGTGTGGCGAAAAGGCACCGCCGATCGTGTTGGCGACATTGATCAGTGCGGCGCTTTCCTCCGCGCTCAGCAGGACGTGGTCGGTCTCTTCCCAGGCGTGCTCTTCGTCAATGAATTCCTGCAGTCGCTCCATCTGCGCAGGGGTGTAGGCGACTTCAAGGGCGCCACCCTTGACGATGTCGGCATCGATGCCTTCGCGCTCCGCTACTTCGATGACCTCGTCAACGGTGGCGTTCATCGCGTGCTGCAGGTCGATTACGGCCTGACGCCCATGTGTCTCTGCGTATCCGCGCCGAGATCCGGCGATGCCGCCGAACAGCCAGCCGCCGTTGCGCCCGCTCGCTCCGTATCCCGCGAAGCGTTGCTCGACGACCAGGACATCGATGCTGGGGTCCGCCTTCTTGAGGTAATACGCGGTCCATAGCCCGGTGAAGCCACCACCGACGATGCACACATCGACTGATGTCGAGCCCTGCAGGGGTGGTCTGGGGGTTGGCAGTCCCATGGCGTCGTACCAGAAGGAGACCTGTCCGTTGCGTGTCACGGGTTGATTGTCTCCACCCACTCCGCGATGACCAGACGCTGGGTGGGTCGCGTCATCGCCACGAAGAGGGCGCGATGCCCGTGTCGACTCTCAGCGACCACCCCGTCGGGATCGACCACAACGACGATGTCGAACTCCAGGCCCTTCGCCTGTTCAGGCGTCAGGAGCACAACCGGTGCCTGCAGATCGTCGCCCGACGTCGACACGAGCAGGCGTTGCAGAGCCTCGGTCAGCCCGGCTAGACGCGCTTCTGGCGCGATGACCGCTAGCCGGCGATCTCCCATCGATCCCGCCTCGCTCGAGACGATCTGGAGGACGTCGTCACTGCCAGAGACGGGCACCGTTTGCGGCGGCTCGCCCTCGCGAACGGAGGTCGGCGGCTCCGCGTCGTGCCCAGTGGCTGCCAGCATCTCGTACGCACGATCCATCACCTGAGCGGGCGTGCGGTAGTTGATGGTGAGGTCACGCCGCTCCCAGCGTGCGCCGACGTGGGGCGACAATGCTTCGTCCCAGGAGTGAGCCGCGGCTGGCCCGGTGGCTTGCGAGATGTCTCCGACGATGGTGAATGACCGCGTCGGGCATCGCCGCAACAGCAGACGCCACATCATCGGGCTCAGCTCCTGCGCCTCGTCCACGATGATGTGGCCGTACGCCCAGGTACGGTCGGCGAACGCGCGCTCGGCCACGGTGAACACGGGGCCGGACTCAACGAACCGCGCGGCCAACGACTGCGCACTCACCAGCTGGGCGGCCAGTCCACCAACGGACTGCAGCACCTCGCGCGCCCTCTGCAGCTCGTCGGCCGCTGCCTGGCGCTCTCGCTGCGACTCAGCGGCTGCCTCCGCATCATCCTCACCGATCAGCTCGGCGAGCTCGTCGAGCAGCGGTACATCCGCCGACGTCCAGCCACTCCCCCTTTCCCGAAGGAGGTGGACGCGTTCGTCGTTGGTCCAGTCCGGCGTCGCGGCGAAGAGTCGCTCGGGGCTCGCGAACAGATCGGCCAGCACCTGCTCGGCCGCAAGGGCGGGCCAGGCCAAGTTCAGCTCGCGCCTGACGTCGCGCGAGTCTCGCAGCTTGTGCTCGACGTCGGATCGGTCAACGGTGTCTGCCGACTGCCCCGTCGCATTCGCATACAGGTCGATCAGGTGCTGCAGCAGGTGACGGACGAAGACCACTCGTGCGGCGTTGTGCGAGCGCCCACCTCGACGCGCGGCCTCGGCGGCTGACCGCATGACTCGTGGCCGGAGCCGCAGCGTGACACTGCCGACTTTGATGGAGCGGTCGGACTTGGGCAGCCGGAGCCTTTGCCGCACAGCGCGGTCGAGCACCTTCGCCATGCGCAGGGAACCCTTCAACGCCGCCGCCGCCTCGGTGTCTACCGCTGTCACGGAGATGCCCGGCATGAGCTCATCGGCCGTAGCGGTGACGACGCCGGTCTCGCCGAGAGACGGCAGCACCTGCGAGATGTAACGCAGGAAGACCGGGCTCGGCCCGACCAGCAGGACGCCACGTGACTCCAGCCGATCGCGATGCGTGTAGAGCAAGTACGCCGCGCGATGCAATGCCACGGCGGTCTTACCCGTTCCCGGGCCGCCTTGGACGACGAGCATCCCGGTCATGGGAGCGCGCACGATCTCGTCTTGCTCGCTCTGGATCGTGGCCACGATGTCGGTCATCCGGCCGGTGCGGCTCGCGTTCAGCGCCGCCAAGAGCGCGCCATCGGTCGTCAGGGACGTCGATTCCGACGTGTGTGCAACCAAGTCGGGACGTTGCTCGAAGTGGTCGAGGTCGAGCACGTCGTCATAAATCGCGCCGACCTTTCGATCGTGCGTCTCGAGGTGACGACGTCGGATGACATCCCCGGGGTGCAGTGACGTTGCTTGGTAGAAGTCACGGGACGCCGGTGCGCGCCAGTCGACGAGCAGCTGAGTCTGGTCGTCGTCGAACAAACCGAGCCGGCCGATGTAGCGGGTGGAGTGATCGCGCATGTCGAGGCGTCCGAAGCACAGCCGCTCCTCGACACCGTTCAGCTGGGTCAGCCGGTCTTCGTACAGCGTGGCGAACGCGTCGCGCTCCGATCGCGCCTGCGGCGTCCCCGACGCTCCCGCACGCCTGACCTTTGCGAGCTCGGTGGCGGTGCGGTCACGCACCAGGTCGAGGCGTCCGTAGAGAACGTCGAGGTAGGCCTGCTCTGCCTCGATCTCGCTGATGGACACGTGCCTGCCTTCGACTCCCGCCGAATCGCTCCGGCAACCGAAAAGGGCGGTCGTTCAGCCTATCGGGCCCACACCCCGGTCCTCAGCGCGTTCTTCGGTTCGGCTCGCCAGGGTGATGCCCAGGCTGGCCAGCGACACCATGGCGAGTGCGGTCAGCTCCACCGGCCCCAACCTCTGATCGAGGATGATCCAGCCAGAGATCGCCGCTGCCGCCGGCTGCAGGCTCATCAGCACGCCGAACACCCGCGTCGGGATTCTGCGCAAGGCAACGAGCTCAAGGCCGTACGGGATGATCGACGACATCAGCGCGACGGCCGCGACTCCCCCCAGCAGCGCCGGGTCGTCGACAACGGCGGTCGCCTCCGAGAACCCGAGCGGCAGGACGAGCACGGCGGCCACAGCCAGCGCGACCGCGAGTCCGTCGACGCCCGGCAGCGTCCGCCCGACTCGGGCGCTCGACACGATGTAGCCGGCCCAGAAGAGGCCGGCGGTGAACGCGAGAACCAGCCCGAGGGCCTCTACCGCCCCGCCAGCCGCCCTGAGGCCGAGAAGCGCCACGCCGGCACCCGCGAGGAGCGCCCAGAGGAAGTCGACCAGTCTCCGGGTCTGCACCAGCGCGAGGAGCAGCGGCCCGGTGAACTCAACGGTCACCGCGACTCCGAGAGGGATCAGGTCGAGCGAGTAGTAGAAGACCAGGTTCATGCCGGCCAAAGCGAAGCCGAGCAGCCCAGCAGCTGCCCACTGCCTGCGAGTCCACGACAGCACGGGAGGCCGCAACACGAGAAGCAGCACGACGGCTGCGATGACGAGACGCAGAAGCGCAGTACCAGCGACCCCGAGCTCGTCGAACAGCGTGCGCGCGATGGCGGCTCCGGTCTGCACGCTGGCGATAGCGAGCAGGACCAGGGCCGGCGCCGGGACGCGTTGGCGGCTCACGGTGGCAGCCTGACAGACCAGCGGAAGCTGGGTCCGGCTCTCGTGGAGCACGGTGTCTCAGATCGACGCCAAAGATGCCTCACAGGGCCGGCAAGTGGTGTGATCTTCTGAATCGGCCCGGTGTCTATCCAGGCGCCTGTTCAGCGTGGCCTCTTGCATCCGCCCCCCAAGGAGCCCTCGGTGACTTCACCTTCCTCCGCGATCGTTGTCGGCGCCGGAATCATCGGCTGCTCAACCGCTCTGGAGCTCGCCCGACGCGGTTGGGACGTCACGGTGGTCGACAAGGGATCGACGCCTGGCTGCGGCTCAACGAGCGCCTCGTCGGCGATGGTCCGGTTCAACTACGACAACCTGCAAGAGGTCGTCCTCGCGTGGGAGTCGTATGCACGGTGGGTGGACTGGGGCAAGCACCTGGGCGTCGACGACCCGGCCGGCATGGCGACCTACGTGCAGACCGGACTGCTCGTGCTCGACGGTGAGCTGCTCGACCGCTCGCTGGAACTCGGCCACATGGACGCGCTCGGTATCCCGTACGAGGCTGTCACTGCCGAGCAGATAAGGGAGCACTTCCCCGCACTCGACCCGGCGCGCATCGGCCCGGCGTGCCGCGTCGAGGACGACCACTTCTGGGATGACCCGGAAGGCGAGGTCGGCGGGTTCGTCCAGCGCGACTCCGGTTTCGTCAACGACGCGACGCTCGCCACCCACAACCTTGCGCACGCTGCTGAGACGCTCGGCACAACGTTCAGGTGGCGTTCGAAGGTTGTCGACGTCCTGCGTGACGACAAGCGCGTCCGAGGCGTGAAGCTCGAGGACGGAACTGAGCTGACCGCTGACGTCCTAGTGAATGCGGCTGGCCCCTGGTCGGTCGCGCTCAACACGATGGCGCGGGTGCTTGATGACTTCAGCACTTCGACGAAAGCCACTCAGCAAGAGGTGATCAGCGTTCCCGCGCCGGAGGGATTCGGCCTCGAAGACGGCGGCATCGGAGTGCACGATCCCGACTTCGGCACCTACTTCCGCCCACACCCTGGGGGGACGATCATCGTCGGAAGCTTTGAGGCGCCCTGCGACCCGCTCATCCTGGTGGACGACGCGGACGAGGTACGCGCGTCACCTTCTGCGGACAACTGGGAGGTGCAGAGCCTGCGGCTGGCTCGTCGTCTGCCGGGTCTGCAGGTGCCCAGCCAGAAGTCGGGCATCGTCAGCGCGTACGACATCACCGACGACTGGATCCCGATCTACGACCGCACCAACCTGGGTGGCTACTACGTCGCGATCGGCACCAGCGGGCACCAGTTCAAAGCCGCGCCGTTCGTGGGTGTGGCGATGGCGGAGCTCATCGGTTCCGTCGAGAGCGGCCACGATCACGACAACGATCCCCTGGTCGTGAAGGGTGAGTACACCGGCGTCGATCTCGAGTTGGGCTTCTTCTCGCGGCACCGCAAGACGCACCTGCACCGCCAACTCACGCACTCGCTCTGACCGGACGGGATGGCCGTGAACACTCAGTACCGCGTCGTCGTCATCGGCGGTGGCATCGTCGGCTGCAGCATCCTCTACCACCTCACGCTCCGCGGTATCACCGACGTTGCGCTGATCGAACGCGGTGAGCTCACCGCAGGATCGAGCTGGCACGCAGCCGGTGGCTTCCACGCGATCAACTCCGACCCGGTGATCGCACGACTGCAGGCGTACACCATCGGGATGTACGAGAAGGTCGCAGAAGAGAGCGGCCAGAGTGCTGGGCTGCACCTGACCGGCGGGCTGGAGCTTGCCGGCACCCCAGAGCGTGCCGAGTGGCTCAAGGCCGAGCTGGCGTGGCACCGCTACATGGGCAACGACGGCGC
>DASUFV010000030.1:0-11013 GCA_036274415.1 Actinomycetes bacterium
GTCTTTGTCATCACGCACCGAGGTCAACAGGGCGGCCATGTACTCGGAGGGGTAGTTCGCCTTGAGGTACGCCGTCCAGTACGAGACCAGCCCATAGCCAGCTGTGTGCGCCCGGTTGAACGCATAGTCGGCGAACGGCACCAAGATCTCCCAGAGCGTCTTGATGGCGTGGTCGCTGTACCCGCGCTCGCGCATTCCCTCCGAGAAGGGGACGAACTCCTTGTCGAGCACCTCCTTCTTCTTCTTGCCCATGGCGCGGCGGAGCAGATCCGCTTGTCCGAGCGAGTAACCGGCTACCTGCTGGGCGATCGCCATGACCTGCTCTTGGTAGACGATCACCCCGTACGTCTCGTCCAGGATGTCCGCGAGCGGCTCGGCGAGCTCGGGATGAATCGGAGTGACAGGTTTGCGGCCGTTCTTGCGATCGGCGTAGTCGTTGTGCGCATTCGCGCCCATCGGGCCGGGTCGGTAGAGCGCGAGAACCGCGGAGATGTCCTCGAAGCTGTCCGGCGCCATGGCGCGCAGCAGAGCCCGCATCGGACCACCGTCGAGCTGGAAGACACCCAACGTGTCACCTCGACCGAGCAGCTCGAACGTCGCCTCGTCCTCCAACGGGAGCTCTTCGAGGACGAGGCGTTCGTCGCGGTTGCGCTCGATGTCAACGAGCGCGTCCTCGAGCACCGTGAGGTTGCGGAGCCCAAGGAAGTCCATCTTCAGCAGGCCCAGAGCCTCGCAGGTCGGGTAGTCGAACTGCGTGATGATCGCGCCGTCCTGCTCGCGCTTCATGATCGGAATGTGGTCGACGAGTCGCTCGCTCGACATGATGACGCCGGCCGCGTGCACACCCCACTGCCGCTTGAGGTTCTCCAGGCCCCTGGCGGTGTCGACCACCTTCTTGACGTCCGGGTCGGACTCGTAGAGCGCCCGGAACTCTCCGGCCTCTGCGTACCGCCTGTCTTTGCTGTCGAAGATGCCTCCGAGCGAGATGTCCTTGCCCATGACGGCCGGAGGCATGACCTTGGTGATTCGATCGCCCATCGCGTAGGGGTAACCCAGGACGCGTGAGGCGTCTTTGATGGCCTGCTTGGCCTTGATCGTGCCGAACGTGACGATCTGCGCGACGCGGTCGTCTCCGTACCGTTCAGTCACGTACCGAATGACGTCTCCCCGACGACGCTCGTCGAAGTCGATGTCGATGTCGGGCATCGAGACACGCTCTGGGTTCAGGAACCGCTCGAACAGCAACCCATGCTTGAGCGGATCGAGGTCGGTGATGCCCAGGGCGTAGGCGACGATTGCACCGGCAGCAGACCCTCGCCCTGGTCCGACCCGAATGCCCTGGCTCTTGGCCCAGTTGATGAAGTCGGCCACGACCAAGAAGTAGCCGGGGAATCCCATCTGACAGATGACGTCGACCTCGTAGGTCGCCTGCTTGCGAACGTCATCGGGAACCCCGGCTGGATAACGCGAGTGCAGCCCTCGCTCAACTTCCTTGACGAACCAGCTCTCTTCGGTCTCGCCGGCCGGTACGTCGAATCGCGGCATGAGGTTGGCGTCTTCGTTGAAGGCGACGTCACACCGTTCTGCGATCAGCAACGTGTTGTCGCACGCCTCAGGGAAGTCACGCCACACGTCCCGCATCTCAGCGGCGGTCTTGAGGTAGAAGTCGTCGGCGTCGAACTTGAACCGAGTTGGGTCAGCAAGCGTCGACGCCGACTGGACGCACAGGAGCGCGGCGTGCGCCTCCGCATCGGTTGGCCTGGTGTAGTGCAGGTCGTTCGTGGCCACCAGCGGCAGGTCGAGCTGCCGTGCAAGACGCAGGAGGTCGTCGCGTGCGCGTCGCTCGATGTCCAACCCGTGGTCCATGAGCTCGCAGTAGTAATTGTCAGGGCCGAAGATGTCTCGGTAGTCGCCGGCAGCCTTGACAGCTTCGTCGAACCGGCCCAGGCGAAGGAGGGTCTGCACCTCACCGGACGGGCACCCGGTCGTGGCGATCGTTCCGGCCGCGTACCGCTCGAGCAGCTCACGGTCGACGCGTGGCTTGAAGTAGAAGCCCTCGATGCTCGCCAGGCTGGAGAGGCGAAAGAGGTTGTGCATGCCTGCCGTGGACTCCGCCATCAGGGTCATGTGGGTGTAGGCGCCACCACCGGAGACGTCGTCCTCGCCGCCGCTTGCCCACCGCACTCTCGTGCGGTCACGACGGTCGGTGCCGGGAGTGACGTAGGCCTCGATGCCGATGACCGGCTTGATGCCGCGGTCTTTGGCCTGACGGTAGAAGTCGTAGGCACCGAACATGTTGCCGTGGTCGGTGACCGCGATGGCGGGCATCCCCTGCTCGACCGCAGCGTCCAGCAGCTCACCGACGCGTGCAGCCCCGTCGAGCATGGAGTACTCGGTGTGCACGTGCAGGTGCACGAACGAGTCAGCCATGCGGCGTGGACCTCCCTGGTGATCATCGGTGGTGCCAACCGCACGGGCGCCGCGTCACAGAGCGACGACCAGTGCAACTGGCAGTACAACTGGCAGTGCGACAACCAGTGCGACTGGTGTCCCTGGGGGTGCGGCGCCGGGGGAAGAACGGCCCTGCCGACTCTAGTGCCGGCCGCTGACGAACTCGGTCAGACTCTCCGACCACTCCGCGGTTCAGCCCGCCAGCAGCTCGAGCGCGCGCTGGAGGTCAGCGGGGTAGGGCGACTCGAACTGCACTCGCTCTCCCGTCCTCGGGTGGTCGAATGCCAGTCGGTGCGCGTGCAGCCACTGCCTGGTCAGCCCCAGCCGCTCGGCCAGAGTCGGGTCCGCGCCGTAGATCAGGTCACCGACACAGGGGTGTCGGATCGCGCTCATGTGGACCCGGATCTGGTGGGTCCGGCCGGTCTCGAGCGTGATCTCCAGAAGCGTCGCCGCAGGAAACGCCTCGAGCGTCTCGTAGTGGGTGACGCTGTCTTTGCCCGAGGCCACGACCGCCCACCTCCAGTCATCACGGGGATGGCGCCCGATCGGAGCATCGACCGTGCCCTGGGTCGGGTCTGGGTGGCCTTGGACGACCGCGTGGTAGATCTTGTCGACCTCGCGCCCCTTGAAAGCTCGCTTCAAGGAGGTGTACGCCGCCTCGGACTTGGCGACCACCATCAGGCCGCTCGTCCCGACGTCCAGGCGGTGGACGATTCCCTGTCGCTCCGCAGCACCACTAGTAGAGACTCGAAATCCGGCGGCGCTGAGGCCACCGATCACGGTCGGCCCCGTCCATCCAGGGCTGGGGTGAGCAGCCACCCCCACGGGCTTGTCCACGACGACGATGTCATCGTCGTCGAAGACGATCCGCAGACCCGCGTCCAAGGACAGCTCCGCGGTGGCTGTCGGCTCGGGATCGGTCGGGATCGCGACCTCGAGCATTGCTCCAGCCGACATCCGCGCGCTCTTGACCGGGGTTTCCCCGTCGAGCAGGACCGCTCCATCGGCGATCAGCTCAGCAGCCCTGGTTCGGGAGAGTCCGAAGAGCCGCGCCAGCGCAGTGTCGACGCGTTCTCCTTCCAACCCGTCCGGCACGACGACGGTGCGCCGATCCGGTTGCCGTGAGCTGGACACGGCGTGAGGCTAGTCGCTGCTCGCGGTGCGGGAACCGTCCAGCCCGATTCCGCGGAACGACAGGACGATCATGAGGACGGCGGAGCAGAAGATCGCCGAGTCGGCGATGTTGAACACCGGGTAGTTGGGCACCGCGATCCAGTCGACGACGTAGCCGCGCAGCGGCCCAGGCTCGCGAAACAGCCGGTCGGCGAGGTTGCCCAGCGCCCCGCCGAGGATGCCGCCCAGAGCGACTGCCCACGCCACTGAACCGAGGCGCGAGGCCATCCGGACGATGACGACGACCACGGTGATGGCCACCACCGACAGGACGATCGTGAAACTGCCGCCGAGGCTGAAGGCCGCGCCCGGGTTTCGCGTGTAGGTGATCTGTAGCCACTCGCCGACCACGTCGATGGGCGGACGACCTGGCATGACCTGTTGGACCCACCATTTGGTCAGCTGATCAAGGACGAGGACGCCGGCCGCCACACCCAGGACGAGTAAGAGTGGCCGCCGCAACCTGCGGCCGTCGCGGAAGTCCGTTGCGCCAGTGTCCGCGTCGAGACCGTCGCCGGAGTCAGGTGCCTGGGGGTCGTTCAGCGCCGTTCCTCGCGCTGCTTGCAGTCAACGCACAGCGTCGCTCGCGGGAAGGCTTCGAGGCGCATCTTGCCGATCGGAAGGCCACAGCTCTCGCAGGTTCCATAGGTGCCGTCGGCGATCCGGCCCAGTGCATGCTCGACCTGCACGAGGAGGTCTCGGGAGTTGTTGGCCACTGACATCTCGTGCTCGCGCTCGAACGTCTTGCTGCCCGCGTCGGCTTGGTCGTCCCCAGAACCATCGCCTGAGTCGCGCAGCAGCTCGTTGAGATCTTCGACGGCTGAGGCGATCTCGCGTTCGAGTCGGGCGCGCTCGGCCAGCAGGACGCCTTTCATCTCTTCCCGCTCGGCGGGAGTCAGTGGTTTGCGCCCGCGCCTGGACGGCCGCGGCGCGGACGTGGCGGCCTGCTTCAACGGCTTAGGCGGTGTGGTGGGAGTGGCCGGAGCCGAGCTCACCGCCTTCTTGGCCGGCGCCTCTTTGGCTGGAGCGTTCTTTGCCGACACCTTCTTGGCCGGCGCTTTCTTGGCTGGAGCCTTCTTGGCGGCTGCCTTCTTGGCTGCGACCTTCTTGGCGGGAGCCTTCTTGGCCGGAGCCTTCTTGGACGAAACCTTCTTGGCTGCTGGCTTCTTGGCAGCGTTCTTCTTCGCCGTCGTCTTCTTCGCCGCCTGAGGTGCGGCCTTGGCTGCGTTCTTCTTGGCCGTGCTCTTAGCCGTGCTCTTGGCCGGTGACTTCTTGGCAGCCTTCTTCGGCGGCGCCTTCTTGGCGGCCTTCTTGGACGTGACCCGCTTGGCTGTCGCGGCGGCTGCGGACGCGCGAGAACCGGAGCGCCGAGAGCCGCTCCGTGCCCGGGTGGTGCTACCACCCGAGGTGCGCTGCGCCATGCCGGACCTCCCCTGGGCCGAGTGCGCGAGGGATCCGAGGGAGGATAGGCCGGAAATCGGACCCTGACCAAACCGCCACGCCCACCCGGTCCCCGGCAACCCCTCCTCCCCGCGTGGTATTCCACCCACTCATAGACTGGGTCGGTCTGCACGGCGATGACGGGACGAGTAGCCACGGCTCCCAGCCGACGAGCGATCCGGGGACGGTGTGAGCCCGGACGGTTGCCCGAGGCGAAGATCACCCCTGAGCTGCCGGAAGAGCACCGGGCTCCGGTCCGGAAGGTAGAACCGGCCGCAGCACAGCCTTCGAGCGGGTCACGGGTCCCACCAGTGGCCAAGGAGGGTGGTACCGCGGGATCGCGAACGGCGATCTCGTCCCTCCGCCGGACGACGAGCCCGACGGAGGACCCATGTACCGCGAGGTACCGCCCCAGGTCGACCTTCCCGCGGTCGAGCAAGAGGTTCTGACCTTCTGGGACGAGCACGACACATTTCACCGAAGCCTCGAGCAGCGAGCCGACGGCGAGCCATGGGTCTTCTACGAAGGACCCCCAACCGCCAACGGGACGCCAGGAACCCATCACATCGAGGCACGGGTATTCAAGGACGTCTTTCCCAGGTACCGCACGATGAAGGGCTTCCGCGTCCCACGCAAAGCCGGTTGGGACTGTCACGGCCTACCCGTTGAGCTGGCCGTCGAGAAGGAGCTTGGTTTCAACGGCAAGCAGGACATCGAGGCCTTTGGCGTCGCCGAGTTCAACGCCAAGTGTCGCGAGTCGGTTCTCCGTCACGTCGACGCGTTCGAAGAGATGACTCGCAGGATGGGCTACTGGGTCGACACCGACCAGGCCTACTGGACGATGGACCCCGAATACGTCGACAGCCTCTGGTGGGCGCTCAAGCAGATCCATGCACGAGGTCTGCTCGTACAGGACCACCGCGTCACCACCTATTGCTCCCGCTGCGGAACCGGTCTCTCCGACCATGAGGTCGCACAGGGATATGCGGACATCGTCGACCCCTCCGTTTACGTGCGCTTCCCCATCACCGACGGCCCGCTCGCAGACTCCGACGCCAGCCTGCTCGTCTGGACCACAACGCCGTGGACCCTGGTCGCCAACACCGCGGTGGCTGTGCACCCCGACGTCACGTATGTGGCCGCACGGACTTCAGATGGCGAGGTCCTGGTGGTGGCCGAACCGCTGATGTCGTCTGCCCTCGGTGACGACGCGGAGGCGGTCAAGCGCATCAGCGGCGCCGAGCTCGTGGGAACCGCCTACAAGCCACCGTTCGACCTCGTGGCGGTCCCCCACGAGGGACCGGTTCATACCGTGCTTCCGGCCGACTACGTGACCGTGTCCGACGGAACCGGCCTGGTGCACCTGGCACCCGGTTTTGGTGCTGAGGACTTGGCAGTGGGCCGCGCCAACGGACTCCCCGTGATTCAGCCGGTGGGAACCAACGGCGAGTTCGCTGCTGACGTCCCTCTCGTCGGAGGCGTCTTCTTCAAGAAAGCTGACGAGCGGCTGGTGGCCGACCTCAGTGAACGTGGGCTGCTCTTTGCCCACCTTCCCTACCCGCACGCCTACCCACACTGCTGGCGATGCCACACACCACTGATGTACTACGCGCTGCCGTCCTGGTACATCCGCACCACCGCCATCAAGGACGAGCTGCTCGCGCAGAACGAAGCCACCCAGTGGTTCCCCGAGTCGATCAAGCACGGGCGTTACGGCGACTGGCTCGAGAACAACGTCGACTGGGCGTTGTCGCGTGACCGCTACTGGGGGACGCCACTGCCGATCTGGCGTTGCTCACAGGACCATGTAACGGTTGTGGGATCTCGTGCCGAACTCGCCGAGCTCGCCGGCCTGCCCGACGCCGACCTCGACCCGCATCGTCCGTTCGTCGACGAGATTGTCGTTCGATGCCCCGAGTGCGGTGAGTCGGCACATCGCGTGCCTGAAGTTGCGGATGTGTGGTTCGACTCGGGGTGCATGCCGTTCGCACAGTGGGGCTATCCCCACCGACAGAGCGAAACCGAGTTCCGCGCGCAATACCCGGCCGACTACATCTGCGAAGCGATCGACCAGACGCGTGGCTGGTTCTACACGTTGATGACAGTAGGCACGCTCATCTTCGGAGAGTCCTCGTACCGAACGGTCTTGGTTCTCGGTCTTCTGCTGGACCGCGAAGGCCGGAAGATGAGCAAGCACCTCGGCAACGTCATCGAGCCGATCCCCCTGATGAACGAGCACGGCGCTGATGCCGTTCGCTGGTTCATGCTGGCGAGCGGGTCCCCATGGGTGGCGCGAAGAGTCAGCCACGAGGCGATCGGCGAAGTAGTGCGAAAGACGCTCCTCACGTACTGGAACACCGTCTCGTTCCAGGCCCTTTACGCCAGGTTGGCCGGATGGACGCCCGCGGCGCAGCCCCAACCAGCCGCCGAACGCACCGCATTGGATCGATGGTTGATCGCACGGACGCAACAGCTCATCGAGGGGGTCGACAAGGCTCTCGACGGATTTGATGCTGCAGCCGCCGGCGCCGAGATTGCCTCATTCGTCGACCAGTTGTCCAACTGGTACGTGAGACGTTCGAGGCGGAGGTTCTGGGACGGTGACCCACTCGCGCTCCAGACGCTGCATGAAGCGTTGGTGGCGCTCACTCTCGTGATGGCACCGATGACGCCGTTCATCACCGAGAGAGTGTGGCAAGACTTGGTGCGATCAACCGACCCGGACACTCCTGACTCGGTTCACCTCGCCGACTGGCCAGCTGCGGATCGCGAACTGATCGACGAGCGCCTGATCGATGATGTCGCTCTCGTCCGGCGCTTGGTCGAGCTGGGTCGTGCCGCCCGGGCCAGCTCGGGAGTGAAGACGCGGCAACCACTGTCGCGTGCACTGGTGTCTGCCAACGGTTGGCAACAACTTCCTGACGAGCTCAAGCAAGAGCTGGCGTCAGAACTGAACGTGCAGAGCATTGAGGGCCTCGGCGCGGGCGGCGACGAGCCGGTCGCCGTCACCGTGAAAGCCAACTTCCGGGCGTTGGGCCGCAGGTTCGGGAAGCAGACCCCCCAGGTCGCACAGGCGATCGCGGACGCCGACGCACAGCTTGTTCAGCAGTCGCTGCTGATGGCTGGCCGCGCGGAGGTGACCCTCGACGGCCAGCCCCTGACGATCGAGCCGGACGACGTGATCATCACCGAAACGCCTCGCGAAGGGTGGGCTGTCCACGACGAGGCGGGCGAGAGCGTGGCGCTGGACCTGGCGCTGACCCCCGAGCTGGTCCGTCTTGGCCTGGCACGTGACGTCGTGCGGCAGGTGCAGGAAGCGCGCAAGTCGAGTGGACTGGACGTATCCGACCGGATCACACTGCGCTGGTCTGCCCAAGGCGATGTGAGGGCCGCCATCGACGAGCACCAGGAGTCGATTGCCTCTGAGGTTCTGGCCGTGGAGATCATCGAGGACGCCACAGTCGACACCGCGACCGACCGAGTGTTCCGAGACCCTGACTCAGGGATGGCCTTCACCGTGACGAAGGTCTCGACCTCCTGACTCGGGCCGCAGGTGCGGTCGGACGACCCGCTTGCGGGCTTGATCACCCGACGGGGCTCTGTTACGCGAATCACCCGTTCGGAGTAACCAACTCGACCCGCGATCGAGCCGATACCCAAGCAACGACTTTCGCATCCGCGACGATCGACGGCAAAGGCACTCGGAGGACAGCCATGGTGCAACCACTCGCCGCATCGAACCCCGCCGCGATTCCGCAGGTTCGACTGAAGGCCAATGCGGTCGCAGTTCCGGCACTCGCCAGCAACGTTCGGCCCGCGCTTGTGCTCGCCGAACGCGAGAGCCGTCAGCTGATCGAGACAGCCAAGCAGCACGACATCACCATGGGCGGGATCTTCTGCGTGAGCCCCACCGGAATCCAGGTGTGGGACCGCCCTTGGCTGAGCCCTGAGCAAGGTCCAGGCGAGTCCGTGCACCTGGGATCGGTGGACTGGACGTACGACACCCCGGTCAAGCACTACGTCACGATCTACCGGGCGATGGTGACCGAGCACGGCATCGCCGCCGGAGAGACCACCCTGTCGATCCTGACCAAGGTGCTGGGGCTCACCGGTATCCCGATCGACGGTGCCCGCATCTCGATGCCTGCGCCGCCGCCGCGTGACCCGTTCCGTCGTCGGATCTGAGACCTTTCACACCACAAGCACAGCACCAGCACCCGAACCCGGGTGCTGGTGCCTTTTCTTTATGACTTCCTTATGACGGCTGTGTAGGTGGCGCGCTGGGCGGCGTGCTCTGCGCTGGACGCGGCGGCGCCGCCGGAGGTGACGGCTGTTGCGGCGGTGCGGGCGGCCGGGCGGGCTGCTGCCCCGGTTGTTGGGCCGGCGGCTGTGCAGACGGCTGTGCTGGTGGTTGAGCCGGTGGTTGCGCTGGTCGAGGTGCCGCTGGCACTCCCGCCGGTGGTGCGGCGGGCGTCGCAGGACGCGGTGCCTGGGGAGGCTGTGCTGGCTGCGCAGGCTGCGCCGGCTGCGGGGGCTGCGCCGGCTGGGTAGGCGCAGCCGACGGAGTCGGGGACGGTGTGGCCGGACGCGCAGGTGAGGATGCACCTGGCGCGGCCGAGCTGGAGGCGCCCTCAGTGCGTGCGCTGAGCTCGCGCAGCTGTTGCTCCAAGTAGGACTTCAGTCGAGTCCGGTACTCGCGCTCGAATGCACGCAGCTCTTCGACCTGCTTCTCCAGCGAGCTGCGCTGACCAGCGAGTTGAGCCATCACCTGCTGGTGCTTTGCTTCCGCCTCGCGCTCGGCGTTCTCGGCCTTGCTCCTTGCCGTGGCCAACATCGTGTCGGCTTCTGACCGTGCGGCTGCGACGACCTCGTCCGCAGTGCGCTCGGCGGCAGCGAGCACGCGCGCTGCCTGCTCGGCTCCCGACGACGGTGCGGCCGGAGCGGCGGGTGCGGCAACCGGGGCCGCCGGGACTGGGCTCGCGGCGGTCGCCGGACGAGCGGCCAGCTGCGCCCGCAGTGACTCGTTCTCTTGGTTCAGCCGCGTCAGCTCCTCGGCGACCTGGTCGAGGAAGGCGTCGACCTCGTCCTCGTCATAGCCAGCGTTGCGCTTCTTCGAGGTCTGGAAGAGGACGTTCTGCACGTCCTCAGCAGTCAGCGGCATGTGCTCTCCTCCGGCCTAGTTCGGGCACAACCCTAGCGACACGGCAGACCCTACTGTCACAGGAGTCACAAGCACTCGCAACGCTTCGTGCGAGCAGCTAAGTGGCAGCTAGCGCACTGACCAGAATGATGAGCAGGTAGACCGCAAGGAAGAGAACAGTGACGGCCAAGTCGAAGGCCACTGCCCCGATTCGAAGCGGCGGGATCACGCGTCGGAGTGCTCTGACCGGTGGGTCGGTCACCGTGAAGATCGCCTCGAACAGAACGAGTACGACACCGTGTGGTCGATAGTCACGAGCAAAGACCTGCAGCAGCGAGATCACGACCCGCGCGACCAACGCGATGAAGAAGAGCCAAAGAACAGCCAGGATGACCTGGTAGACGATCGCCATCGACGCGTCAGCTCTGGTTGAAGAACCCGCCTTGTGTGATGCGCTCTCGCTCCTCGGCGGTGACGACGACATTGGCGGGTGAGAGCAGGAACACCTTCTGGGTCACACGCTCGATCGTTCCACGTAGACCAAAGACCAGCCCTGCTGCGAAATCGACGATGCGCTTGGCGTCCCCGTCGTCCATCTCTGACAGGTTCATGATGACCGGGGTGCCGTCACGGAACTGCTCACCGATCGCTCGCGCGTCGTTGTAGGTGCGAGGGTGCAGCGTCGTGATGCGTGAGGCACCGGACTCAGGTCGCGACGGCGATGAGACCGGGCTCGCGGCCCTGGTCGCCGGCTCGTCGTCGCGAACGGCACGCAGCGCGCGCGTCCGGTCGTCGTAGTCGCGCTCGTA
>DASUFV010000031.1:0-2042 GCA_036274415.1 Actinomycetes bacterium
CCGCGAGGAAGACCGATCCGACGTTCGTGTCGAGTACCTCGCGAAAGGTCGCCCATGGAGTGTCGATCACCTCGCCATAGGTCATCTGGCCGGCACAGTGGATCCACGCTGCGAGGTCGCGTTGCCGGACTTCTGAGACGACGCGCTTCACCTGTTCCGGCACGGTCAGGTCGCAAGCGACCCCTTCGCATGACCCGCCCCGACCGCGCACCCGCTCGACTGCTTGCGCCAGAGCGTCCTGATCTCTGCCGACGAGTATGACGTGATACCCGCGCGGTACCGCCATCTCTGCAATGGCCAGGCCGATGCCGCTCGTCGCGCCTGCGACGATCACGGCCCGTTGAGGCATCACGCCCGAAAGACTTCCCGGATCGATGCGGGGCGAACGTCAGCGTTTCCAACGTCTGGGCGGGGGGTAGACCGCTCGTGTGCGCCCCGGGGTGAGGGAGGACGAGTGGATCCGACGATTCAGCCGGTTCGGAGAGTCGTGAACGCGTCTCCGACGGCCGTTGCAGAGGTGCTGGCCAACGGCTGGCTGTACGCCACGTGGGTCGTCGGGGCAAGTCGTATCCGAGGAGTCGACCCGCGGTGGCCACAAGCGAGCAGTTCCATCGCGCACTCGGTCGGTTTGTGGCCTGCGCTGCTCTCGGACCGCACGTTCTCAGTTGCTGAGGACCTTCCCCGGCGCTTGGAACTCCGAGCTCGAGCGCTGCCCGTCGGGCAAGCGGATGTCGTGATCACCATTGAGCCCGTCAACCGTGCCGATCAGTCCCTTGTATCAATCGCAGAAGACGTGGCCTCCGGACCGACGCGCCTGACTCCGAAGGCCGTTCGACAATGGCTGATCCGCACACGAAACGTCGAAGCCTTGCGCCGACTCGCCATGCTGGCCGAGGGACGCAGCGCGGTTCACGTCGACGCACAACCAGACACCGCTGAAGGCGATGCAGGGAGCGTGACGTGAAAGCTGTGACGTGGCAGGGACGCCGTGACGTTCAAGTACAGGACGCTCCAGAACCGGTGCTTCAGAAGGCAACCGACGCGATCATTCGCGTGACCACGACGAACATCTGCGGGTCAGACCTGCACCTCTACGAGCCCCTGGCCGCGTTCATGGAGCCCGGCGACGTCCTCGGACATGAGGCGATGGGAATCGTCGAGGAGACGGGGGGCGATGTCGGCGATGTGGCCGTGGGAGACCGCGTTGTCATCCCGTTCCAGATCGCCTGCGGGGAGTGCTGGATGTGTCAGCAGAAGTTGCCGACGCAGTGCGAAACGACACAGGTGCGTCAGCACGACAACGGTGCTGCCCTCTTCGGCTACTCCACCTTGTACGGACACGTGCCGGGCGGCCAGGCCCAGTACCTTCGCGTGCCCCATGCGCGCTTTACCACGATCAAGGTCCCGGAGGGTCCCCCGGACGAGAGGTTCGTGTACCTGTCGGACGTCCTGCCGACGGCATGGCAGGCGGTGGCGTACGCGGGGGTTCCCAAGGATGGAACCGTCGCCGTGTTGGGCCTCGGACCCATCGGCCAGATGAGCAGTCGAGTGGCCCGCCACCACGGAATCCGCGTACTCGGCATAGACGTCGATCACGACCGTCTGCTGCGTGCGGAGCGGCTCGGCTTCGAAGTGCTTGACCTCAGCGTCCATGGAGACGCGATCGTCGACGTCGTTCGCGACCTCACCGACGGTCGCGGGCCCGACGCAGTCATCGATGCCGTTGGGATGGAGGCGCACGGGTCACCAGGGGTGGCAATGCTGCAGCGCTCGACCAGCATCCTTCCCGACGCGATCGCCAGACCGCTGATGCTTCGTGCCGGTATGGACCGAATGTCGGCGTTGCACACCGCCATCGACATGGTGCGGCGCGGCGGCACGATCTCGATCATCGGCGTCTACGGCGGCGCCATGGACCCCATGCCCATGATCAAGTTGTTCGACAAGCAGATTCAGATCCGTATGGGCCAGGCGAACGTCAAGACGTGGACAGACGACATCCTGCCGCTGCTCGAGGGTGCGGACGTGCTCGGCGTGGACGA
>DASUFV010000032.1:0-3973 GCA_036274415.1 Actinomycetes bacterium
GGAAACTTCTGACCCCGGAGCGACGCCGGCGGGCGGTCAGCCGCTTGCAGGAACGCTTCGGGGTCTCCGAACGACGAGCATGCCGCGTTGTCGGCCAGCACCGGTCGACGCAACGCAAGCCGCGCATGGCTCGCCCGATTGAGGACGCGAAGCTGCGGAGCCGGCTGCGCGAGATCGCGCGGGAGCATCCCCGCTGGGGTTACAAGCTGGCTGCGCGCGTGGTGCGGCGGGAGGGATGGCACGTGAACCGCAAGCGGATCCAGCGGCTGTGGCGTGACGAGGGCCTGAAACGACCGCCGGGCCGGCCGTGCAAGCGTCGGCGGGTGCGTCCCGACAGCAGCGAACGGCTCACGGCGTTGCGTCCGAACCATGTGTGGGCGATCGACTTCCAGTTCGACGAGACTGCTGACCAACGACGGTTGAAGCTCGCGAACATCGTCGACGAGTACACCCGCGAGGCCCTCGTGATGCGCGTCGGACGGTCCTGCACCGCCGATCAGCTCACCGCCGAGCTCGACCGGCTCATCGACATCTACGGTCCACCGAGCTCGCTGCGATGCGACAACGGACCGGAGCTCATCGCGTGGGCGTTGCGCGACTGGTGTCGCCTGTCGCGCGTCGGGATCAGCTACATCGAACCGGGCTCACCATGGCAGAACCCCTACGTCGAGAGCTTCAACAGCCGCGTCCGCGACGAGCTGTTGAACATCGAGGAGTTCGGCTCGCTGCTCGAAGCCGAGATCGTTGTCGAAGCATGGCGGATCGAGTACAACACCTACCGACCCCACGGTGCACTGCGCGGTCTCACACCGGTCGAGGTACGCGCCGCCTGGACCACCGAACACCAACCAGCGCTCTCATGAAAGCTGGACCACCAAACGGGGTCCCGTCAGAGGTACCGGAACGCGATTCCGGTATTGCCGGCAGCGGTGGACAACGTGACGTCGATGACCCCGTCGCGCGAACCCGACGTCGTCCAGATCACGTTTCGCGCGTTGGGTGTGGAGACGACGTACGCCTTGTTGTTGCTGATGCCCCATACGGAACCTCCGACGGGTATCCACCAATTATGGTCACCGAAGGCGATGTTCGTCGCACTGTCAACGTCGTTGAACGCGTTGAATACGCCATTGCCGTCCGCAATCGTCTGCTCGGCACCCTGGCGTGGCGAGATTTGAATCGCCCGCCCATTTGCATCGGTGATGCTGAACAGTGGCGTTCCGGTCACATTCCAGAACTGGTACACCGTCTTGCCGGCATCGGTTAGCGTCCAGATGCCGGGCGACCACAACCCGTTCGCATAGGTCAACGTCGCAGTTGCGCCCATCTCGGAGTGGTACTGATCGTCCTTGCCCTTTGCAAACGTCAGTTGCGTGCCGTCAGGCCCGAAGAAGATTGCCTTCTGATCGCCATTGACGGTTCCTGACGTGTCTAGGCGCGCATCGATCAGCGACCGCCACCCTGAACCGAACGCGCGTGCTTGCGTCGTCTCGGATCGGCTCTGCACCGTGTACGTGCGCTCGAGTGCAAGCTGCGAGCCGAGTGTCGGTACGACGACATCGGTGGAGCCCGTCAGTAGGCGACGATCGGCGACGACAACGTCGTCGACTGTCGGTGTGTCCGACCGCGATTCCGACGGCGGGATTTGGGGAGTGAGCGCGAATCTAGCGCCGTACGAGCCTGCGTCGGTCGACCACAGCGTCGCGGCACCATCGGTGATGCCGACTTGCCACCAGTAGGTCTTGCCCCACTCGAGTTTGTCGGGTGTCGGGGTCGCGCTCTTGGGTGCACTGAAGCCAGTCGCCGGTGAGCGCCACACGAGGTTTCCGCCAGTGGGTGCGTCGTAGACCTCGAATGCCGCTTGCCCGCCTGCGATTGGGCTGTTGTCCGGATCGACGTAGGTTGTGGAAAGCGTCGGCGTGCGGTCGTCCACGATCGCACCGTCGCTCGGTGCGGCTGCACCACCGGGGCCGAGGTTGACGACTTCAAACTGGAACGAGGCGCTATATGGGTTCCCGCTGTCGAGGTACCAGCCGCCACCTTCAGTGAGCATGTCGAACGACGCGAGGTACGTTCCGCTGGAGCCGGTTGCGTTGATCGGCAGTGAGATGTTGATGCTGTTCCCAGGAGACACGTTCGTCGCGACGGGACTGGCAGCCTGGTTCACGCCTTGGAAGACCCAGGCACTTCCGTTCCATTTCCAGAGCCGGTAGCCGGGGAACGTCCGCGTCGGTCCGGTTGGGAGCCATGTGTTTTGGCCGGTGTTGCGAAAGGAAACCGGGATCGATCCCGGCGTCGTCGTCGTGGGAAGCGTCGCCGGGCCAGTGATCGTGTATGCCGCGCCATACGGCGACCATTGCACGCGCAGCTTCGGTCGCCAGTCGCCGCAGCAGACGATATTCGAGTCCGCGGAGTGGAAGCGCCGGAACGCAAGTGCGTCCGATTCACTGACCGCATCGACACGGAGCGCCAGTCCCCAGTCCTGCACGGGAGCGGGGTTGCTTGCGGCGTTGTAGGTCCACGATTGCACCCAGTTGGTGACGTCCCAGCTCTTCACGCCGGGATCGCAGTTCGTCTCGATCCATTTCTTCTCCGACAGATCGACGCTCGCGCCCGGCCATCCCGTCATCGAATGGCCTTCCCACGGCATCGCCACGCGGTAGACGCCAAGTCCTCGAGTACCGCACCCCGTCGGTGAGTAGCTGCTGTCCCAACCGAGAGACGTCAGTTCGAGCGTCGCTTGATCGACCCGACCGCCCTGCCACGGCGCTTGACCGGAGGGCGCGCACGGCGGGTCGAGCCCTGGAGACGCGCAGAAGTGCATGTATGCAGTTGTCAGCACGTTGAATGCAGCCATTCGGCCGACGGAGAGCTCGGCGAGTGACGCGCGGTCACCAGGAGCGAGGGAGAACAGTGACGTGTCATCTTGCGCTGACAGCCGCGTCGACTCGAGCAACGTCGGATCGATGACAATCGGGTACTTGCGCGCGGGATCGGCGAGCCACTCAGGGTCCGCTGCAACCGCGACGATCACCTTGCCGTCGTCTCGCGACGCGACCGCGAAGCGGGCGGAGGACTGCGCCGGCCCGGCCGAACCTTCCTCGTTCTCCTCGTAGACCAGACCGTTCGGTATGAGGGCGACGACGTCCTTGCCATCGGAGAACTCGATCCCGCGCTCGGTGGCCTCGACGTCGAGACCGTCGGGGTCTACGAGAAAGCGGAAGGTGCGCGGAGCGTCGGCCGCGCGGAGGACGATTTCTTCCTTTACGAGACCGGACTTCGACGTGATGCGTAGGTCTGCGTTCGGCCAGGCATTTCGATATGTAACAACGTCGTGATCGGTCTCGTTGCGTTCGGCGTTGGCGTCCTCGGCGCCGAGCGCCTGCCATGCAATCGTGTGGTCGTTTGGCAAATCGACTCGCACGAGTTCATCGCTGTTCGCCTTTGATGCGATGCGAAGGTCGATGAGGTCAGCTCCGTTTTCGTACCCGTTCCTTGTGGCGTGGAAGTTGGAGTCGATCGGCCGCCAGATCCCGAGTCGGTCTTGATAGTGAATCGCGGTCGAATAGATTTCGGCGACGTACTTACCGTCGACGTCGAACACCTTCCAGTTCGCGCCCCGCGCTTGCGTGACCTCGCGGTAGCCATGATCCGAGAGGGAACCGTCCGGCAGGCTGTCGAGAATCGGTTCAGGTGGCGACAGCACGTCGGAAAGCTCCGCGGGCTTTACCAGTTCGACGGGCTCCGGTGCACGCTTTGTCTGCCCATAATCAGTAGCAACTGCAGTGCCGCCGAGGTAGCCGCCGGGATTCTTGTTGCGTCCGTGGCGCGCATCGCCTTGGGGCTTCGAATACTCCGGTGCCTTCTCGCGACTCTCGGGCCGAGTGACCCGCAGGACGGTCACGGTGGCGAGTGGGAGGCCCGCCGCCAGTAATGCAAGCGCGGTCGCACATGCAAGTACGCGACGCGAGCG
>DASUFV010000033.1:0-2180 GCA_036274415.1 Actinomycetes bacterium
ACTGTAAATCCGTCGGCTCAGCCTACGTTGGTTCGAATCCAACACCTGCCACACGTCCCATGACGTGGGAATCACGAAGAGGGCCACTTTCTCTTAAGGGGAGTGGCCCTCTTCGTGCCCCTAAGCGGCAGCGGCTGTCCATCAGCGCGATCACGGTGTCGTCCTCGTCCACGTCGAACGCACCCCATAGTCATCGATCCCTGGATGCCACGGTGCCGCTGGACGCCCACGACATCACCGACCCAAACGATGCGGCCAACAGTGCGGACGCAGTCGACCCAAACGAGCCCAACGACAACGCCGAAGCGGCAGATCCCACCGAACCGATAGACAGGGCCGGCCCACCGATCCGATCGACAGGACGCTGCCTTGCGAGGCGATACTCGAGTAACGAGTCCTGCGAGGCCAAAGACCAGAGGGATTTGGGCATCGACCGCTCCTTTCGACGTCCTCGGGTCGATTTCTCCCGGACCAAAGTGCCCGTGTAGCCTGTCTGCGCTCGGGCGACCGAGTACCGCCCCAATAGCTCAGTCGGTAGAGCGTCTCCATGGTAAGGAGAAGGTCTACGGTTCGATTCCGTATTGGGGCTCGGGGCCTCGCCACCGGCCACCCAGCCGACGGCGTCAGGTTCGGACGGCGGAGTAGCTCAGGTTGGCAGAGCAAGCGGCTCATAATCGCTGTGTCGCCGGTTCAAATCCGGCCTCCGCTACCGAGTAGTCCAAGTAGTCAACGAAGTGCTTGTTCGTAGCAGTCCAGCACCCGAGTGCAGCAAGGAGTTATCCCGATGGCCAAGAGCGATGTGCGGCCGAAGATCACGATGGCGTGCGCAGACTGCAAGCACCGCAACTACATCACGCGCAAGAACCGTCGTAACGACCCCGACCGGATCGCGCTGAAGAAGTTCTGCCCGAACTGCGGAAAGCACACCGAGCACCGCGAGACCCGCTGAGCGCGGAGGCTCGGTGACCTCGCCGCCGGGCAGGTTGGCTGGCCGCGTCGCGGTGATCACAGGCGCCGGTCGTGGAATCGGCAGAGCGACCGCCCTACGACTCGTGGCCGAGGGTGCGCAGGTCGTCCTCGGTGACATTGATGCCGGACCCCTAGAGTCCGTCGCCGGCGAGATCTCCGGTGGTGCGCCCACACACGTCGGCGATACGTCTGACCCCGGGCAGGCGGCCGCCCTCATCGAGACCGCGGTCTCCGCTCATGGCACCGTCGACATCCTCGTCAACAACGCTGGCGTCACTCGCGATCGCATGTTCCACCTGCAGTCGATCGACGATCTCGAGACCGTGCTGGACGCCAACTTCCGATCCGCGTGGAATGCCACTCAGGCCGCCGTCACGGTAATGAGGTCCATGGCAAAGGCTGAGCTCGAGGGTTCCGGGGCAGTCGACCACCAGCGCAAGGTCGTGTTCACGACGTCCGTTGCCGCCCTCACTGGTAACCGAGGCCAGGCCAACTACACGTCCGCCAAGGGAGCGCTGATCGCATTAGCGCGAACACTCGCTCAAGAGCTCGGCCCGTTCGGGATCAACGTGAACGCCGTCGCGCCGGGTTTCATCGAGACGAGACTGACCGCGGAGAAGCAGCACGCCGACGTCCTGGGCATCCCGGCCGACATCCGTGAGTCGATTCGCGGCATGATCAGCCTCGGGCGCTTCGGGCAGCCCGAGGACATCGCCGCAGCGACGGCGTTCCTGGTGTCGCCCGACAGCGACTACATCTCCGGCGTGACTCTGCCGGTGACGGGTGGCCAGTTCGGAGGGATGGGCTGACGTGGCGATCAATGTCGATCTGATCGGCAAGACCTACCCGGCGCAGACGTACGAAGTCGGCCGCGAGAAGGTCCGCGAGTTCGCCGCCGCCATCGGCGACCCCAACCCTGCCTATCGCGATGTCGACGCCGCCCGGTCACTCGGTCACCGTGACCTGGTCGCCCCTCCCACGTTTGCGGTGGTCGTGACGCGCGGGCCGCAGCTCGACGTGATCGCAGATCCCGAGCTGGGTCTGGACTTCTCGCGAGTCGTTCATGGCGATCAGAGGTTCGAACACACCCGACCGATCGTGGCAGGTGACGTGTTGACGACGACGGCGTCCGTGGCGGCCGCTCACACCAGGGCGGGAAACGACTTCTTGACCATCCGCAGCGACGTCACCGACGTCTCGGGTGAGCCGGT
>DASUFV010000034.1:0-10390 GCA_036274415.1 Actinomycetes bacterium
CGCCGTGAGCAGATCCCGGTTCCTCACCACTCGGCCGTATCGGCACGAGTACCGCCGATGGGTCACGTGGGATCGCGGAGGCGGGCCTGAGGACACCGTGGTCATCGCGGGTTCGGGGCGCAGTGGCACGACGTGGGTGGAAGAGATCGCGAATGCCGGTCACTGGGCCCGCGTGATGTTCGAGCCCTTTCGGGTGTCAGAAGTGCCCGAGCTGAGATCGGTCGGCGCTTACACCTACCTGCGACCAGGGGACACCCGGTATGTGAGCGTGGTCGGTGAGCTCCTGTCGGGCCACCCCAGGCACAACCGGTGGATCAACCACCAGAACTTCACTCGCATCTCCCGTCGTCGCATCGTCAAAGAGATCAGAGCGCACTGCATGCTCGGGTGGTTGGCCGACGCGTTTCCTCAGACGACGATCGTCTTCGCGGTGCGGCATCCGGTGACGGTAGTAGCGAGTCAGCAACGTATGGGCTGGCGCGCTCAGGTTGAGCACTTCGTTTCACAGCCCGATCTCGTGACTGACCATCTGGCGTCACTCATGCCCACGCTGAGTGCGCTTGACACCCCAACGCAGCAGCTCGCTGCTCAATGGTGCATCGAGAACCTGGTGTCGTTCCGAACCCTCGGGCCATCTAGAGCGACGCTGGTGCCCTACGAACGCCTCGCGGCCGATCCAGCGGAGTGGACCGGTCGCATCCTGGGTGCCGTCGGCCGAGCCGACGAGGCGAGCGCATTGCGAGAGGTCGGCGGCCGACCCTCGAAGATGGCACGAACAGATTCGGTCGTGAAACACGGCGGCGACGTCGTCGTCGATGCGTACAACCGAGTACCGGAAGAAACTCGCCGCCAAGTGCTCGAGGTGGTCGAAGCCTGCGGTTTTGGCGAGCTCTACGGGGACGATCCGGTTCCCAACGTTGACGTGATCGAGCGGTACTGGAAATCCGGTGATCTCGGAGTCGACTGAGAACTCCCGGCCCTAACGCCGGTGCCGGCCGACACAAGGTCGACCGGCACCGGGAGTGGAACTGAATCGGACTGGGTCAGTTCGGAGACACCCCGAACGTCGCCAAGAAGTCCAAGTCGTCCTTCTGATCGATGCGGTACCCGCCGGTGCCGTCCGAGCAGGTCGGACTGATACCGAACGACGTGACCGCGACGATCGTCGTGGTCGGCTTGAGGAAGATCGGCCCACCGGAGTCACCAAAGCACGTTCCACCTGTGCTCGTCCTCCCCTTGTTGTTCGAGAACTGCGCGGCAATGCCCTTGCCGGCGCCACCCACACCGTTGAGGTTGATCAGCTTCATCGTTGCCTGGCGACGAGTGTCTCCGCCGAACGACGAGTTCAGCTTGGAGCCCTCGAGTCCGTAGCCGACGGCCAGGAACCGCAGGTGCGACTTCTGCTTCACCAGCGTGTCGAGAAGGCCGAGCTCGGGGAGCTGACCGTAGGTGTCGGACACGACCGGGTCGTCGAGTTCGAGGACGCCCATGTCGTGCAGCCAGAACGCGTTCGGGTCGTACTGCGGGTGTGGGAACGCCGTGGCCTCTTCCCACTCGGGGGAGGCGTCGAGTGCCGCCGACCAAGCCTCGTACCGCTCCTGGTTGCGGTCTGGGACGAAGCCAGTGCTCGGCGGAAGTATCGAGAAGTCGGGCGCTTCAGAGAAGTTGATCCAGACGTCCGTGCCACCAGAGCCGTCGCCACCGCCGGCGGTCGTGGACTCACCTTCCAGCCCGATCGCGTCGGTGCAGTGACCAGCAGTCAGCACGACGGTGGAGCTGAGCAGCGTTCCGGTGCACGTGAACCAGCTACCGGGATCGTCGAACCGAGGGTCGACGTCGTCCGGGACGTAGAACAGCAGCTCACCGACGTACGGGTGTTCCCCGTTGTCGGGCTGGCCGTTGATGATCGCTTGGGCTGGGGTCGCCAAGCCGACCATCGCGAAGATCGCTCCAATGGCGATCACAATCTTCTTCCGCATCGGGATCCTTCCGAGGGGGCGGAGAAACAGGACACACCGAGACGCGCTCCGCTGGGCGCTTCGGTCGTTCGACCGTAACCCGGGGATCCCGGAGTCGCACGAGAATGGCTCAACCGTGACCCGGTCGGTGGGCTAGTTCAGGACTGCCTTGAGGTGTGGCAGACCGGGTCTTTGAGCGGCAGTTCGACCGATGCCGGGTTTGCGTCGTTTGCCCGAACGACGCCTTGCTCAGGCCCGGGAAAGTCCGGGCCTAGCCACAGCGCGGGCACAGCCGCCTTCTCGACCGGCTGCAGCTGGGACCCCGGAACGTAGGCAGCCACGGTGATGGCAGCGTCAAGATCCTTGGGCTCGTACCTCACCTGCGCGACACCCTGCTCGACGGCACGCTCGGTGTTGCCGATGCCGTCCACGGTGAATCCCCTGGCAGCGAGCGCATCAGCCGTGTCCAGTGCGAGACCAGGCTGATCTGTGCCGTTAGCCACCGAGACGGTGACTTGGTTGGGTCGCAGGACGTGGTCGGGCCGCGCAACCGTGGGCGTCCGGCAGAGCGTGGTCGGCGTAGCGGCTGCTCCGTCGGGCTCGCTGTCGCGCTCGAGCCAGCGCCATGCGCCATAGGCGGCAGCCCCGACTGCCAGGAGCGCGAGCAGCACCGCCAGCACCTTCGGCCACGTGCGGCTGCGCCGCGACCGGCCCCCGGTCCCCAACGGGGTGAGCATGCTCATCGGAGCACCCTAAAGGGGTCGCAGCAGTTGATCTCGGCAGATGGCTGGTGGCGGAGGATGCGGGATTCGAACCCGCGAGGGGTTGCCCCCAACACGCTTTCCAAGCGTGCGCCCTAGGCCACTAGGCGAATCCTCCGCCGGAGAGGTTACCGTCGGGCGCGCACTGTGCCTCATCCGAGCCTCATCCGACCGACGCGTAGACTGAGTGCCGACCCCTCGCGCGGCGTCATCTCTCTGAACTCCCCCAGGGCCGGAAGGCAGCAAGGGTAAGCGGGCTCTGGCGGGTGTGCGGGGGGTCCCTTGCTGTCGGCTTGCCCGACTAGTGTCGTGTGCGTGTCGACTGCCTTGTACCGCCGCTACCGTCCTGAGCGGTTCGCGGACCTCATCGGGCAAGAGCACGTCACCGAGCCTTTGATGCAGGCGTTGGCGCACGATCGAGTCACCCATGCCTACCTGTTCTCCGGCCCGCGCGGCTGCGGCAAGACGACGTCCGCCCGCATCCTCGCGAGGTGCTTGAACTGCGAGAAGGGCCCCACTCCCGAGCCGTGCGGCGAGTGTCAGAGCTGTCGCGACCTCTCCCGTGGTGGCCCCGGCAGCATCGACGTGATCGAGATCGACGCCGCCAGCCACGGCGGCGTCGACGACGCACGCGAGCTTCGCGACCGCGCGTTCTTCGCCCCGGCGTCCTCGCGCTACAAGATCTACATCATCGACGAGGCCCACATGGTCTCGACGCAGGGCTTCAACGCGCTGCTGAAGGTCGTCGAAGAACCACCTGAGCACGTGAAGTTCGTCTTCGCGACGACCGAGCCGGAAAAGGTCATCGGCACCATTCGGTCACGCACGCATCACTACCCGTTCCGACTCGTACCCTCGCGCATTCTTGAGGACTACTTGGCCTCTGTGTGTGAGTCAGAAGGTGTGTCCGTCGAGCCAGGAGTTCTGGCGTCGGTGGTCCGCGCTGGCGCTGGCTCGGTGCGTGACTCGCTCAGTGTTCTCGACCAATTGATCGGCGGCGCCGAGGGTCGTGAACTCACCTACGAGCGCACGATCCAGCTGCTGGGCTTCACGCCGGCCGCGCTGCTGGACGACATCGTCGATGCTGTCGCTGACGCCAACGGCACTGCGCTGTTTGCTGTGATCGACTCGGTCATCGATGCTGGCCTCGACCCCGAGCGCTTCATGAAAGACCTGCTCGAGCGATTCCGCGATCTCGTGATGGTCGCTGCCGTCGAGGACGCCTTCGAGCGCCGGCTGGTCGGCGGCTCGGACGATCAGCGGTCGCGCTTGCAGTCGCAGGCTGACCGAATCGGGCTGGCGTCCCTGACTCGCTGTACCGAGCTCGTTGCCACGGGAATCGCCGACATGAAAGGTCCTACTCCGCCGCGACTCCACCTCGAGCTGGTGTGCGCGAAGCTCTTGCTTCCAGGCGCGCACAGCGACGAGCTGAGCTTGGCTGCTCGACTCGACCGGATCGAGCGGCGCATGGCGATCGCTGGCGCTCCGGACGCGTCCACCGAGCCGCAAGCGGCGACACCCACACAGAAGCGCGAGAAGCGCGAGAAGCGCGGGGACTCGGAGAAGCCCGATGAGCCCGCGAAGCGCGACCGGCCCGTGACTCCTGCGACGCCGGCCTCTCCTGCGACCGATTCGGACCCGGTGAGTGACCCAGTGCCTGAACCTCAACCGGAGGCGCCTGACAAACCTGCGCCGGTCGCGGCAGAGGGCGGCCTCGAGCTTCAGGAGCTGAGACGCATGTGGCCGGCGGTGCTGAACCGCGTCAAGGACTACCGCAAGGTCACGTGGGCTCAGCTGTTCGAGAAGTCCGACGTGCTCACGATCGATGACAAGCAACTGCACATCGGTCTGCGTGACGTCGGGTCCCACCGCGCCTTCTCGCAGGGTGGCCACGACGAGATCGTCCGGCAGGCGATGATCGACGTGGTCGGCCTCGATGTGACCGTGGTCGCAGTGCTCGACCCGACGGTCAGCAAGGTGTCTTCTCCCGTAGCCGACGACAAGACGGACACGGGGGAAGCGTCCCCCACCGCAGGCGACACGACCCCTCCACCAGCGGCAGCAGAAGCCAGGGCAGCTGCCGCGGCAGTGGGCGGTCCTGTCATGGGCAAGAGTCGAAGCGTGTCGGCAGTGGACGAAGAGGTGCACGTCGACGACCCTGATGCCGATGACCAAGGTTTGTCAGGGCCAGAGTTGATAGCCCAGCAACTCGGCGGGACAGTGATCGGAGAGATCGAGCACACGTGAGCCTCATGTGCAGGGGAGGCGCGCCATGTACGAAGGCGTCGTCCAGGACCTGATCGACGAGCTCGGTCGTCTCCCAGGAGTCGGGCCGAAGTCAGCGCAGCGAATCGCGTTTCATCTGCTGGCTGCCGAGCCGGCTGACGTCCGGCGTCTCGCCGAGGTTCTCCAAGAAGTGAAAGCCAAGGTCAGGTTCTGTCGGGTGTGCGGAAACGTCGCAGAGGCAGAGGAGTGCCGGATCTGCCAAGACCCTCGGCGTGACCCGTCGGTGATCTGCGTGGTCGAAGAGCCCAAGGACGTCGTCGCCGTGGAAAGGACTCGAGAGTTCAAGGGGCGCTACCACGTGCTGGGCGGCGCGATTAGCCCGATCGAGGGAATCGGCCCTGACGACCTACGAGTCAAAGAGCTCATGACACGGCTGGCCGATGGCACCGTGACCGAGCTCATCGTGGCCACAGACCCGAACCTCGAGGGAGAGGCGACAGCCACCTATCTGGCCCGGTTGGTGAAGCCCATGGGGTTGACGGTGTCACGTCTGGCGAGTGGACTACCCGTGGGTGGCGACCTCGAGTACGCCGACGAGGTCACCCTAGGGCGCGCCTTCGAGGGTCGCCGCAGCCTCGAGGTGTAGACATCGGGCAAGGCAATCGCGTCCCGCAGGATCCTGAGCAAAGAGGTGAACGTGACCACAGCGTCCGGTAAGCGACTGTCCGACGACGTCGATGAGTTCACCATCGACGTGGCCGACCAGATCGAAAGCTTCCTGATCGCACTCGGGGCTGTGGCGCGCGGTGACTTCCCTGGTGGAACGCTGTCGATCCTGCTGCTCGAGGTGTCGCAGCTGCTTCTCGCCGGCGGTCGGCTCGGTGCGGTGGTCGACGTCGTTCCGACCGAACGGTTCGAACCCGACGCAGGAGTCGACCCGGACGCCGACGGTCTGCGTGAGCGCCTCGCCGAGCTGCTTGGGCCCGCCAACGAGTACGTCGAGGTCTTCGACCCGTACGCCGGTGAAGTGGAGATCGTGAACTCGCGCCTGTCCGACGACCTTGCGGACGTGGCAGCCGATCTCTTCCACGGTCTCGCGCACTACAAGGCTGGGCGTCCCGAAGAAGCGATGTGGTGGTGGCAGTACTCCTACCTGGCTAACTGGGGTTCGACAGCGAGCTCGGCGTTACGCGCGTTGCACTCTGCAGTTGCTCACACCCGGTTGGACGACTCCACCACCCAGTGACCCGCAGAACTGTCAGCTGTCAGGCAGAGGCGTAGGTCGCACCGGTGGTTTGAACACACCTTCACGTCGAATCTTCTTCACGTCGCGTATCTCCAACGTGCCGCTGGGGAACCCCGCGCGCGCAAGAAGGCCGATGGTTGGCCCAGGACGCGACAAGTAGCAATAGCGACCCGGCGACACGTCCTTGCCTTTGATGGCGAAACATTCGGCGGGACCAAGGCCGTGGGGTGCGCGCCACGTGCCCGCGCGTGTCACGACGACGTCCGACTTAGCGCGGGTGAGGGCACCAGTGGTCTTGCGGAACAGGCGCTGCAGCTCAGGGTCGAACAGCTCCGGGAGTCCGCCGGGATTTCGGGAAACCAGGAAGCACGACCGTTGTCGCCGACTCTGCTTGTCCTTTGGTTTCACGACTTGGCACGAGACGACGCCTCGTGGTGCGTAGCTCAATACCGCTGTGGTTCGGCCGTGGGTGATGTCCAGTCGGAAGCGTTCCCCCCGGGTTCGCATGCGGACGGTGGCGTCCGGACGAGGGCCGCGGCTCGTCAAGCGGTACGTCGCATCGAACGTGGGCGGTGCCAACGCATTGAGCTGGCGTGCTCGCTGACGGGCGTTGAGCTCACGCGTTGCCTGGGACTGCTGCACGGTAGGGCTGGGAGTCGGTGACGGTTCATCCGCCTCTTCACTGCCCGAAGTACATGCGCCGAGCGTCAACAGTCCTGCGAGGGCAAGCGCTACACCCGTGCGAGTCATCACCGTTCCACCATACGAGGCGCCGCGATGGACTTTGTGCTCACGACCGGACGTCCCAGAACTCGCCATCGCTACACTGACCCCTCCGGTGCCAAGCGGTACCGGGAAAGGATTGTGTCGTGGGACTCGTCGTGCAGAAGTACGGCGGCTCCAGCGTCGCGGATGCCACCAGCATCAAGCGAGTCGCGACCCGCATCGTCGAAGCCAGGAACTCCGGCCACGATGTATGCGTTGTCGTGTCAGCCATGGGTGACACCACCGATGAGCTGATCGATCTCGCCGAAGAGGTGTCGCCGCTGCCGCCGGGCCGCGAGCTCGACATGCTCTTGACCGCTGGTGAGCGCATCGCGATGGCCTTGCTGGCCATGGCCATTCACGACCTCGGCGTCGAGGCGCGTTCGTTCACCGGAAGTCAGGCCGGCGTCATCACGACGTCGTCGCACGGCAAGGCGCGCATCATTGACGTCACTCCCGGACGCATTCGCGGCGCGCTCGATGAAGGTGCTGTCGCGATCGTCGCAGGGTTCCAGGGCGTCAGCCAGGACACCAAAGACATCACGACATTGGGACGCGGCGGATCGGACACGACCGCGGTGGCCCTGGCCGCTGCGCTGGACGCAGAGGTGTGCGAGATCTACACCGACGTCGACGGCGTGTTCAGCGCAGACCCACGCATCGTTCCAACCGCGCGCCGGCTTCCGTACATCTCGTACGAAGAGATGCTCGAGCTAGCCGCGTGTGGCGCGAAGGTCCTGCATTTGCGATGCGTCGAGTACGCACGTCGTTTTGACTTGCCGCTGCATGTGCGGTCATCGTTTAGTGACAGAGAAGGAACGTGGGTCGTGGCGAGTCCCAACGCCGTGCCCACCGGTAAGGGAGAACCAGTGGAGCAGCCGATCATCTCCGGGGTCGCACATGACCGGAGTGAGGCGAAGGTCACCGTCGTCGGCGTCCCGGACAAACCCGGTGAAGCCGCGCTCATCTTCGAGGCATTGGCTGACGCCGAGGTCAACATCGACATGATCGTTCAGAACGTCTCGGCGGCAGCCACAGGCCTGACCGACATCTCGTTCACGATGCCCCACGCAGACACCGGTCGAGCCGTCAGGGCGCTTTCCAAGGTGAAGGACGCCGCGGGCTTCACCGAGCTGCTCGTCGATGACCAGATCGGCAAGGTGTCGTTGATCGGGGCCGGTATGCGTACGAACGCCGGCATCTCTGCCACGTTCTTCCGTGCGCTATCCGACGCAGGCGTCAATGTCGAGATGATCTCGACATCAGAGATCCGCATCTCAGTGATAACCCGCGCCGACGATTTGGACGCGGCGGTGGCTGCGATCCACACTGCGTTCGGTCTGGATGTCGTCGAGGGAGAAGCTGTCGTGTACGGAGGTACTGGTCGATGAGCAAACCAACTCTTGCCGTCGTCGGTGCCACCGGTGCGGTCGGCACCGTCATGCTCGACATCTTGACCTCGCGCGAAGACGTGTGGGGCGACATCCGCTTGGTCGCGTCGCCTCGGTCTGCCGGCAAGGTGCTCTCGGTTCGCGGTGCCGATGTGGTGGTCGAGGCTTTGGCTCCAGAGGTGTTCGACGGTGTCGACGTCGCGATGTTCGATGTTCCCGATGAGGTCTCGGCCGAATGGGCACCAATCGCAGCAGCGCGCGGCGCCGTGGCAGTCGACAACTCCGGTGCGTTCCGCATGGACCCCGACGTTCCGCTTGTCGTCCCAGAGGTGAATGCCGCAGCGGCGAAGATCCGACCCAAGGGCATCATCAGCAACCCGAACTGCACAACCCTGTCGATGATCATCGCGATGGGTGCGCTGCACCGCGAGTACGGGCTGGAGGAACTCGTCGTGGCGTCGTACCAAGCCGCGTCAGGGGCTGGTCAAGCCGGTATCGACACGCTGCGTGAGCAGATCAGCAAGGTGGCCACCTCACCTGACGCGGGTAGCCGCGCGGGCGATCTACGCGGCATCATCGGCGACACCGGGCCATTCCCGGCACCGCTGGCAATGAATGTCGTGCCGTGGGCTGGCTCGCTCAAGGACGACGGTTGGAGCTCAGAAGAGCTGAAGGTGCGCAACGAGTCGCGCAAGATTCTGGGAATCAAGGATCTCCGCGTCTCGGCGACCTGTGTGCGGGTGCCGGTCGTTACCACGCACTCGTTGGCCGTCCACGCGCGGTTCGCGCGCGAGGTCGACCAGGGGCGCGCACAAGCGATCCTGCGGGAAGCCGATGGAGTCGTGCTGCTCGACGACCCAGCAAACGGAGAGTTCCCGACACCCAACGACACGGTGGGTACCGACCCGACCTGGGTTGGTCGCGTGCGTCGCTCGATCGACGACCCACACGCGCTCGACCTCTTCCTGTGTGGGGACAACCTCCGCAAGGGTGCCGCGCTCAACACCGCCCAGATCGCTGAGGTCGTTGCCGCCGAGCTCTCCGCCCGCTGAACCCCACACAGCCCGCCGAGTGCACACCTGGCTGACGCCACAGCCCGCCGAGTGCACAGTTGGTGGACGGTTCTGGACGCCCCACGCGGCGGCGTAAGAACCTCAGTCGAGCTCGAAGGTCCTTTCCTGTTCGGCTATCTCTCGCGTCTCCTCCGGGAGCTCGGGTGCGTCCAGGATCTTCGGCAGCAGCTCGCGCTCTGTGGTGAGGGCACGAAAGACCATGGCGACCGTGACGTCATGGGCAGGACGGTGCGTGACCTCGAGACGGTCACCGCCTCGAATGGTTCCAGGAGTGAGCACTCGGAGGTACGTACCTGGACGGGCCGCTGACGTGAACGTCTTCAGCCACCCAGCTCGGTTCATCCAGCCGCGAAATGTCCCACAGGGGATTCGGGGATCCGTCACCTGTAGCTCGACGTCCTCGCCGATCCGCCAACGCTCGCCGATCCGTGCATCGTTCACGTCGAGCCCCTGTGTCGTCAGGTTCTCGCCGAACTGCCCCGCCCTGAGCGTCTCGCCCAGCTCGTCCGCCCACCACTGCAGGTCTTCGAGCGCATAGGCGTACACCGCCTGGTCGTCACCTCCGTGGCTGCGACGATCACCGATGAAGTCACCGACGAGCCCACTGCCTAGGCCGTGAGCCTTGCTGCCTGGAGATCGCACCTCGACCGGGTCATCTGTGGGGTGCTTGTCGATTCCCGTCCGGCCCGCAGGTTTGAACGGGTTGTCTCGAACGACGGCGAGGTTCACGCTGAACAGGTGCCCAGTTCTTGGCGAAGCAGTCACCGTGCCAGGGTACGGGTCCTCGCCTCGTCGCAGTCGACAGCGAAAGGCGTCCACCAGGTGTGCACTCGGATGGCGGTGGCGTCAACCTGGTGTGCACTCGGCAGGCTTGGGTGAGCTGTCGGGGTGGCGGGATTTGAACCCACGACCTCTTCGTCCCGAACGAAGCGCGCTACCAAGCTGCGCCACACCCCGCGAAAGCCAGGTC
>DASUFV010000035.1:0-4196 GCA_036274415.1 Actinomycetes bacterium
TGCATCGGGCCGCAGGCATCACTATCAACACCGGTGGTCCCGTCGAGGTCGACACTCACGTCAGCATGCGACTTGGCATACCACCCTTAGCCCTCCACGCTGAATGCGTCGTCGTGGAGTGCATGCGTGATGAACATGAGGTCGGCTTCGCCTACGGAACGCTGCCGAATCATCCTGAGCAAGGCGAAGAGGCATTCCTGGTGCAGTTGCGAGGCGACGGACGCGTCATCGGTTCGATCGGCGCGTTCTCTCGCCCGGCGTCTGCGTTAGCTCGAGTGGGCGGACCTCTGGCACGGCTTGCACAACGCGCGATCGCGCGGCGCTACCTCACGGCAATGAGCGGTTGACTTTCTGGACGAGCAGAGGGGCGCCGGTTTCCGACGCCCCTCCGGTCTCTGGCGGTGGCTACTTAGCCTTAGTTCCGAACAGAGTGGTGACTGTCTGGCCAGTTGATGTCACGGTGATGGTGATCTCGTACGTGGCTGTGGAGTCGGACAAGGATTTCGTGTTGAGGTTGTACATGTAGTTGGGATCTGCCCAGCGCATGTACTGGCCCGAGTCCGGCGTGTTCGTGTTGCTGATTGCCTCGTTGTCACCAGTCGCCGGGGAGGTACCCGCGATCTTCTTCACCCCGATCTTGACAGAGAGCGTGGCCCCGGCATTGCTGCCATCGCAGTCATAGAAGGCGACCTTCACTGGAATCGTGCTGCCGTACTTGAAGATGCTCGGATCGTTCTTAGCCTGCGTCCAGTTGACGGGCTGCAGCACGCCTCCGGTGTTGTAAGCAACGATCGCAGTGTTGGAACTCGATACCGGTTCGGAGGTTCCACCATCGTCGTCGCTAACGGTCACTGTCGCGGTATAGGCCGCCCCGGCATTTGCATATTGGTGAGTGAGCTGGGCGCCGTCGGACACGGCAACCCCGGTATCCGTTGAACCGTCGCCCCAGTTAATCGTGGCGGTGTGCGTGTCCGCGGTGCCGGGATCCACAATGCCGAGAGTCAGCGTCGACGCGGTGCCGCACGTCACGAGTCCGCCGAATACCGCGGTAGCGCTCGGGTCTGCGTTCTCCGCCCGATAGTCGAATGAGTCCGTGGCGTCAGTGTGTTCGCCATCGGTCGCTGTGACGGTGATCGTGTCCTGGTTGACATCATCATCCGTTGCCAGGCTCCAGGACCAGGTCCCGTCGCCGTTGTCAACGAACGTGCCGACGCCAACCGGGAAGGCGGAGAGCGTCAGAGTGTCGCTGCCGTCAGAATCGGTGAAGCTACCCGAGGCCTGAAGCGTGTCGCCTTCGGTTCCAAGTGCATCAGGCGCCTCGGTTCCGAGAGCTGGCGCAAAGGAGTTCGGGTCGCAGGCGTCGCCGATCTCATCTCCGTCTGCATCGGCCTGATCGGGGTTCGCGACAGTGGGGCAGTTGTCGATGGCGTCGGAAATGCCGTCCTGGTCGGTGTCGGGTTCTGGATCGGTAGCGTCACAGACGTCGCCAACTCCATCGCCGTCCGCATCACCTTGGTCCGGGTTGGCGGCTTCGGGACAGTTATCGTCTGAGTCGGGCACACCATCGTCGTCTGCGTCGGGCGGAAGGACCTTCAACGTGAAGGCCGCGTGGGACACTCCATAACTTCCCACTCCTGCATCCGTCACGGACGCTGCTATTGGGTAGTTGCCCGCTGTGTTTGAAGTGAACTCCACTGGTTGGGAGCTGCCAGCGTTACACGCCGTGAATTGCAGTGTGGATGGTGTGGCAGTGACTCCGGGCGGCGTGATGATGGTGACCGTGGCCGGTGTGGTGGTGGTGGCATTGCAGCCGCCTTCCCCATCAATGCCCTGTCCTTCCACTTGGATGTAGTAGTCCACGACGGTTGCGATGCCCACGTGTGTGGTGTCATTGCCACCGGCCACCACATTGTTCTCAACCTGGTCCGCCCACGCCGCCAAGCCGCCGGCGCCGATGAGCACAACCGATACCGCCGCGAGAGCCGCGGACGTACGGGCGAGTCTTCCTACACTCCTCATGGGCCCCCCAAGGACCGTCCCCGAGTCCAATGGATGAGCCAGTTGTAAAGGCTGAAGCGGCCCGTGTCTCGGAAATCAGGAAGCCAGACGGTCGGAGTTCGTGGGTCCGACCACCCCGGGTGACGACGGGCCCAATTGAGGTCACTGCGAGTCACGGAGACCACCAAATGGGTGAGTCAGGCAATGTGCGGGAGGATGCGCCTGACGCCTCTTCATCAGGAGCCCCTCGTGACCACGACCGTCTATCGCAACGCCAAGGTCTTCACCGCAGACCCGGGCAGGCCATGGTCGCCTGGATTCGCTGTGCACGACGGGCGGTTCCTCGTCATCGGCTGCGACGAGGAAGTCGATGCGACGGCTCGCCGAGCAGCGGCAGGGGAGCCAGTCGAGGACGTCGATCTCGAGGGCGCACTGGTCATCCCGGGAATCGTGGACGCGCACTTCCACCTGCTGATGACGGGTGCGTCTTTGCAGCGGGTCGACCTGGTCGGCGCGCGAGCGCTCCAGGAGATTCAGCAGGCAGTGCGCGAGCACGCGCAAGCTCACCCCAAGTCGCACTGGGTTCTCGGCAAGAGCTGGCTGTTCGACGCCGTTCCGGGTGAGCCGACAGCGGCCATGATCGATGAGGTCGAGTCGCACCGGCCGGTGTTGTTGGACGCCAACGACTTCCACTCAACGTGGGTGAACTCCGTGGCGCTAGAGGCGCTCGGCATCACCGACTCAACGCCCGATCCGGCGGGCGGTCGCATCGCTCGAGACGAGAACGGACGTGCCACCGGTTTCCTCGAAGAGACTGCGGCAGAGATCGCTTGGGAGCACCTCGACAAGGTGACGACACAAGCCCAACACCGCAAGCACCTTCGCGACGCGATCACGGCTCTCAACGCAGCTGGCATCACGTCGGTGATCGACATGGGATTGGGCGCAGTTGCTCTCGAGACGATCGCTCACGCCGAAGCACAAGGCGAGCTCGACCTACGAGTGGTCGCGCACTGGCTGATGTCAAGGGAGGGTCCGGCAGCGGAGCACCTGGCTCAAGTGGCACAAGCAACTGAACTGAGCCGGAAACACTCGTCGGACCGGTTCCGCATCGCCGGCATCAAGTTCATCGTCGACGGCGTGATCGACGGCTGCACCGCGCACGTGAGCGAGCCGTACACCAACGGGGCACTGCCCGACCCGATCTGGGACTACGAGTCACTGGCGCCTGTCGTGGCCGCCGCCGACCGAGCCGGGCTGCAAGTGGCGCTGCACGCGATCGGGGACGCCGCGGTGCGCACCGCGCTCGATGCCGTCGAGAACGCCTACCGCGAGAACGGCGGCGACCCGAGCGCTCGGCGACACCGCATCGAGCACATCGAGTACTGCGACCCTGCGGACATCCCACGCTTCGCCCAGCTCAACGTGACGGCGTCCATGCAACCGGTGCACGCCGACCCGGCCATTCAGGACAACTGGCGAGCCATGCTGGGCGAGGAGCGTTCGGCCGGCGGCTTTCCCGCTGCGGCCCTCGTGGCGTCCGGTGCCCGGTTGGTCCTGGGTACGGACGCGCCAACGGCGCCCTTCGCTCCACTGCCGAACCTCTTCATCGCCACGACGCGACGCTCCGCGCTCAACCCGACGCTTCCTCCCAACGAGCCCAAGAACGCCGTGCCGATCGAGGACGCCCTGAGGTACGCCACCGCCAATGCCGCGTGGTCCTGCTTCGCTGAGGACCAGTTCGGCGCGATCTCCGCCGGGAAGCATGCGGACTTCGTGGTGGTTGACCCCGACGTCACGACCTCCGACCCGGAGCGGCTGCTGGACGCCGCAATCCTTCGAACGGTCGTCGGTGGGCGGACTGTCCACGACCACAAAGCAGCATCTAAGGGATGATGGCCTGGTGAGCGACCTCATCGACACCACCGAGATGTACCTCCGCACGATTTTCGAGCTGGAGGAGGAAGGCACCATCCCCCTACGCGCGCGAATCGCCGAACGGCTGCAGCAGTCCGGGCCGACGGTCAGCCAGACGGTCGCTCGCATGGAGCGCGACGAGCTTCTGACCGTCGAGGGAGACCGTCATCTCGAGCTCACCCCCCGGGGGCGAGACATGGCGCAGCGAGTGATGCGCAAGCACCGCCTGGCTGAGTGCCTGCTGGTCGACGTCATCGGGCTCCCCTGGGAGGAGGTGCACG
>DASUFV010000036.1:0-8170 GCA_036274415.1 Actinomycetes bacterium
GCCGAACTGAGTGTGGCCGATCGATGAGGTTCCGCTGGATTGCCACCACGCTCGCGGTGATGCTGGCGGGCTACGGACTGATTCGCGCAGTGGACTTCGACGTCGCGGTCGCGGTGCTGGCCGCAGTCGTCCTCGTCCTTGTCGGACACTGGTCGGGCTTGAGCTGGGACGAGCTCGGGCTCGCTCGAACGACCTGGCGCCGCGGCCTGGTCTGGGCAGGCTGTGCGCTGCTGATCGTCGTGGGTGTGTACGCCCTCATCCTCATCACCCCACTCGACGTCTTGCTCGAGGACGAGCGGTACGACGACGGGTGGCGGCAGGCGTGGGTCACAGCGCTGCTCGTGGTGCCACTGGGAACTGTTGTGTGGGAGGAGGTCGCGTTCCGCGGAGTGTTGTGGGGACAGCTACGGCACTACTGGTCGACACGCGTCGCCACCCTCGTGAGCTCGCTGATCTTCGGTGTGTGGCATGCCATTCCTGCCCTGCGGTTCGCGGACGCGAACGAGGCCGTGGACGTTGCCGGTGCCGGTGGTGATGCCACAACGCTCGGCACCGTGATCGTCACGGTGGTGCTGACGGGGATCGGTGGTGTGATCCTGTGCGAAGTTCGACGTCGCAGCGACAGCCTTCTGGCGTCCATCGGCCTGCACTGGGCGATCAACAGCGCTGGCGTCATCGCCGTGGCGATCGCCAGTACCCGCTGAGCCTCGTCAGGCAGCGTCCCTCGCTGCGACGAACGCCTGCACCGCCATGTCGATGTCTGCATCGCTGTGCGCTGCCGACAGCTGCACGCGGATTCTCGCCTGGCCGTGCGGGACCACGGGGAAGGAGAACGCAACCGCGTAGACACCGGCCTGCCACAGCCGCTCGGCGATCCGGCTCGCCACAACGGCGTCGCCGAACATCACCGGCACGATGGCATGCTCGCCAGGCAGCAAGTCGAATCCCGCATCGGTCATCCCCGAGCGGAAGCGAGCGGCGTTGCGCTCGAGCTGTGCTCGCAACTCATCGGACTGTTCGAGCAAGTCGAGGACGGCGAGTGATGCACCGGCAACGGCGGGAGCCACAGAGTTCGAGAACAGGTACGGCCGCGCCCTCTGCTTGAGGATCTGGACGATCTCGCGGCGCGCGGCGACATAGCCGCCACTGGCCCCGCCGAGTGCCTTACCCAACGTTCCGGTCAAGATGTCGATCCGGTCTTCCACGCCGAACCGAGCAGGAGTGCCCCTGCCGCCCTCACCGACAAATCCAACGGCGTGCGAGTCGTCCACCATCACGAGAGCGTCGTAGCGGTCGGCGAGGGCACAGATCTCGTCCAACGGCGCGTAGTAGCCGTCCATGGAGAAGACGCCATCGGTGACCACCAGCCGATAGCGGGCGTCGGACGCCTCCTCGAGCCTTGCCTCGAGCTCCTTCATGTCACGGTTGGCGTACCGGTACCTGCGCGCCTTGCAGAGCCGCACGCCATCGATGATGCTCGCGTGATTCAGAGCGTCAGAGATGATCGCGTCCTGGTCATCGAGGAAGGCTTCGAAGACACCGCCGTTGGCGTCGAAGCACGAGGGGAACAGGATCGCGTCCTCCTGCCGCAGCCAATGCGCGAGCCGCTCCTCGAGCTGGCGGTGGATGTCCTGAGTACCGCAGATGAACCGCACGGACGCCATACCGAACCCGCGCTCCTGCAGGGTTCGCGACGCAGCCTCGACCACGCGAGGGTCGTCGGCCAGCCCGAGGTAGTTGTTGGCGCAGAGGTTGAGGATCTCTCGACCGGAGTCGTCTCGTACGTGCGTCCCCTGGGGACTCGCCAGGATCCGTTCGGGTTTGTAGACACCGGTCTCTCGCATCTCGTCGATGCGGTGTGAGAGATCAGCTCGCAGAGCGTCCAGCACGTCAGACCTCCGACCAGTCGAGAAGCACCTTGCCGCACTGACCACTTGCCGCCGTGTCGAACGCCTCTTCGAACTTGTAGTAGGGGAATCGATGAGTGATCACCGGTGAGATGTCGAGGCCAGCCGCGACGAGAACGGACATCGCGTACCACGTTTCGAACATCTCACGGCCGTAGATGCCTTTGATCGTGAGCATGGACGTGATGGTGCGCATCCAATCGAACGGCGCCTCGTCACTGCTGGGCAGCCCCAGGAGAGCGATGCGTCCTCCATTGGCCATCGTGTCCAGCATGTTGGCCAGGGCGTTTGGCGACCCAGACATCTCCAGGCCGACGTCCCACCCCTCCTTCATGTCCAGCTCAGCCATCACGTCACGCAGATCGCGTTGGGTGGGATCAACGGCCATCGTCACGCCGGTCTTCCGGGCCAGCTCCAGGCGATACTCGCTGAGGTCGGTCACAACAACATGGCGTGCACCAGCGTGCCGGGCCACGGCCGCAGCCATGATGCCGATCGGTCCAGCACCGGTGACGAGCACGTCTTCACCGAGCACCGGGAATGCCAGGGCGGAGTGCACCGCGTTGCCGAACGGGTCGAAGATCGCGGCGACGTCGATATCGAGTTCTGCCGGGTGGCGCCACACGTTGCTCGCTGGTACCGAGATGTACTCGGCGAAGCCGCCATCGCGATGGACGCCGACGCCCTTGGTGTTGGGGCAGAGCTGTCGGCGACCCGCTAGGCAGTTGCGACAGCGTCCACACACCAAGTGCCCTTCGACACTCACCAGGTCACCCTCGACGACTGTGTCCACTCCGGGGCCGACGGTGGCGACGTGGCCAGCGATCTCGTGCCCCAGAACCACGGGAGGCGTCACCATCGACTGGACGGAGGCGTCCCAGGACCTGATGTGAAGGTCGGTTCCGCAGATGCCCGTGCGCGCAACCTTGATGAGCACTTGCCCGGACGTCACCTCGGGCTCGGGGACGTCGACCAGGTCGAGCCCAGGCTCCGCGGCGCGTTTCACCAACGCCTTCATGACCCCTCCGTCGCTTTGCTGCGTTGTCCCGCTCTGTGACCAACGCGAACCGAGTCGTTCGGCACGTCCTGCGACTCGGTCGGTCAGACCTGGCGGGGCGCCACCCCGAAGGTGGCGCGAACCGCAGAGCGTACCTGCTCATGGGGCCACACCCACGCCCCAATGACCACAATTGTCATACCCACAGCTCCGGCCAGCACCACGGCGGCCGCCGGGCTCGTGTGTTGGGCGACGGCACCCATGCCGATGAGGCCGACGATGGCCATCGCGTTGAAGACCCCACCCGCAACCCCGAACACGCGGCCACGCCGGTGTTCTGGGGTGAGCTGCATCGACAGGGCCATGAGCGTGACGACGTAGCCCTGGGCGAGCCCGTTCAATGCCCAAAGGACCGTTGTGATCGCGACAGGCGGTTCGGCCGCCGTTGCAAGGAGTGGAACCATCGACGCGATCGCCAGCGGGAAGACGAGGCGCACCTGCCGTTGCATCGGAAGTCGCGCGACGAACAGTGAGCCGAGGGCAGCCCCGGCGGGAGTGGCAGCAAGCAGGACGGTTGCCGCCCACGGAGGCGCACCCGCGTCCAAGGCGTATGGCAATGCGACGGCGTCCGTTGCGACCAGAAGTGCGGCTGACGCCCAGAGCAGCACAACGACCGCGCGAAGGGAACGGGTCCGGACGATCGTCCGGAGCCCTGACCGCATGTCGCGCAACATGCGTCGAGCGCTCGTGCCGGGCGCAGCAGCGGTGCGACGCGGTGCCACGAACGCCAGCACGATGAGATACGAGATCAAGAAGGTCAACGCGTTGAAGAGCAGAACCCACGTCGCGCTGGTGATCCCCAAGGCGATGCCCGCGAGGATGAACCCGACAACTTGAATGGCCTGTTCGAAGGTGTTTCCCAGACCGACCACCGCTTGGTACTCGATCGGCGATCTGGACGCGTCCGGCAGCAGGGACGAACGCGCCGACAACGCGGGGGCACTGAAGGTCTCTGCGAGCAGCAGAAGCAGCACCGCCGCGATTCCGGCGTCCCACGCGACGGCCAACGCCAAACCAGTGACGATGAGCGCGCGCAGCAAGTCGGTCCAGAGCATGACCGCCCGCCGCGGAAATCGATCGGCGAGCGAACCGAGCAGTGCAAACCCGAACGTGCTGGGCAGGTACGACACCGCCAGCACGAGCGCAGCGAGCAACGCGTTGCCGTTGCTCCGATCCAGCACGTAGAGCGCGAGCACCACGCGCGCGAGCTGGTCACCAATCCCGGAGAGAACGCGAGCAGCCAGAAGTGCGACGAGCTCGGTGTTGCCCAGCACGGCACGGTACTGAGCCGCCCCGCCTGCGAACTGATCCGTCACTCGTAGAACACCTTCTCGACAGCAGTTCGTGCTCGGCGTGACACCCGGCGGTACTCCTCGACAAGATCGCCAGAACGCCCCGGTTGGTATCCCATGACGCCTGCAACCAGCTTCAGCTCTGCGCTGTCACGCGGAAGACTGTCCGACGGCCGTCCCTTTGCCACCATGATGGCGTCGCGGATGCGGGTGGCGAGCAGCCACGCCGCGCGCAGCGTCTCTGCGTCATCGGGGTTGATCAATCCTTCGTTCTGAGCGGCCGCGAGCGCGTCCAGCGTGCTCGTCGTGCGCAGCGCAGCGATTCGGGACGCGTGCTGCATCTGCACCAGCTGCACTGTCCACTCGACATCGGCTAGCCCGCCGGGTCCCAACTTGGTGTGGAACGCGGGATCAGCACCACGGGGCAGACGCTCAGCCTCCACTCGCGCCTTGATCCGCCGAATCTCGGTGACTTGTGCGTCGGTCAACCCAACAGGGGGCCACCGCAAACGGTCGATCAACTCGATGAACTGCGCACCCAACCGTTCATCACCTGCAACCGGAGCTGCGCGCAGCAGGGCTTGGCTCTCCCACGTGAGCGACCAACGTTGGTAATACGCCTCATAGGACGCCAAGGTGCGCGTCAGCGGACCGCTACGTCCCTCTGGGCGCAGGTCCGAGTCGAGCTGCATCGGCGGCTCCGCCGTCGGAGCGGTCAAGAGGCGGCCGAGCTCGGTCGCGACCGAGGTCGCGAATCGTGCTGCGCTCTCGTCGTCGGCTCCAGGCAGCGGATCGTGGACGAAGAGGACGTCGAGGTCGCTGCCCAGTCCGAGCTCACGACCACCGAACCGGCCCATTCCTATGACCGCGAAGCGACTCGGTGGTTCCTCATCGTCAACCAGCGAGCTGGTCACCAGATCGGTCATCGTTCGCAGCGCGGCCTCGGCGACCGCCGTCAATGCCGGACCGGACTGCTCGGGGCCCAATGCGCCCAACACCTCGGCAGCGCTGATTCGAAAGAGCTCACGTCGGCGTATCGCGCGCGCGGCCGTCGCCGCGCCTTCCATCGACTTCGATCGGCCACTCGTTGCTTGCATCTCGCCCAACAGCTCGTCGACCGTGCGCGGGCGGAGCGCGTCATCATCCGCCAACAGCGCAACAGCGTCAGGTGCCCGCAGCAACAGGTCGGTCGCGAAGCGGCTCGACGCGAGGACCCGCGCCAGCCGTTCCGCCGTGGCGCCTGCATCTCGGAGCAGCGCGAGATACCAATGCGTCGCGCCCAAGGCTTCGCTGACCCGACGGAAACCGAGCAGCCCGGCGTCCGGGTCGGGCGCATCTGCGAACCAACCCAGCATCACGGGCAGAAGCGTTCGCTGAATCGCCGCGCGGCGGCTGACGCCAGCGGTCAGCGCTTCGATGTGGCGCAGAGCCCCTTTCGGGTCGCGGTAACCCAGCGCCTCGATGCGGGACTCTGCCGCCTCGGGGCTGAGCCGCGACTCGCCGGCATCAAGTCTTGCGACCGCACGCAGCAGCGGACGATAGAACAGCTTCTCGTGCAGTCGCCGCGCCTCGATGGAGTGCTGCCGCCAAGCGGTGGTCAGCTCTTCGACCGGGTCGGTCGTGAACCCCACAGAACGCCCCAGCGTGCGTAACTCAGCCGCGTCGTCCGGCATGAGGTGAGTACGCCTCAGGCGGCGCAGCTGCAACCGGTGCTCCAAGAGGCGCAGGAATCGGTACGCGTCACCGAGCGATGCCGCGTCATCGCGTCCCACATATCCCCCGGCGGAAAGTGCAGTGAGCGCCTCCATCGTGTTGCCGCTGCGAAGGCTGGGATCGGACCTGCCGTGCACGAGCTGCAGCAGCTGCACCGCGAACTCGATGTCGCGTAGGCCGCCTGGCCCTAGCTTCAGCTCGCGACGCACTTCTCCAGCCGACAACTGCGCCTCTACGCGCCGACGCATCTGTTGAACGTCGTCGACGAACCCTTCGCGACCCGCGGCCTCCCACACCATCGGGCCCACGGCCTGCAGATACGCGGCAGCCAGGGCGAGATCACCGGCTGCAGCTCGAGCTTTGAGCAGCGCCTGGAACTCCCAGGTCTTCGCCCAACGTTGGTAGTAGGTGACGTGACTCGCCAGCGTCCGGGTGAGGGCTCCCGCTTTGCCTTCCGGGCGGAGTGCGGCGTCGACCTCCCACAACGCGCCCTCGGCGGTAACGGTCGAGCACGCGCGAGCCGTCGCCGCCGCCAATCGATCGCCGATGCGCGTGGCTTCCTGTTCGTCAACTCCCTCGACGGGTTCGACGACATAGATGACGTCGACATCGCTGACATAGTTCAATTCGCGGCCACCGCACTTGCCCATACCGATGATGGCCAGCCTGACCGTGTGGGCTTCTGCTCCGATCTCCGTACGGGCGATCGCCAGAGCGGCATCAAGGGCGGCAGCTGCGAGATCGGCGAGTTCCCCTGCGGTGTCCATGACGTCCGGAGCCGTGGTGAGGTCTCTGGCTGCCACCTTCAGCAGGGCACGTCGGTACGCCACGCGGAGCGCGTCCTGGGACGTCGCGTCTGCTGTCGCTGCGCTCGGTCGGTCAGCAGCAGGGTCGGCACCGACGGCGCGGAGTAGCTCGATGCGAAGCGCGTTCGCAGTCGGCCGGGTTGTGGTGAGCCGCTCGTCTGCGAGCAGGACGCAGTCTTCCGGACGTCTCACCAGGTGGTCGGTCAGCGCACTGCTGGCGCCGAGAACCGCCAGGACGCGTCCCGTGCAGGCCGGGTTCGTGAAGACTTGCTCGATCAGCTGTTCGGTCGTCGACTCCGCACGCAACACGCGGCTCAGACCAGTCAGGGCCGCGTCCGGATCAGCCGTGTCTCCCAGTTGATCCAGGAGACTCTCGCTCAGCGACGGATGTTGCTCTTGCAGCGCGATCCACTCGGTGCGTGCCCTCGACGCATCAACAAAGCCGCGTCGCGACAGTTGCCCAACTGTCAGTTCGCTCGCCGTGGACACGTCGTCCACGGTAGCGAGATGATCCAGGTCAACGCCTGGTCGCCATAGCGTCGATCGTTGTCAGACCCTGGTGGCAGGGTCTGCGTCATGCCGAACAGCATTGGGACTCTCACCGATCGGGTGGCCGCTATTGGCGACTCGATCGATGAGTTGTTGCTGACGGTTGCGTCGCTGGACGGCCCCGGCTCTGAAATGGATGCGCGGGCTCGCACCGATGATCGGCTGCGGGAGCTGTTGGTGGGTTTGGAGCGGGTGCGCAATGCAGCTGATGCTGCGCAGGCCACCGTGATGGTGGCGATGGACCACGAGGCTCGACAGTTGGATGCGGCGGAGTTCGCCGCGACTGGTCTGCCAGGACGCAGTCACCGGGAGTTCGTGCCGGATGAGATCGGGGTGCTGCTGGCTTGCACCAAGGAGGCGGCAGGACGCCGATACGGGCTGGCGCTGCGATCGTTGGAGTATCCGGCGGTGGCCGAGGCGTGGCGGGCCGGTCAGATCGATGCCCGTAAGGTCAAGACCATCAGCGACGAGTTGACGGCTCTGTCCGACCCAGAGGTGTCCGGCGGTTGGAGGCCGGCTCAGATCACCGAGGTCACCGAGCAGCTCGCGGGCGCCGGGGTCGAGCACGCCCAAACCCACACCTGGTCGCAGACCCGCACCTGGCTGCGACGTCGGGTGCTGAAGGTGGCGCCCGAGGTTGCCGAGCTTCGCCGCGGTAGGGCTGAGCAAGAGCGCAAGGTGACGATCACGCCGTCTGACGATGGCATGAGCGAGCTGTGGGCGTGGCTGCCCTCTGTGGAGGCGCGCCAGATCCAGCAAGCGTTGACCGCTGCCGCGCACGACCTGGGCGCTGGCGACGCCCGCACGATGGACCAACGCCGCGCCGATCTGCTGGTGGCATGGCTA
>DASUFV010000037.1:0-14198 GCA_036274415.1 Actinomycetes bacterium
CCTGGGCAGGGCCGTTGGTGTCGGCGATGCTCGACTCGGGCGGACGCATGTTCGACGAGCTCTGGCTCAGCGCGGAGGATCGGCAGCTGCTCGCGTCGTTGCTCGCTGCGCGGGGGTGACGGGCGAGTGCCCTTCGAGGTCATCTTTGGCTGCGTGCTGCTCACGCGGTTTCTCCTGCCACTCGCCATCCTGCGATACCCACTGCCCGGCGTGGTCGCGTGTCTCGTGGTCGATGGCATGGATCAGACGGTCTTCCAGTGGTTCGGCTACGACCCGCCGTTCTACCAGGGCTACGACAAGGCCATGGACGTCTTCTATCTCGGCGTCGCGTACATCTCGACGATGCGCAACTGGCTAAACCTCAAGGCCTTCGAGGTCTCCCGATTCCTGTTCTTCTACCGCCAGATCGGGGTGGTCGCTTTCGAGCTCAGCCAGGTGCGTGCTCTGCTGATGGTGTTTCCCAACACGTTCGAGTACTTCTTCATCGCCTACGAAGGCATCCGGTCGCGTTGGAACACCGTGCGCTTTCAGCTGAAGTTCTGGATCGCGGTGGCGGCGTTCATCTGGATGGTCATCAAGCTGCCGCAGGAGTACTGGATTCACATCGCGCAGCTCGATTTCACGGACACCGTCCGAGACGTCCCCTGGTTCTTGCCCGCCATCGTCGTGGCGTCGCTGGTGGGCGCGGCCGTGTTCTGGTGGGCAATCCGACCGCGCCTCGACCCGGCTGACCACGCATGGGTCATCACGGCGCCACCCCTGCCAGAAGAGATGGACACGGGCAAGGAGCGTTATGCGTTCATGGCAGACCACGGACGCGTCTGGTCTGCCGCGACGGGAGAGAAGGTGCTTCTGATCGGCTTGTTGTTCGTGATATTCGCGTCGATCCTGCCTGAGACGCAGATCAGCAGCCTTGCGCTGTTCCTCTGGGTTGCCGGACTGATCGTGCTGAATGCCGCCATGGTCCTCTTTGTCGTGCGCCGTAACTGGAGCACCGAGTCGGTGCTGGTGTCGTTCGGCGCCCGCCTGGTCGTGAACCTGGGCATCGTCGGCGTCCTCGACCTGCTGCTCGGTGTCGACTCGAACTTCCGCGACGTGCTCTTCTTCCTGTTCTTGTTCAGCGTCCTCATCACGTTGTACGACCGGTACCGACCCATCCATGAGTTCCGGTTCCGGGTGGCCACAACGGAGGGGCCAGCCCCCGTGGCGGTCTCGGAGGCCTGACTCGTCCGGGCGTCCCGAAGTTACTCGCCGGTCAACAAGAAGTCCGCAGGTCACGGCATGACATCAGTCCTTGACTTCCCTTGTGATCTCTGCCACACATGCCCTGATCACCTTCGTGTGGGAGCGGGGGCCACGCGACCTCGATGAGGGCACGGAGGAGGAGCAGTGGCGGACACGAGTAAGAAAACCGGCCACACCGGGCCGATGCAGACCAGCGGCGTTCGGTATGAACACGCCGGTGAGGGTTACTTCGAAAAACGCGGTCTCAAACGTCACGCGGGTGCCTGGTCACTTTGGGGGCTGGGCGTAGCTGCTGTTATCTCGGGTGACTTCTCGGGGTGGAACTTCGGTATCACCGAAGCGGGCTGGGGCGGAATGCTGGTCGCCACGGTCATCATCACGGTGATGTTCCTGTTCATGGTGTGGAGCATCGCCGAAATGTCGGCGACGATGCCACACACCGGCGGTGCCTACTCGTTCGCGCGTTCTGCGATGGGGCCCTGGGGTGGCTATGTGACGGGACTCGCTGAAACGATCGAGTACGTCATCACGACTGCGGTTGTCGGCACCTTCTCCGGCCTCTACGCCGATGCCATCACTGACGACCTGTTCGGTTTCACAATGCCGCTTTGGGCATGGGTGGTCGTCTTCTACGTGATCTTCGTAGCCCTGAACTCTGCGGGCGCCGCTGCCTCATTCCGGTTCGCGATGATCATCACGATCCTGTCACTCGCGGTTCTGGGGTTCTTCTTCATCTCGGCGATCTTCTCCGGCGAGTTCTCGTGGGACAACCTTTCCAACATCACGCCTGAGGGGGACAACAGCACCTTCATGCCGTTCGGCTTGACGGGAGTACTCGCCGCTTTGCCGTTCGCGATCTGGTTCTACCTCGGCATCGAGGAATTACCGTTGGCGGCAGAAGAGACTCACACCCCGCAGGAAGACATTCCGCGCGGATCAATGTGGGGACTCATCACGCTCATGGTCACCGGTGGTTTGGTGTTGCTGCTCAATCCGGGAGTCATGGGATCCGCAGAGATCTCAGGAAGCGCCGAGCCGATCCTTGACGGGTTCCGCGTCATCTTCCCGAACAGTGACATCGCGGCGCTGCTATCGCTGTTCGCACTGACCGGTCTGATCGCCTCATTCCAAGGCATCATGTTCGCAGCAGGTCGCAACATGTACTCGCTGTCGCGTGCCGGCTACTACCCCAAGTTCCTCTCACTCACCGGCCAGACCAAGGTGCCTTATGTGGCGCTGTTGGTGAGCGCCATCATCGGTGTGGCGCTGGTGTTCGGGCTTAGCGTGGTGCAGGACGAAACCGGTGACATTGTTGCCGGCAAGCTGCTTAACATCGCAGTGTTCGGCGCGGTGATCTCGTATCTGCTGCAGATGGTCGCTTTCCTCATCCTGCGGCAGCGGTTCCCTGACGTCAGCAGACCGTACGTGAGCCCTTCGGGATCATGGGGGGCTGCGGTCGCGGGTCTGATTGCGCTGGTCACGTTGATCGCCCTGCCGTTCAACGAGGCATATCGAGACGCCATCACGGGGATCGCCATCTTCTATGCGATCGGGTTGGTGTACTTCGCCCTGTTCGGTCGCACACGACTCGTCCTCTCTCCCGAGGAGGAGTTCGCGGTGACTCGCGGGAAGCACGGGCACCCCGAGACCGAGGGGTACGACGTGACTGAACGTGAAGAGGAGTCCGGCGCAGCCGAGTACTTCCCGCCCGATAACTAGTAACACGACGCAGCTGAACCGACGACTCATGCCGCCCATGCGAGAGTGGGCGGCATGAGTCGTCCGGTCATAGGCATCTCTGCCTACCGGGAGCAAGCCCGTTGGGGCGTGTGGGACCAACCCGCAGTGCTGATTCCGGCTGCCTACGTCGACCAGGTGTCTGCGGCCGGCGGTCTACCGGTTGTGATCCCTCCGTCCACCGCGTTAGATCCAGCGGTCATCGACCGGCTCGACGGCTTGCTGCTGGCGGGCGGCGCTGACCTCAACCCCGAGCTCTACGGGCAGCAGCCTCATGCCGAGACGGCAGGCTGGCGCGAGGACCGCGATGCCGGCGAGGTAGCGCTGCTGAACAGTGCGTTGGAGCGCGACTTACCGGTGTTGGGCATCTGTCGGGGACTGCAGGTCATGACCGTGCACGCACGCGGACATCTCGAGCAGCACCTTCCGGATGTCGTTGGCCATCACGACCATCGGCCTTCACCTGGTGTGTTCGGCCTGCACGAAGTGTCGCTGGTTCCCGGAACGATCGCGCACTCCGTCCTTGGAGACTCGGTGACCGTCAAGAGCTATCACCATCAGGGGGTTGCCGATCCCGGTTCGCTCCGCATCGCTGGACGCGGACACGACGACACCATCGAGGCGGTCGAGATTCCTGGCCGCACGTTTGCACTCGGGGTGTTGTGGCACCCGGAAGCCGGCGACGACCCACGCCTCTTCGACGCGTTGGTGGAAGCCGCGTCCGGCCATTCGCGGTGACTTTGCTACCGCCACGGTGGCAAAAGCACCGCCAATGAGCTGGATGGATCGCTAGTCTTCGCTCACCTGTGACGAAGGGGTTCGCGATGGTGACTGAGGTGGCGCCTGCGTCCGACCTGCTGAGGGAGCGCGGTCGAAGCCTGGCCACCGCGTCGTTGCTTCCATTTGCTGTCGCATTCGTCGCTTTGGGCTGGGTCTGGCTGACCTTCGCGTCGAATGGGCGAGAGGGAGTCGACGAGCTGTCGCTGATCATCGCGGTGGTGATTGCGACAGGCTCGGTGGCAATCGCCACCATGCTGCTCGTCGGCGGCCACGTACTCAAGACGCTGGCTGATGCTGAAAAGCTGCGCGCAGGATCGGCGCCTACAGAGGAGTGACGTAGGCGCCGCTGATGCCGCCGTCGACGAGGAAGTTGGACGCCGTCATGAAGGAGGCGTCATCACTCGCCAGGAACGTGACCGCCGCGGCGATCTCCTCCGGCTGACCGAAGCGCCCCATCGGTACGTGTACCAGCCGCCGTTGAGCGCGCTCGGGGTCCTTGGCAAACAGTTCCAGCAATAGAGGCGTGGCAACTGGGCCGGGCGAGATCGCGTTCACCCGGATGCCTTCGCGAGCGAACTGCACGCCCAGCTCGCGAGTCATCGCCAACACGCCACCTTTGCTCGCCGTGTACGAGATCTGCGAGGTCGCGGCTCCCATGGTCGCGACGAAGGACGCGGTGTTGATGATCGAGCCCTTGCCCTGGCGCTGCATGTAGGGGATGACCGTCTTACAGCCGAGGTAGACCGATGTCAGATTGACCTCCTGCACGAGGCGCCAGGCGTCCATGTCGGTCTCGAGGATTGAGTCGTCCTGCGGGGGAGAGATGCCGGCGTTGTGAAACGCGATGTCGACGCTCCCGAATGCATCGAAGGTTTCGCGATACATGCGCTCGTTGTCGGCCGGGCTCGTGACGTCCGCGTGGATGTACTTACCGCCGAGCTCGTCGGCCGCGGCCACGCCCGCCTCGTCGTTCATGTCGACGAGGACGACGCGCGCACCCTCTGACGCCATCCGCTTTGCGGTTGCCAGGCCGATCCCACCCGCAGCCCCCGTGATGACCGCAACGCGACCCTCGAGTCGATCCACTGTTCACCCTTCTGTAGCGATAAAGACGTTCTTGACCTCGACGAACGCGTCGACGGCATCAGGCCCGAGCTCGCGGCCGAGGCCGGACTGCTTGAAACCCCCGAAGGGCGTCCAATACCTGACGGACGAGTGCGAGTTGACCGAGAGGTTGCCGGTCTCGATGCCTCGCGAGACGCGCATGGCGCGTCCGACATCGTTGGTCCAGATCGAACCGGACAGGCCGTAGTCGGAGTCGTTGGCGAGCCGGATGGCGTCGGTTTCGTCCTCGAAGGGCACGACGACAACAACCGGCCCGAAGATCTCCTCGCGGAACGCGCGGTCTGAGGGGTCGACCGGCGCGAGGACGGTGGGCGGGAACCAAAACCCAGGAGCCTCTGGCGCAGAACCGCGGATGGCGATGGGGGAGTCGTCAGGGACGAACGAGGACACTGTCTTCCACTGGTCGCGACTGATCAGCGGACCCATCTCGGCGGACTCCGACTTCGGGTCTTCGACCCGGACGCCTTGCACCGCGGGTTCCAGCAGCTCCATGAATCGGTCGTAGGCCGAGCGTTCGACCAGGATACGTGATCGGGCACAACAGTCCTGGCCGGCGTTGTCGAAGACGCCGTAAGGCGCAGTCGCTGCAGCCTGTTCGAGATCGGCGTCGGCGAACACGACGTTCGCGCTCTTGCCGCCGAGCTCGAGGGTGACCCTCTTGACGTGCTCGGCCGCGCCGCGCATGACGTGCTTGCCTACTTCGGTCGAACCGGTGAACACGAGCTTGCGGACTGCTGGGTGTGTGACGAAGCGCTCTCCGACGACGGAGCCCTTGCCAGGGATCACCGTGAAGACGTCAGGGGGGAGACCCGCCTCGAGGGCGAGCTCACCGATCCGCATCGCGGTGAGCGGCGTCATCTCGGCCGGCTTCAGGACGACCGTGTTGCCGGCAGCCAGAGCGGGTGCAAAACCCCAGCCCGCGATCGGCATGGGGAAGTTCCAGGGGACGATGACGCCCACAACCCCGAGCGGCTCCTTGAACGTGATGTTGACGCCGTTGGCCACCGGGATCTGACGACCGAACAGGCGCTCTGGAGCAGCGGAGTAATAGTTGAGGACGTCCCTGACATTGGCAGCTTCGCCACGGGCATTGCTGATGGTGTGGCCGGCGTTCGCTACTTCGAGCTGGGCCAGTTCTTCGATGTGAGCGTCGACCGCTGACGCGAACGACCGCAGCATGCGAGCGCGATCGCCCGGGGTGACGTTTCGCCACGACTCGAACGCCTTCGCCGCCCGCTCGATCGCCGCATCGGTTGCCTCGAGATCGGCGAGCTCGACAGTTCGCACGACCGTCTCGTCCGCCGGGTTGATCACGTCGTAGGTGGCCGTCATGGGCAGAACCTAGAACCGTTCGAAGTTGCGGCGGCGTTCCCAGTCGGTGACCGTCGAGTTGAACGACTGGAGCTCGACCTTCGCCATGTTCGCGTAGTGGTCGACGACATCGTCCCCGAACGCACTACGCGCGAAGCTGGAGCCCTCCCAAAGGCGCAGTGCGTCATCGAGGGTGTGCGGCACCTTCGGCAGGTCGCGTTCGTACGCGTTGCCGACCAGGGCGTCCTCGAGATCCATTCCTTGCTCGATGCCATCGATACCGGCTGCCACGAGGGCCGAGACGGCGAGGTACGGGTTGATGTCGCCTCCGGGCACGCGGTTCTCCATTCGGAGCGCCTCCCCGTGCCCGACGAGACGGATCGCGCACGTGCGGTTGTCGCGTCCCCACGCCACCGTCGTTGGCGCGAATGAGCCAGGCACGAACCGCTTGTACGAGTTCACGTTCGGTGCCGAGAACAATGTCAGTTCGCGCAGATGCGCGAGCTGGCCTGCCACGAAGTTGCGTCCGAGCGGTGACAGCTCGGCGTGGTCCCCGGCGTCCGCCATGACGGGGGCCCCGTCCGGATGACCATTGCCGTTCCCGCGCACCGAGATGTGGATGTGACACGAGTTGCCCTCGCGTTCGTTGTACTTGGCCATGAAGGTGAGCGACATTCCCTCTTGCGCTGCGATCTCTTTGGCGGCCTCTTTGTAGATCGAGTGGTTATCCGCCGTGCGAAGAGCTTCGTCGTAGCGGAACGCGATCTCGTGCTGGCCGAGGTTGCACTCACCCTTGGCCGACTCGACGTAGAGGCCGGCCGATTCCATCGAGTTGCGGATGCGTCGCAGGAGGGGCTCGATGCGCGCGGTGCCGAGTAGCGAGTAGTCGACGTTGTACTGGTTGGCCGGATTGAGATCGCGGTAGCCCTTGTCCCACGCCTCTTCGTAGCTGTCGCGGAAGACGATGAACTCCAGCTCGGTGCCGACGTAGGCGGTCAGGCCCAGGTCTGCGAGTCGCGCGAGCTGGCGGCGGAGGATCTGCCTTGGGGACGCCACGACGTCCGACCCGTCCTCCCACTGCAGGTCTGCCACGAGCATCGCGGTGCCTGGCTGCCAGGGTGTGAGGCGCAGCGTGTCGAAGTCGGGATGCATGACGAAGTCGCCGTAGCCGGTGCTCCACGACGACATGGCGTACCCGTCGACCGTGTTCATGTCGACGTCGACGGCGAGGAGGTAGTTGCATCCCTCGGTGCCGTGCTTGGCGACTTCGTTGAGGAAGTAGCGGGCCGCGGTGCGCTTGCCCTGCAGACGGCCCTGCATGTCGACGATCGCGATAACGACGGTGTCGATGTCACCTTTTTCGACGGCACTCTTCAACTGTTCGAGGCGGAGCATTCCGCTCGCATCTGCCATGCGCCCTCCTCCGGAGACACCCCCGTGGCCGGACGCTAGTGGTCGGCGACCGCCCGGGCAATGCTTAAGGCCCGCCGAGTGCTGGTCGCGCCGGCGTCCTGTGTCACTGTTGGCCATGACTCGGAACGACCGCATCCGGCGCAACCGCGATCTCTGGGCGCGAGTGAACGCCGACGTCACGGACGCGGACGCAGCCGCACGCTGGGCAGCGGACCAGATCACGTGGGGGCTCACGGCGACACCTGAGAGTCGGGTCGGCGTTCTGGGCGACGTGTCGGGGTTGGACGTACTCGATCTGGCATGTGGCACTGGCTATTTCTCGGCTTGGCTCACGAAACGCGGCGCACGCGTGACGGCTGTCGACTTCTCACCCGAGCAACTCGCGACTGCACGCCGCTGCCAGAGCGAGTTCGGCGTCCGGTTCGACCTGATCGAGGCTAATGCTGAGTCGCTGCCTTTGCCGGACGTGTCGTTCGATCTCGTCGTGAGTGAGCACGGCGTCGGCGTGTGGTGCGATCCGGAGGCATGGATCGGAGAAGCCGCGCGCGTGATGCGCCCGCGTGGACGTCTGCTGTTCCTCGTGAACAGTGTCATTTCGGCGTTGTGTGTGCCTGCGGAAGGTGGAACCGCGGGATTCGAGCTGCTACGCGGCCAGCGCGACGTTCGCGAAGTGACGTGGCCCGGGGGCGGCACGGAATTCCATCTCAGCCATGGCGAGTGGATCAGCGTGTTGCGTCGCTTCGGATTCGTCGTCGAGCAGTTGCACGAGCTGTACCCGGACGCCGACGTGAAGCCCAGCAATTACGCCGACTACCTCGACATCGCGTCGACCGAGTGGGCGAGCCGCTGGCCGGTCGAGGAGCTGTGGGTCGCTCGGCACGTCGCGTCGTAGGACGCCTCACGTCGACGCCGCGAGCGGAGCGAGTCCGGCGTCCGCGAGCAGTGCCTCGACGAGGGCGTCGTGATCGCCGCGAACGAGGTCGCCGATCGGGTCGGCGGTGTAGTCGAGCAGGCGATCGACCGGCAGCGACATCGCCGCGCGCATTGCCAGCAAGCGGCGGCGCTCGGGGGAGTGCTCGTCACGATAGACGCGTGCCGATGAGCGCAGGCGCCGGATCTGGGCCACCCGAATGGGGATGTAGAGAACCAGGATGAAGGCGACCGGGATGAGGAACGTCAACCAACCGAGTGCCAACGCGAGCCGGTGAATCGCTGTGTCACCGGTGAGGGCGAGGTCGATGACGTTGCCGCCGCTCTGCGAGCCGGCCGACTGCAGTGCGGACGACAGCTGGTCCCCGATGACCGGTGCACCGGACACGACGTCCGCGGCAGAGTCGAAGCCGTTCTGCACCGAGGTGCCAGCGTCGCGTGCGGCGTCCGTCACCGCTCTCAGTCGGTCGACCAGGACGTAGATGCGGTACCCCGCCCACGCCAGCACAGCGATCGCCGCGGCCACGAGGGCGTCCCGCAGCATCGTGTTCCGTCGGCGTCGCCGCTCAGTCGGCCACAGCAGTAGTGAGGACGAGCCACCTGGCACAGCAACCTCGGACACGAGAACCTCCACTGCCTTTTGGGTGCAACGACGCGTTCCCTCCAAATGACGGAACTATCGCAAAGTCAACCGCGGACGGCGTCCCGTGGTCGATCCTCATGAAGTGGTGAAAGTTCCATATGACGGAGGGAACGCGTCGTTGCACCCAAACGGGGTGGGCTGGGACGACGTGCGTTATGCCGCGGTGCGTCAGTCCAGGCTGAAGACGGTGGTGCGAACGTCGGTCATGTCGCGGAGCTGGGCCAGCCCACCGACTCGGCCCCATCCGGTGCGGGTGCCGCCGGCGCCGCCGAACGGCTGGGCGTTCTCGAAGTAATCGGTGGTGTCGTTCACTACCACGGAACCGACGCGCAGCTCCTGGCTGAACCGGAACGCGCGCTTCAGCGACTGCGTGAACACCGCCGCCTGCAGGCCGAGTGCGTCGGAGTTGGCGATGCGCAGCGCCTCGTCGTCACCGTTCGCCGCAATGATCGGCACGATCGGCCCGAACGACTCCTCGCGGCTGACCAGCATCTGCTCGGTGACCCCGGACAACACGGTCAACTCGTAGTACAGATCCGTGGGCTGCTCGCTGCGGCGTCCACCGCCGGTTAGCACCTCCGCACCGGACGCCACAGCGTCGGCAACATGGGCGTCCATCTTGGCCGCGGTCATCTCGTTGCACAGCGGACCCATGTTCGTCGACTCCGCGAACGGGTCGCCCAGCGAAACCGCCTCGGCAGCCTTGCGCGCCTCGAGGGTGAACTCGTCGACCACGGACGCGTCCACGATCACCCTCTCGGTGGCGCAGCAGACCTGTCCGGCGTTCCAGTAGGCGCCGTACACCGCAGCCTCAGCCGCCTTCGTAAGGTCGGCGTCCGCGAGTACCACAACGGGACCATTGCCGGACGCCTCGATGATCGAGCGCTTCAACCCAGCGGCTTTGACGATGCGCTCTGCGGTAGTCGACGAGCCCACGAAGCCGATCGCGTCGATTCCGGGGTGTGTCACGAGTTGCTCACCGACGGCGCCTTCGCCGGGAAGGATCGACACAAGGCCGTCGGGGACGCCGGCCTCCTTCAGCAGTCGACCGAGCGCGAGAGCAGCGAGCGGCGTGATTGCCGGCGGCTTGGCGACGATGGCGTTGCCAGTGGCGAGCGCCGGCGCGATGAACTCCGCCGCGATCATCAGGGGGAAGTTCCATGGAGTGATGCCGGCCCACACACCGATCGGCGCGCGCCACGTCATCATCTGCTTGTCGCGCTCTGCAGACGGAATCGTCTCGCCGTACAGCCGCAGCGCGTCCTCCGCCGAGACGGCGAACAGACTGGCAGTGTCCTCGACGTCATCGTGCGCCTCGGAGTGGTACGGCTTGCCCTGCTCGATCGTGGTGAGCCTCGCCAGCTCGTCGGCGTTCTGCTCAATCAGGTCGGCCACGCGGTGACACAGGTCAGCACGCTCCTGCGCGGACCAGTGCCGGTAGTCGTCGAACGCGCTGCGGGCGGCGGCAACAGCGCGGTCGACCTGGTCGCTGGATGGGACGGGCAGGTCGGCCAGGTGCTCTCCGGTGACCGGAGAGTGCAGCGTGACAGTTTCGTCGGTCTCACCGTCCACGTACGAGCCGGCTAGGAACAGCTGAGCGTCATGGGTGGGCACGCAAAACCTCCGGTAGGGGCTGACCCCTCGCGAGTCGGGCGGTCGGGACGACACAGTGTCTCAAGAAGCCAGGTTCGGGTCTGCCCGAACCCCGATTCGGTCGAATCCTGGACGCCGCGCATCCGGGCAGGGACCATGGGCGAGTGAGCCTGCTCGAGCGCGAACCGTTCGTTGCTTCCTTGACCGAGTACGCGGAATCTGCCCGCCAGGGGAGAGGTCGTTTGGCCCTGATCTCCGGCGAAGCGGGGGTGGGCAAAACCTCGCTGCTCGAGGTCGTGCGCGAACTGGGAATCCATCAACGGTGGCTGCAAGGCAACTGCGACGGCTCGTTCACACCGGACCCGCTGCGTCCCCTCTTCGACATCGCTGACGAGATCGGCGGCGACTTCGCCGAGACCTGCCGGACCGAGACCAGATGGGACGTGCTCTACCGGTCATTCCTCGACACCCTTCGAGGGCTCCCAGGGCTCACGGTGCTCGTGTTCGAGGACGTCCATTGGGCGGACGAGGCGACGCTCGACCTGATCGGCTTCCTTTCTCGACGCATGGGCGCCATGCCGCTGCTGCTGGTGGTGACGTACCGCGACGACGGACTGGGCCGCGGGCACCCGCTTCGCGCACTGCTCGGTGAGCTCATGCACGCACCTTCGTCGCGCCTGATGTCCTTGCCGACGCTGTCGTCGGACGCGGTGCGCACGCTCGCGTCGCAGGCGTCGGTCGAACCCCACGAGTTGTACCGGCTCACGGGAGGAAACCCGTTCTACGTCCGCGAGGTGCTCGACTCCGGGTCGACGGCAGTACCGCCGTCAGCCCTGGCCGCTGTCGATGCGCGGCTCGCACGACTCTCAGAGCAAGCCAGGGCGATTGTCGAAGCAGCCGCAGTCATCGGCAATCGCGTTGAGCTCGATGTACTCGTGCGCATCGTCCCGTCGGAGCCAGCCGTCGTCGACGAGTGCCTGACATCAGGCGCTTTGATGTCAGATCCGGGCGCGTTTCGGTTCCGGCATGAGTTGATCCGCCTCGCGGTCGAAGAAGCGCTGCCGGCCCATCGACGTCAGGCGTTGCATGCATCGGTGCTGCACGTCCTGGAAAGCAATCACTCGAACGACGATGCGCGTCTTGCGCACCATGCCGAGGAAGCCGGAGATGCTGCAGGCGTCGTGAAGTATGCGCCAGCTGCTGGACGCCGGGCTGCCCAGATGTCCAGCCACCGCGAGGCCGTCGCGCAATATGAGCGCACACTGCGTTTCGCAGACCGAATCGAGCCGGGGCAGCGCGCGGCGTATTACGCCGCGTTGGCCGAAGAGCTGTCGATGGTCGATCGGTGGCCCGAGGCCGCAGATGCCTCGCGTGAGGCACTGAGTCTGTGGCTCGAGGCGGGCGACACGCTCAGCGCCGGAGACGCGAAGCGCCGACTGGCGCGAAATATGTGGCGATTGAGCGAGGGTGGCGAAGCCCTGCAGCTGGCACACGAGGCTGTCGAGATGCTCGCGCCCCTTGGCGACACGGTCCAGTTGGGATGGGCTTACGCCTCACTGGCTGGTCAAGTCGGAAGCGAGCACCCATCAAGCGAGCACTACTGCCAAAGAGCGATCGAGCTGGCTGATCTCTTCAGCGACGCAGCGCTCAAGAGCGATGCGCTGAACACCCTCGGGTGCTTCTTGGTGCAGCAGGGCAAGGACGGCTTCGACGAGCTGTTCAGGGCACTCGAAAGCGCTAAGGAGGGCGACGCCATGCCTCAGGTGGGCCGCGCGTACGCCAACCTGCAGGCCATGCAAGTCGGTGCCTACCAACTGCGTTCGGCAATCGCAACATTTGAAGAGGGGATCGGCTACTGCGAGGAACACGACATCTCCACTTACAGCCGGTGTCTACTCGGCGCGCAGGCGATCACTTTGGAGATGTCCGGACGCTGGGACGAGGCTTCCGAAGTCGCAGAGGAAATGCTTCTACGGCCGTACCTGTCGCCATCGAACCGTGCCAACCCTTTGCTCGCGCTGGGGCTGGTCAAAGCACGGCGTGGGCAGCCTGAGGGTGTGGCGATGCTCGAGGAATCCCTCGAGATCTACACCGGAATGGGTGGCGAGGACGGCATCATCGAAGGCCGACTCGGGCTGATCGAAGGCCGTTGGTTGAGCGGTGACGCCGACGGTGCTGGTCAGCTCACCGCGCTTGCCGTCGAGAAGAACGTGCTTGACGACCCCTGGATCCTGGGTGCTCTTGCCACGTGGGCGCGGCGACTTGGAGTCGCAGAACCACGCGATGTGCGTGTCGCCGAACCCTTCGCTCTCGAGCTCGCCGGCGAATGGCGCGCGGCGTCCGATCAGTGGGCAGCGATCGGTGCACCCTTCAAACGCGCCCTGGCGTTGCTCGACTCCGGCGACGAGGTTGGAGTGCGTGAGGCGCTCGAGGTCTTCGACCAGCTCGGCGCCACGTCGGCGTCCAAGATCGCGCAGGCGAAGCTGCGACGGTTGGGCGTCGCGACGATCCCGCGTGGACGCCGCGCTGCCACGCGGGACGACCCGCTGGGCCTGACACCCCGCGAGCGTGAGGTGCTCGAGCTGATCGGCGCAGGGGCAACGAACGCCGACATCGCCGAGAAGCTGGTCATCTCACCGAAGACCGTCGACAACCACGTTTCGTCCGTTCTGGCCAAGCTCGGAGTCGACAACCGCCGCGCCGCAGCGGAGCTGCTGGCGTCCGTATAGGTGGTGAGCGGTCGGCTGACCCTGAATTAGGGGTCTTCGACCGCCAACCTGGGGTGCTCTTCCCCTGCTGAGGTGCGCCTCTTCCTTCCTAACGTGCACACACCGTTTCGGAAGGAGAAGCAAGTGCCGCTCTATATGGATGTTCACAGCATTGACGGTGGCGTCGCCGTGGCAGATGTGGCGAAGGCCCATCTCGCTGACCTTCAAACGCAGAACGCGCATGGCGTCCAATACCTGCGCTACTGGGTTTCCGAGGGCGACGGGAAGGTCTTCTGCCTCGTTGATGCACCTTCAGCGGACGCTGCAACCACCGTTCACCGCGAGGCCCACGGCCTTGTGGCCCAAGAGATCTTTCCCGTCCAGGAAGGGACGTGAGTGTGATGCGTCGACCACGAATCTTTGCCACAGCAGCGATCGCTGCTCTTGCGGTCGCATGGGTGACCGTCCCCAGTTCTTCGGCAGCTACGACCGCCGCAGGGCCTGCGAATCAGAGCGTCGGGTGCTCTGCGTCAGTGTTCGGCTCCGGCGATATACGCCCACCGAGCAACGCGCTGGACGACGGCAATCTACGGACCGACTCTCCGGTGTGAGGGTCCGCTGAAGGCGGGGTCGCGGTGTGACGGAGTCGCTGCGACCCCGCCCTGGCGCGTCCGCCGTTTGGGTGCAACGACGCGTTCCCTCCGTCATATGGA